>JAUSAB010000031.1 GCA_030653035.1 Desulfocapsaceae bacterium | reverse complement strand
TTTTGAGATGGCCTACGTTAATCATCCAGGACCTCCCAATGGCCGCTCTTGCGTGAGCCAACCCTTCTGAGTCGTTCCAACTTGCACAATTCCCGGATAGCCCGTTCTATAGTGCTTTCCGATTTTTCGAGTTTGGCGGCTAACTCAGAGACAGTCAGGGCGTTATTTGAGACCAGCAGGTCAAAAACCTTTCCCGTCATTTTTCCCGTCATTTTTCCCGTCTCATCCTTCATCCGCCCCCATGACATCTCCAGCCGGGTCTGGTCATACGGTTCAAAAGAATCAAAAAGCCGTATCGTGCCGCCTGCTATTTCCCAGCCCTGGCGGATCTTGGGCAAGCCGGAGCCGGCGCGCTCACCCAAATTGATCATCAAAAACATCTGGTGCAGCGTTCGATTGCGGCAATCACTTTCCCCGCCGCGTAGGGCCTGTTCTGGCGGCACGCGCATCATTCCCGGATTACGAAAGATAAAACCTGCTGGGTCTTTTATCACCAGAATCGACGCCCGACCTGAATAGTCGGCATGAACAAGGGCATTGACCAGCGCCTCACGCAGGGCACGGTGCAGAGGGGTATCATCCTGGCGGAAATTACCCTTGAGGACAAAGGGCACCTTCAGATCAGCCACCAGCTTGCGTGACACCTTGCGGTAAAAATCAAACAGGTTACCGGACCAGGTTCCATCAGGAACCACCCTGTCCAGCCAGCGGGTTTGAGATGTCTTGTCTTCCGGCTGCTCCTGATAATCAACAAAGTAAAAGGGAACTCCTTCCTGAATAGCAGGCCACTTCCCAAAGAGAAGAAGCCCGGCCAGGGTGAGACCGGCATCCTCCTGTGCACGGTCCTGACGCCAGCAGCCGGTAACCTGCAGAAACTCCTGATCATCAAGGGCTATCCACGGATGGTCAGGGCGGTGAACCGCCAGCATGTTGCGGTAGGCGTGCAGGCTGTCCGGATCCAGATCCTTCAGGCCGAAGCCGATCAAGATGCGGCTGTCCCGGCTGTCTTCCACCTGTTCGGCCAGCATGCGCTTGACGGTTTCGTCGTCACAGCGGCGGTCACCGTCATGCAGACGACGGTAGGTACCCTGGAAGGGGTTGCCGTTCAGATAGACAGGTTTCTGTTTGCGGTGGGCCGCAGGTACGGAAACCGTGACGAGACTTTTTCCCTCAATGGTAAGAATGGAGACATCCTGGTCACTGAGCAGATTAATACTGACCTTCTGCGGATTATTGACGGTATTGAAGAGATCGGTGATGACCCGTTCAGGCTCACTCACACCCTG
Organism: Desulfocapsaceae bacterium; assembly: GCA_030653035.1. GTDB lineage: Bacteria > Desulfobacterota > Desulfobulbia > Desulfobulbales > Desulfocapsaceae > UBA2270. The sequence continues at coordinate 26,139 of JAUSAB010000031.1, read as the reverse complement.
AAGAGAAAAACGGCCCTGTTTTTCCTGCACTCCAAGCAAGATAACGCCGCCACGGCTGTTGGCAAAGGCGCTGTATGTCGGCCAGAAGTCGGCAGGAAGCTGTCCTTTACCGTCCCGTCCTGCTGCCAGCTTGCATTCCAGACCAAGGGTTTCAGAAAGGGTGGCAATGTCTTCAAGAGTATGAATGTTGGTCATACCGGCTCCTTGATTGAGATACGGGCAGTGCTCTGTGCGGCTACCAATCGGCAGGGCAGATCATCCTGGCGGCAATCCCGCTCCGGTGCTTCATCGTGGTTGTAAAGTCTTCTCAACTCGCCTCATAACTTTTCAGTAAAAGAGGTTTGGCCTTTTCAAAATCAGCCATTGAACTAATTGCTATTTCCACGTCACCAGTCCCAAAATGACCGGTTTTCTTGACGTCACGGGTAAAACCATTTTCAAGATCTACTGATTCAGGATCAACTTTAACATACACCAACAGTTTACCTGTAGCGGTATGCACCTCAACGCAGGCGAAATTTTTGATCCGTTTAAAGGCAAAATAAAACTTCAACACCTTCAACTGAACATCATCCCCCAGCGCCAGCAAATACGCTTTTACTTCCTCATAAAGGTCTTTCTGTTCCTGCTTGGCCTGTGCCAGATATTCCGTAACCGTCTTATACTGGTTCTTGCCTGCCTTAACCGACTTTTCACTATCAGGATATGCCACAACCGCAGTAGTCGCATTCACCAGTTCCAGCAGAAGCAGATCATCGCCATATCGCCGGTAGCGGATAAGTTCTATATTCCGATTGATCTGCTGGACGGCATGTTCATCATACTTGGTAAAATCGCCCGCGATGCAAAGCAGTCTTGGGCTTGACCACTCAATAGCATCGGAAATTTCCTTGCCAAACTTCTTCATGACCAGAAGGATAAATTCTGCTTTATGATCCATCAGCCAGTCAAGATAAAACAGGCCCTGGTTAATGACGTTTTCGTTCATGGCCCGTTTGTATTCAATGATTACGGGGCAGCCGTTCTCATCAACTCCAAGGGTGTCAATGCGGCCGCCATGGGTTTTACCGGTGGAATATTCCGTTGCCAGAAAGCGGACGCCAAGAAAAATTTCAAGATGAGCTTCCATCTGGGTCTGAAGCGACTTTTCCACCGAGGCGGAGCGCCCTGCAAGCTCACTGACTTCGTCTTTCTGAATTCTGAATAATTTGATATCACTCATTGTTTTTTTGCCTTACACCTCTGTGCTTTTCAGGAAAGATCGAAAAGAAATCAGACCCGATTATCCCATAACTCCCACAATCTTACCTATTCCTCAGACTTACCATTCATTCTGCTACTCCTAAATCATCAGCTATTTCTTGAAATTGCTCCAGAGCGGCCCGGAGGTCTTCGATGATTTCGGCGGCGATAATGCCGGGTTCGGGCAGGTTATCGGAATCCTCTAATGATTCATCCTTGAGCCAGAAGATATCGAGGCTGGCCTTGTCGCGGTTGATGATCTCATCATAATCATAAGCCCGCCAGCGGCCAGCCTGTGTATCAGTGGACCAGGTGGGGTTGCGATCCTGACGGTTGGTCGGGTTGTAACATTCGACAAACTCATCCAGGTCGGCCCGTTTTAAAGGATTGGTTTTGAGGGTGAAGTGAATGTTGGTGCGGAGATCGTAGATCCAGAGCTTCTTGGTCCAGGGGGGTTCCGAGGCCGGTTTTTTGTCGAAGAAGAGGACGTTGGCCTTGACCCCCTGGGCATAAAACAAGCCGGTCGGCAGGCGCAGCAGGGTGTGGACGTCGCAATCATGCAGAAGCTTGCGGCGCACTGTCTCACCGGCCCCGCCTTCAAAGAGGACATTGTCCGGCACCACGATCCCGCAGCGGCCCTGCTGTTTGAGCAGGGTTTTTACGTGCTGGAGGAAGTTAAGCTGTTTGTTGGAGGTGGTGGCCCAGAAGTCCTCCCGCTCGACAATATCCGTCTCCTTGGAGGCCTTGCCGTCTTCGCCGACAATGGTGGTACTGCTCTTCTTGCCGAAAGGGGGATTGGTCAGGACAATATCGAAACGGTCGCCTGGATCGGCTGCCAAGGCATCGCTCACTGTCAACGGCAGTTTGCCGTCGTTATTGCCGATGCCGTGCAGCATAAGATTCATGGCACAAAGGCGGGCTGTGCTCTGGACCAGCTCCCAACCGGAAAAGGTGACGTCCTTGAGGGCGTGCTTCTCCTCCTTAGTCATATTAGGGTTGCCCGCGATGATATTGTCATGGGCGGCCAGCAAAAAACCGCCGGTGCCGCAGGCAGGATCGCAGATTTTCTCGCCCGGTTTCGGCCGGATGACATCGATCATGGCCCGGATCAGCGGACGAGGGGTGAAATACTGACCGGCCCCGGACTTGGTATCCTGGGCGTTCTTTTCCAACAAGCCCTCGTAGGCGTCACCCTTGACATCGGCGCTCATCATCGACCAGTTTTCCTTGCCGATCAGATCGACCAGCAGCCGCCGCAGTTTGGCCGGGTCCTGAAACTTATTCTGGGATTTATTGAAGATCAGGCCAAGCAGACCTTTTTCCTTACCCAATTGATCCAGGAGATGACGGTAATGATCAAAAAGCTCATCGCCATCTTTCTTGATCAGGCTCGGCCAGTCGTACCCTGCCGGCACCGCACTCGGCTTATTATAAGGGGCCTTGGTCCGCTCATCCGACATCTTGAGGAACAGCAGATACGTCAACTGCTCGACGTAATCACCATAACTCATCCCATCGTCCCGCAGGACGTTACAGTAGTTCCAAAGTTTTTGTACGATGTTCGCTGGTGTCAAAATTCCTCACTTCCGTCATAAAGGTAATAAAATTTTACGTGCTGTGGGTGTTTCACTGTTTTTAAGACATGCGATGGCAACTCGTGAGAATTCCGCTTTGAAAGCGATCATATTTCGTAATTCTTTTCGAATATCTTTTATTCGTTGTCTTTTAGTCGCACTTGGATTGGCTTGGAACCCTGCAGCGAGATTTTCACATTCATTTATCAACCTGTCACAGATATTCCATACTTCACGCCGAGCCTCCTCCAAGGGGCCATGATAAAGTTTCAACCTTTCAACGGTTAATTCTACACGTTTACTGTCCCACTCCCCGCAATGGTCTGATGGTATCGCCTTACCTTCCATGTCAAACGACAAAAGAGCAGGATCATCCTCATCACAAGGGTCTAGCAGATAATAAATCTCATCATCAATATTTTTACTAACCGAAGTTGCTGAAATAGAGCCATCTCTTAGGGGAAAGAAATTACCTTTTTTCCTGTTTCCAACATTCCCACAAATTCGATAGTTTTCCCAAGAATAAGCCAGCCACCAATAACCCTCTCTTTCATCCGAGCCTAAGTTCTTTGCGACAAGGTTTTTAGGTCGAAAATGTTCTACTTCTGGGTGTGAGTAAACATCTCGTGCCTCTGAAAACCAACATTTTCCATTAGAAAGGGCCAAGAGCTCATCCTTTATTTGTCCCCAATGGCTTGGCTTTCTGTTAACAACTTCTTTACGATCTGGGTCAGCCTTCGCAGCATATGCCTCTGTGGTCAAATCAGTTGCTTTGTCTCGCCATTCTTTTGGTGGTTCATATCCATCTCTAGGGATATATCTCATAACTCTTCCTCTGAAAAAATACCGTCGAGGACTTCTTCCACAATTTTTTCTCTTTCTTCTTTTTCTTCTCTAGAAAGAACTGGTTTTTTAAATAGCTTCCGTTTTGAGACAGCAGTTGCATATTCTTGATAATATGGGTCTCGAAAATCACGAGTAAATCCCAACTCTGCTAGTTCATCATTAATTCTCCGAAATTCTTGTTCTTCATCTTCAGTTCTTTCTTTGCCTTTTGCATACAATTTGAAACGATTATCTAGTTTTTCTAGAGTTGCGGGATCAACCGTAGAGCGAAGCCCAAACATTTCACTCTTTAAAAGCCCAGCCACACCCATCCCTCTGGGGTCATCATCAGGTTCAAACGATACTATTTGATCTCCATGCTCACTTACGTTCCGGGCAAGGACGCGTACTTGCTCTTTTACAAGACCACCTATTACTAGAGGATCGTGAGTGCACAACAACAATTGACTGCTCGGCGAAGGGCCAATCACGTTATTAATTTCATTTAGATAATCGTATTTCCAAGAAGGATTTAGATGAGTGTCCGGCTCATCTAATAAAAATAACGTTTCATCATCCTTGGTGAATTTCATTAATCCTAAAACTGTCAAAAGTTGCTTCTCCCCCTCACTAAGCTCAGAAAATGTGACGCGGTCATGTCTATCTTTTCGCTGAACAGTAACTCTTACTTCCTCTATGAGATCATTTATGTACGTACTTTCTAGATCACGGAAAAACTGAGTCGGCTCCTTGCTGTAAACATTGGCGAGGTCTTTTAGTTTTTCTTTGTCTTTCAGAAACAAATACAATAGCTCTTTGCTCTCTGTTCGTTCACGAAAATCGATCTTAATCCGCTCTTCATGTCGAATTGGCGCAAGAGCATGCTCCCACATCTGAGTAACAAAACCCTTAACCACGCCAGCTGAGTACCAAAAGCGGCTATCCCCTTTTTGTTTTTGGAAAGTTGTTGGTTTACCTTTAAACCAGTACGGTTTACTCAGTACCACCAGTATCGATTCTAGATCTTCAATCCCTAAATAATTGTTTAGAAATTCTTTTGTATATTCACTTTCCTCTGCATAATATGCAAGAAGCACAAATTGGCTATGTTCAGGGCGGCAGTAAAAGAGCCTACGTAAGCTCTTTACACTCTCTGCGTGACCTTTTTTTAGCTTTTTTGTCCCTAAAGATGAATCATAAAAATCTTTAGCATGAGCATCAAATAGCTTTTCAAAACGCGTGTCTTTTCCAGAATAATATCCAAAAATATGTCTTGGCAAATATACGTCGCTACTTTCTCTGAATTTTGGAAGTGATGTAGGTTTGCTATCTACCGTAATTGATGTTGCCCTCTGAGGTATCAGTTTCCCTTTTGAATCATAAGAATAATACTGACCATGCACTTCAATATCGTGATCGAAACAACGATATTGAATTTTGTAGTTAAATTGGGGTTGGTCTTTCCCACGATCAAGAAATCTAAATATCCACACAATGGCTTCGAGCAAATTCGACTTGCCTGTACCATTGGCGCCGATCAACACGGTAGTAAATTCATTGGAAGCGAAATTCGCCTCAAACCCTTTAAGATTGCGCCATTTCTCTATGCTTATACTTTCAATTTTCATGCGATTAGCTTAAGCAACCTTTCTTTAGTCTCTTCTATGAGTTTTCCCTCAACCTCGCGTTTCAGCTGAGTATAAAAGTCATCGATTGTTAGTTCCGATTCCTGCCATAACCTTTTCGGGTCTATTGCCTCAACATTCTTTCTTAATATTTTGGAAAGGTGATCAGCCTCCACCTCATCCAAAGAAAAATAAGTATCTTTTAGGACCATTGGGAGTTTTCCTTTTTTTACTATTTTTTGGGGAGAGCTATTTTGTTCTCTTTGTCTTTGTATCCTTTTTAAAAGATTGCCAGCAGGTTCATCTTCGGGTTCAGGTGGTACCAGCTGACCAGAAAAAGCCCTATGCAAAATTGACTGTCGAAGACCATCGGCCCGTTTCAAATTTTTTTCTATCTCGATTTCAGTGGTTTTAATAATTGATAGATCCGCCTTCACTTTATTGATGATAACATCCATCTCGAAAATACTTGATGGCAACGGGATAAGAGTGCTTAGCAGTTTCCCTTTATTTATGAACGGGATATTTACCCCTTGTAACTGGCTTTCAAGAGCATTTATGTAATAAGGGCTTTGCATAAATATTAAAAAATAGTCAGCTATCCCTTCAAAATAAAAAAGAAACTTACCAACCCGTTGATAAAGAATTGCAGGGACATCATTAGCTCCCAATCGTACGATTTTGAGCTCCCTGGACAGTAAAGGCCGGTTCAGGGCCATCAATACATCCCCATCCTTTAAAAGAAGGTTCCCCCATTGTTCAATGTAACTGTCTGGGAGATGTTCAATCTCATCCCATTTTGTATAGCCAAAAGATACATTTGCTATCTGAAATAGACGGACACCTTTTTTGCTATATTCAGCTTTTTTAAACGCATGCCCTGACATCATATCGGTAATAGTTTCAATTTGAGTCCAGATCCAACCAGATGGCAAAGTTGGCAAATCGGAAACATCAACCTCAAGAGGCTCTTTGTACTTATTACCACCTTTTAATTTGCGTCGGCGTTCGGCGAGGATGCGTTCGAGGAGTTTGGAAGCAGGTTCTACATCGGGATGTTGTTTGCGCCATTCTTCGGTGAGTTTGCCTTCAACAGCGGCTTTGAGGACGGCGGCTTTATAGCGTTTGAGGTTGGCCTTGACGCGCTTGAGGTTGGCAACGGCCTCATCCAGCCGGGAGAATTGTTTTTCGATTTCCGCAACGATGCGTTTTTGTTGTTCGAGGGGGGCAATCGGAACAGATAATGACTTTAGTATTTTCCCTGAAATAGCTTTAAAAGTTGTACCTGTCCCTAATGAGGCAATTTCATTTTCAATGCTGCATAAATAATAAAGCAGATATTTATTGGGGATATCTCCTTTTGGCCTTATTGCTGCTAAACCCCGACCAATACAACATTCCGACAGGGCAAGATTTGTAGGCCCGACTGGTGCACGAACGGAGATCAGAACGTCATCTTTTTGTGCAATTTTACCAGGCCTTGTACACCATTTAACCGCTTCGGGGTAAAAGTCGCCAAACTCTGCCTTGCCTTGAAAGAACGGAAGCCCATCACCTTCTGTGTTGTAATATTCCGAAGGAGGAGACTGTCCCATAATAATGGTTGACACCTCTTCCAGTGAACTTTTAGTCCAATTCTTGGGTAAATTATTTGTCACGCCGCTAAAGCCTCATTTAACTCTTCAATAATCATATTCAAATCTTCTCCAAAGAGCTTGTGCACCTTGCCCAAACCACCCTGTTGAAAGAACGGTGCATAATCAAAATCAGTCGCTCCCGACATCCCTGTCTCCCGCGACACGAGTACGTCCTGTACGTCGTCCGTTTCGATGCCAAGGTTGGCGGCAATATGATCACGGATCATCATGACTTCCCCGATTTTTTCGGCGCACTGTTCTTTTTGCGAGGCGATTTGGCTGGCAGCTTCTTTACCGCCTCTTCAAACGCCTGCTCGTCCGTAATCGCTTCGGTGGTCAGGCGGCGTGTTGCAAATTTTTCATAGTGTTCCAGCGCGAGCTGGTCGGCGACTTCCTTGGCGACCTTGCCGGCATTGGTGAGGATGTCGCGCTCATTGAAGTGCAGGAAGGCATCGAGCTTTTCGCGCCAGTCGCGCATGTAGAGAACCTGGCGGCGGCGGGCCTGGTCTTCGGCGTAGTCGAGATACATGGTGACGATGCGGTTGAGTTCCTGGATTTCGTTTGCGCGCAGGTAGTTCTTGGCAATGGTGACGTCTGTTTTGCGCACCTTGGCACCCTTCCACGAGGTCAGGCCCATATTGGGTTGGGTGTGGTCGGCGCGTTCGGCAATGAGTTCGGCGGCAGTCATGCCGGTGGTGGCCCAATGCAATTTATTCTGGATGACCTGGAAGAATTTCAGAGTATCAACATCGTTAGGCTGGTAATCGGCGGCCAATGCGAAGATATCGCGCACCTTGAGATACATCCGCTTCTCGCTGGCGCGGATATCGCGGATGCGTTCGAGCACCTCATCGAAATAATCCGGCACGCCGGGGCCAGGTGGGTTTTTCAGGCGCTCGTCATCAAGGAGGAAGCCCTTGTGCAGAAACTCGCTGAGCCGGGCCGTGGCCCATTGGCGGAAAGTCGTGCCCCGAGGGGAGCGGACGCGGTAGCCGACCGCAATAATCATATCCAGGCTGTAGTGCTTGACCTGACGGCGCACCTGTCGTCCACCTTCTGATCGAACTATTAAGTAATCCTTAATAGTTGCCGCTTCTGAAAGCTCACCCTCTGCGAGAATATTTTTTATGTGGAGATTGATGTTTGGAGTCGTCGTCTGAAACAGGTCCGCCATAAGCACTTGGCTTAACCAAAGGGTTTCATCTTCAAAGCGGCATTCGATGCGGGTACGGCCATCCTCGGTCTGGTATAAGATGAGTTCGCCACCGGGATGGTTTTCGTTCTGGTTTTTCATGGGTCTATGCCGCCAACGCCTCATTTAATTGCTCGATAATTATATTCAACTCTTCACCAAAGAGCTGATGCACCTTGCCCAAACCGCCTTCCTGAGCAAACGGCGCATAATCAAAGTCGTCAGTTTCAATGCCAAGGTTGGCGGCGATATGGTCGCGGATCATCACCAGCCATTGGCGCTGTTCCTCGCTGAACTTCTTGCCGGCTGACTCCTGTTGGGCAAGCCAGGCCTTGAAGTTGACCTCGATCTTTTCCGGGAACGGTACCAGCTCATTTTCTTGATGCATGGCAAAACGGACAAGGGAAACCAGATCGGTTAAAATATGCGGTCCATTGGCCCCCTTGACCTTGGCCTTTTCCAGAGTCGCATAGGCATCCCAGAGATTATCGACCCGGAAATGGTGCGGCGGCTTTTCGATCATCCCGGCCAGTTCCTTGATATCTTCAAAGCGCAAGCGGCTTTTGTAGGGCCTGCTGTAGAGAATCTGCAGGGCGGTGATCTCGTCGCGGTTATCGGCCAGGAATTGCTCGAAGGATTGGACCATGGACTTAACTTTTTCCAGGGCCTCGACAGAAAACTCGGCGGAGATCAGCTGATCTTCACTGATGTTGTCGATGATCTGCTCGTTCTTCTTCTTGACCTCGACCAGGAAGTTGCGGAGCTGGGGATTATGGAGCGGTCGGGTCGCCTCGACAATCAGTTTGACCCCGGCCTGGGTGATCTGCTCTTCGCTGGGCTCGGTGCAGCCTGCATCCTGTTTGGCTCTTTCAATCCGGTTGTCGGGCTTGAGGGCAATGACCAGATCGGTGGTTAACTGCTCCAGGGTTTTGCCACGGGAAAGCTCGGTGACCTTTTGGTCGTCCACCCTGCTGATCTGCCGACCAATTCGGGCCATCCGGGCGGCGAGAGAGGAGATCACATCCGGGTCGGTATTGCCAAGGCTTACCGCCTGCAGGAGTTTTTCGAGACTGACCGTGGGCTTTCTCTCCATGGGCCGGGAATCGGTCTTGTCCATCTCGCAGACCCCGACGCAATCAACAATGATGAAATGATCCTTGAACTTGGCATCCGGGGTGACCGACTGCAGGTCATTGCTGTTGATGATCCGCACACCGCGGCCTTTCATCTGCTCGAAAAAGGAGCGGGATTTCACGGCCCGCATAAACATGACGATTTCCAGCGGCTTAATATCTGTGCCGGTGGCGATCATATCAACGGTGACGGCAATACGCGGATTAAAGCTGTTGCGGAATTCGGCGATGAGTTCTTCGGGTTTCTTGCCGGTGGTCCTGTAGGTGATCTTCTGGGCGAAATCGTTGCCCTTGCCGAACTCCTCGCGGATACACTTGACGATGTCCTCAGCGTGGCTGTCATCTTTGGCAAAGATCAGGGTCTTGGGGACATATTGCCGGCCTGGGAAGATCTCGGTCAGCACCTTGTCCCGGAAGGTCTGGATAATTTTGCGAATCTGGTCGGGAGCCACCACGTTGCGGTCAAGGGTGCCCGGATCGTACTCGAAATCCTCTTCCAGTTTTTCCCAGCGGGTGGTTCGGGTCTCGCGGTCGCGTTTGTCGATATAGTAGCCGGACTCGACCTTGGAGCCTGTTTCGGTGATTTTGGTCTTGATCCGGTAGACATCATAATTGACGTTGACGCCATCGGCTACGGCCCGTTCATGATCGTATTCCATCACCAGGTTGCGGTTGAAGAAGCCGAAGGTCTGCTTGGATGGGGTGGCGGTAAGGCCGACAAGAAAGGCATCGAAATACTCCAGCACCTGCCGCCAGAGGTTATAGATGGAGCGGTGGCATTCATCGGTGATGATGAAATCAAAGGTGGAGATGTCAATATTGGGGTTGTATTCCAGGGGCGGGATTTCCTTGAACAGGCAGTCCATACCTTGGGGTGATTGGTCCTCGGCCTCTTCCGGCAGATCTTGACCCCGAAGCATCGAGTAGAGGCGCTGGATGGTAGAAATGCAGACCCGGGCGGTGGTATCGATGGTGTTGGAGGTAAGGCGCTGAACGATAAACTCTTCGCTGAATTTGTAATTGTTGTAGGGCGAAACGTATTGCTGGAACTCTTTCAAGGTCTGCTTGCCCAGGTTACCGCGATCAACCAGGAAAAGGACGCGTTTGGCACCGGCGAACTTGATAAGCCGGTAGATAATGCTGATGGCGGTGAAGGTCTTGCCGCTGCCGGTGGCCATCTGGATGAGCGAACGGGGGCAGTCTTTGGCCAGGGATTTTTCGAGATTACGGACCGCCTGGATCTGGGCGGGCCAGAAACCCTCTTCGATGAGTTCCGGCATATGGCGGAGGCGACCCCGGAGGGTGGAGTGAAGGCTGAGATATTCGGGGCTGACCTCGGCAGTTTGGCTGGCGATCCTCTCTGCTTCCTTTAAGATGTAATCCGGCTTATGAAAGGCAAAGACCTGCCGGGAGCGGGGTTCGGGATCGAGGTTATTGGTGAAACGGGTCTCGTCGCCGGTGGACTGATAACAAAAAGGCAGCGGTCTGGTCCAGGCAGGCAGCCCATCGGGCAAACCCTTGGCGTATTTGTCGGACTGGGTTTCAACCCCAGTCAGGGTGGTCCCGGTCTTTTTGGCTTCGATAACACCTGCGGCCCGGCCATCCACATAGAGGAGATAATCGGCAAAACCATGCCCCTGCTTCAAAGGAAATTCACGGATTGCCACACCCTTACCGGCATAGATGTTGGTGTCCTTGACATCCTGAACAAACCAACCGGCTTGGGTAAGCAGTTGATCTATTCTTTCGCGGGCGTGAATTTCACTGGTCATTTACGTTCTCATTACAGTTACATAATTACGGGGTCACAGTCTTTCATCACTATCAACCAGATCAAAGTGCCTTTGAGCTTATGATTGGAACCAATCTACCCGACAATCTCCTTTTAGCAAGTAATTCGTTTGGCCCAAACAATTTTACCAACATCCTGAATTTAAGAACAAAAATCAGGGACAAAATCACACAAATCATTGTGTGTCACCGGCAAGGAGGTTCATAATCAATCTGATCATCAACTCCTTCTGTCTGGGATCGCTCTCGGCAATCAACAAGGCCAGGGCCACCAGTCCGTTATCGTTGATGCCGGATTGTTCGAGCAGGTTGTTCTCTTTCAGGAACAGCAGGAAGAGAAAGGCGCCGATCCGTTTGTTGCCGTCGCTGAAGGGATGGTCCTTGATGACAAAGTAAAGAAGGTGGGCCGCTTTTTCTTCCACACTCCCATAGAGTTCCCGGCCGCCGAAGGTCTGGTCGAGGTTGCCGAGAATCCCCTGAAGATGATGCTCCCGCTCCTGACCGAACAGCCCGGAGGCCTCGCCCCGCGCCAGGAGATCGTCCTTGAGGGCCTTGATCGATTTTCCGGTCCGGCCATAATCAAGGGATTGCTTGGGTGGATGGCGGTTCTTCGGCAGTTCCAGCCGGTCTTCATCGTAGCGCAGGAGCAGCGACCAGGATCTGGCATACCTGCCGACCACCTCCAGCACTGCTTTGCCCTCATCCGTTACCAGTTCGTTGCGCTGCAGAGTCCGGGTCAGGAGGGCCACCGCCTGTTCCATATCGGCAAACCCCTTTTCGGCCAGCCGCTTTGGGTTGAGGCTGTAGCCTTTGAGAAGATGATCTTTCAGTACGGAGGTCGCCCAGATGCGGAACTGGGTGCCACGTTGCGATTTGACCCGGTAGCCGACGGAGATGATGACATCAAGGTTGTAATAATTTGTCTCATAGGCTTTGCCGTCGCCGGCAGTTGTCCGGGATTTCCGGACAACTGCATTTGCGACAAGCTCACCTTCTTTAAAAACATTACGGATATGCTCGGAAATCGTCCTTTTATTCCGATCAAACAGCACCGTCATCTGATCCTGGGTGAGCCAGACCGTGTCTTCAATTAGATGCACATCAAACCGGGCCTGACCGTCATTGGACTGGTAGATGATTATTTTGTCTTGTTCGTTCTTCATGCTACGCCCCGGTATCGCAGGTTCGGAAAGAAAAAATCACGCTCACTCCAAGTCATTGGCGACCATGCATCAATTCCGGTGACACAATGGACAATTGCCGGTAACCAGATCAAATGATCCGACTCAATCAGTTTCAAAAAAATCTTCTTTGGCGGCCCCACATTTAGGACAGACCCAGTCTTCCGGAACGTCTTCCCACGGGGTACCAGCCTCCACTCCATGCTCATAATCTCCTTCTTCAGGATCGTAAATATAGCCGCAAGGGCATTCCCATTTTTGCATGACACGCCTCCTTTTGAGAAAAGATGAATAAATTCAAAGTTGTTTTATAATTATAACCTTTTTTCGGACTGTTATGAAGATGGCGGCTCAACAAAGAGCCACATCAATCCCGGCACTATTGCTCCAATGGCACCTTGCACAGGTAATGGAGATTGAAAAGATCATATTCCATCTCGGCAATCTCAATCTGTTCAAAGCCGGCTTCTCTGAGCAGGGCTTCCGCCTTTTCCCGTCCCCACATCATGCCCAGCCCGCTGCCCCTGTCGTTCAGGCCCACCGGCAGACAGTGCATCAGGCTCACGGTGTAGAGAAAGGGTCCCATGGGGTGATCCATATTGTCAGCCTGCTTTGACCCGGCTTTAATCTCAATCATTGAAAACATCCCGCCAGGAGCCAGCATGTATCTGATTCCCCGCAAGACTTCCAGCGGATGGCTTTGATCGTGGATGGCATCAAAAGCACAGATATAATCAAAGCGGCTGAAAAATTCCTTTTTGCCGTGGATGGCTGCCGCATCCAGAACCTTGTAAACCGCGTTGCCAAGACCGGCCTCCTGCGCCGCTTCCGTAGCCTTCCTGACCGCATCCTCGTGGTTGTCAATGCCGACAAAGGTACTTTTGGGGAAGGCCATGGCCATGAGATTCATCGCAACCCCATGGCCACAGCCCAGATCACAGACACGGATGCCGGCGGTGAGACGGGCAAGCAGTTGTCCATGGTCAACGGTTGGCAGAAACTTGTCTATCAGCACATTTTCATGTTTGGCATCGGAAAGTTCCGCCATGAATGCCTGAAAATCAGGATAGCATGAGAAGGGAACCCCGGCCCCGGTTTGAAAGGCGGTGCTGACCGGGGCCAGGGCACAGGATGTCAGGAGAGGAATTTCCTGGGTATAGACCCCCAGGTTCATGCTTCCTGCCTTGCGGGTCAGGAAGGAAGCATGTTCGGGTGGCAGGAAATAGGTGGCTTCTGCGTTTTGCTTACTGACCAATTCAATAATCCTGCCGGTCACCATGATCCCCAGCCATTCCTGGAGATACCGGGGATGGAGCCCGGAGGCGGAAGCGAGTTCCGCCACGGTTACCGGCCTGTTCAGATCTGCAAGGATATCGAAGATCTGTTTTTTGTATCCTATGGCCATGGCAAGATTTAAGGCGCCATGGTTGAGGATCTCCGTCATCCTTTGTCCAAAATCACCCATCTTTTATTTTTTAGCTTTCTTTTCCATCGCTTCCTGGGACCAGGACAGGGCGGCCATGGCCTGGGGAAAGCCTATCGTGGTAATCAGAAGCAGCAGGGTCTGAGAGATCTCTTCGGGACTTGCTCCCACCTCCAGTGCCCTGCGGGTATGGGACGCTACCGATCCTTCCGACTGCATCGCGGCTGCGGCCGCCAACTGGATCAGATGAGTGGTCTTCTCATCGAGGGGGCCAGCCGTGCGCAGTGTGGTGCCGAGAGCTGCAGCGGCACTCATAACCTCCGGAAACTGTTTGCTGATCTTCTTGTAAAACGATGGTCTACTTTTGTCAGACATGGACGTCTCCTTGTACTGGGTGTTGTAAGGTGGACAGCCTGAAGAGATTTTCAGTCCCCCACCATACTTGAAGTGGCACTTCCTGGATTATCATGACCTGATTTGCTTGGTGTCTTCTGCAATCTCTTATTTAAAAGTGAGGTATCATTATTGGTCACAGCAGTTCATTGACTACCAGGACCAAAATTCCAAAAATCACCAGAGGACGATGACCTTCTTCCCGTCCTGCATGACGGCACGGATTTTTTCCATATGACGCAGGGCGGCGATTTCCCGTTCGATATCTCCCGGACGGACAGACAGTTTTTCGGCCAGTTCAGTCTGGCTCAAGCCTCCTGATTTCTGAATCAGCTCAAGGATCTTCTGCTGGAGGCTTCCGCCACCCTGTTCTGTGGTATCTCCCCGCTCTTTGGCCATGCCGGCGCTGCGGACAGCCCAGGGATCACAGGTACGCGCTGGCGACAACGCATCCATGTAGCAGTCATCGCACAATAATTTCCCATGAAAATCCCTGCCCTCACCCTCTTCAATCTCGGCCTGACAATTTTCTTTTTGACACAACATGATCGACTCCGTTTCCTGAAAGTTTGAGATTCAAATATGAGAAGATTCAGCAAGAATATCGGGAGAATCCCCCTCATCCGGCCTTCGGCCACCTTCTCCCGCAGGGAGAAGGACAAAATCTTATTTCTGTTTATTCGACTGTTTCATCCCGGAGTTGCCAACCCTGCCGGCACCTTGGGTTTTTTTCCGCTTCTCAGTATAGGCCGTCTCATTCAGCTCCGACTCCTTCTTGAGCTTCACATAATTGCCATAGTGTTCCGGCTGCAGGGTCCCGCCTGCTAATGCCGGCACAACTACGCATCCAGGTTCATTGGTGTGGCTGCAGTTGGTGAAGCGGCAACTGAGCGCTAACTCCATAATATCATCAAAGCATTCCCCAATGCCAACACTTGCACCAAAAAGGCCGAACTCCCGCATTCCCGGTGTATCGACAAACATGGCACCCTGGTCCAGAACAATAAGTTGACGGCGGACCGTCGTATGCCGCCCTTCTCCAGAGTCACTGACTGTTCTTGTTTTCAGGGTATCCTGGCCGGTGAGCCGGTTGATGAGCGTTGATTTGCCAACCCCCGAGGAGCCAAGGAGACAGTATGTTTTACCAGGGATCATCAGCTCTTTGATCTGATCAAGACCCGCTCCGGTTACATTGCTGACTCCAATAATCCTGGCGCTGATCCCGCCATCCCAAATCTGCTGGATTAATTGTTCCAGTTCATCAGCCGTGACCAGATCGGTCTTGGTGAGAACAAGCAAGGGTTCGACATGACCCTCCCTGGCCATCACCAGATAGCGTTCCAGTCTGGCCACATTAAAATCGTAGTGGCACGATTGCACGATGAAGGCGACATCAATATTGGCGGCAATCATCTGATACTCGATATTCTTGCCGGCAGATTTCCGGTGAAGAAACGATTTTCTGGGGAGCACCGTATGGATGCTCGCGGAGTCTTCAGAGTCGTAATGGACACAGACCCAATCACCGACGCAAGGCATATCCATGGTCGAGTCGGTAGCGTTCAGAAACCTGCCTGTTGCCCTGGCAGGCACCTCCCCCTCCTCATTCCTGACCACATACCAGCCGCGATCAACCGCCGTTACCCGGGCAATGCGCTGGTCAGGCTGACAGAGCTCACCAGCCTGTTCCTGAAACCAGGGGGCCAATCCAAGTTTGCTCAATTCCATGAGAGTACTTTCCATTTTTCAAATTCCGGGAACACCTTACGTAATCACGGCCAACCTGAAAGAACATGCTGCAAAACTTATGACTGTAACCAGTCTACCCGACAAACTCTTTTTAGCAAACAATTCGTTAGGCATAAGGATTTTTACCAACACCCTGAATTTAAGAAATAAAATCAAATAGACAGGAAGTATAACCATGGCCCCGTCCCTCACAAGACAGGAGAAGGGACTCCGGAAATTTGAACAAGCCGTTAAGTAGAAAATCTGCTACAAATACTGTTCGTCATCATTCAATAAGAAAGCGGTGCTGGCCAGAGACAAGACACTTGTTTCTGGCCAGCACCGCAGGTTAACGCAAAGGATCCACTTGAAAAACTCGGGGTACTGTTCAAACGAATGGAGCCACCTCTCAACTGATTATTTCTTTTAAGCTGAACATTTCGGATAAGGCCCATATGAAACTGTATAAAAAAATAAAAGGGGGTAATCGGTTAGCTCCACCTTATTGCGAAGACTGCTTTACTAGACAACATTTCAACAAAGTCGCAATAAGTGTTCTTACAATATCTGCCTGATATCACCACTATTTTCGTCCCATTCAGCTTCTTCCCAAGAGAAGTTTGTAGAGGGATTTTGTTTCAGGTGGAGCTAACCGACTACCCCATTAAAAATAATTATCTCGGTTTCTAAACCTGATAAAAAGAGTGTACGACTTGACTGATCAACCTGCTATCCCCGAAATCACCCAAATCGAACCGAAAGAAGTTTCGCCTTCTCTTGTAGCGAAGCGGTTGTTCAAAAATGTGAAATTGAGTTCATTTGTGCTTTCTCAGGAAGAGATTGAATATGTATTTGTGTTGCAGCCAACGCTAATGGTAACAAGAAACCAAGCTTAAAAAGGAATCCTTGGAATATTTCAAACAGTGTTATACGCAAATCGACGAGGTTCTTGGAACATTCGATGCCAAGAACTTTCATTATGTGAACCTGGCAAATGTATTTGATACTCTTGACGCCCAGGAAGACATTTTTATAGACTCATATCATTTCGGCGACAAAGGAAATGATATTATCGCCGCTAACATTTTCCTGCATATTAAGGGTATAATTCCCCGGCAATGATGCGGATGCTCTTTTCCCGGAGTTGTATGGAACTGTTCCCGTTTGTCTGTTGTCTGCCAACTGGTGTGTTACCAATTAAAAGGACGCCATAACTACTACCCAGGAACTTCCTTTGAGCAATCAATTCGTCAAGCACAAGCAACCTTACCAACATCCTGAATTTAAGAACAAAAATCAAGAGCCAGACAGAGAAAAGGTTACGCTCCAGTAGCTGTCTCTTTACAATGACATTTACCCTTCTCAGGAGGAGAGATGAAAAAGATATCCGGCATTCTTGTTGATCCGGTGGCCCGCAGGCAATTTCCAGGGACCCTGGTCATTGATCAGGGGCGTATTGTTGACATCCGGCCGGATGCCGGGGTCAGTGGCCTCTTTATCCTGCCGGGGCTGATCGATTCCCATATCCACATTGAAAGCTCGATGCTGACCCCGGCCGCCTTTGCCGCAAAAGCGGTATGCCACGGCACCGTGGCCGTGGTGGCTGACCCCCATGAAATCGCCAATGTTGTAGGTGTTGCCGGAATTGATTTCATGATCGAAAGCGCCCGGCAGGTGCCGCTGAAGTTTTATTTCGGGGCCCCCTCCTGCGTACCGGCCACCGCCTTTGAAACCGCCGGGGCCAGACTTGGGGCCAGAGATGTGGAAGAGCTGTTGGGGCGCGACGACATCTTTTTTCTGGCCGAGATGATGAATTTCCCCGGCGTCATCAGTCAAGATCCAGAGGTCATGGCCAAGATCCAGTCCGCCGTGAGGATGGGAAAAAGAGTGGACGGCCATGCCCCTGGCCTGTGCGGGCCGGAACTCGCATCCTATATCCGGGCGGGGATCAGCACCGATCATGAATCGCTCAGCCTGGCGGAATGTTATGAAAAACTGGCCCTTGGCATGAAGATTCAGTTGCGCCAGGGCTCAAGCGCCCGCAACCTTGATGATCTGCATCCACTGATTTCGAGCCACAGCGGCCAGTGCATGCTCTGCACCGATGACCTGAAACCGGCCGATCTGGTTCACGGCCACATCAACCTACTGATCAAAAAGTGCCTCAGTCTGGGCCATGATCTCTTTGACATCCTCCAATGCGCCTGCGTCAACCCGGTGCATCATTACCAGCTCGGGGTCGGGCTGCTGCAAAAGGGCGACCCCGCCGATTTCATCCTGGTTGACGACCTTGAGCGCATGGAGATCAGCGCCACTTGGATCAATGGCGAGATGGTCAGCAGCAAGGGACGACCTCTCTTTCAAGCGGCACAGGAAACCCCGGTCAACCACTTCCATGCCGCACCGATTACGGCCGAACAGTTGCGAGTTCGAGCACGAGGGGCACAGATAAAGGTGATTGAGGTGAACGACGGACAGATTATCACCGGCGCGGGCCGCCACCCCGTGCCACCCGACCACACCGTTGTCGAGGCTGATCCGCTAGCAGACCTGCTGAAGATCCTCATTCACAACCGCTATCAGCCAGCACTACCAACCATCGCCTTTGTCCGCGGGTTTGGCCTGCAACATGGGGCCATGGCCTCCTCCATCGCCCATGACTCCCATAACATCATTGCGGTTGGCGCAAGCGACCTCGACCTGGTCCGGGCCGTCAACCTGCTCCAGGAGAGCGGCGGCGGTATCTGTTTTGTCAAGGAGGATGAGGAAAAGAGGATGGAGCTACCGGTGGCAGGCCTCATGGGCCTTGGCAGTTGCGAAGAGATGGCCGCAAGCTACAGCATGCTTGAACAGATGGTCAAGGAAAACGGCTGCCGGCTGCAGACGCCCTTTATGACCCTGTCCTTCCTGGCCCTGCCCGTGATCCCCGCACTAAAGATCACTAACCTGGGCCTCTTTGATGGGAAGAGATTTGAACTGACCGACCTCTTTGTCTGAAATTACAGCCCTCCCTTCCCCCCACATATGAAACCGCCGACATTATATGGGAAGGATGCAGCAATAAGGTTATAAATACCGTTACAAAGATTTGTGCATCCGATTGCTCCGAGGGCCGACGACTGAATGCAGTCGACGCCGCAGGCGGTGGAGTTCCAACTATCCGTACCCGTTCGACAGCCCCAGAATACCCCAAGGCTCCCCTTCACACCAAAAATGTCTCTATTTTTCAGTACATAGATACTTTTCAAGTCGTCATCACCAACTACCGCACCTGACCCGTCATGGTAACCATGGGTTATTGTTTGATTAACAGTCGTCGGCGTGACAACCTGCTTGCCGACATTAGGCATAGTACCGGTAATACCCACAACGTAATTATTGGAAAAAGTCTTGCCCGCAAGGACGTCACTTGCTACAGCATCACCTGTGATCTTGTTACTGCTACACCCTATAGGCACAATCATAAACGTGCTATGGTCAGCTGCAAAGGCAGAAAAAGCAAAAATACAAATGGTTACCCAAAAGATCATGGAGACAATTCTCTTCACCCCTCCCTCCTTAGTCAAATAATAATTCTCAAGAAAATACAGCCGCAAATTGGCAATCTGTCCTTGGGGTTTTGCACTATTTTGAAGTTTGGTCGTTTCATTTCTTTTTCTAACCTTCCGATTCGTGGCCGGAATTCTGATCATCGGGAGTAGAGCAAACAAGTTCCAGACAGCTCACCGGTAAGGATCTCAACACGATTCCTGCCCAGCTTCTTCGCCTGGTAGAGTGCGTCATCCACCCTTTTCAACAGTGAATTCAGATCATCCTGCGGTTCGAAGGCGGCAACCCCAAAACTAATCGTCAGTTTATCCACCTTATCGAAGTGATGGCCGGCGATTGCCAACCGCAGCTTCTCAGCCGTGTTTCTGGCGGACGGGATGTCCGCTTGCGGCATCAGCACCATAAACTCTTCTCCCCCCCACCGCGCTACTATATCAGTGACGCGGATATTTTCCTTCACCAGTCCGGTGACGGTCTGCAATACATGGTCGCCGACATCGTGACCGAAGGTATCATTCACACGCTTGAAATAATCGATATCATACATGATCAATGCCATGGGCATACTATGCCTTTTTGTTTGAGCCATTTCTCTCATCAGGATCGCGGTGAACTCCCGGCGGTTGACGATACCGGTCAGGCTGTCGGTAGTGGCGAGAAGGTAGATTTCCTCCTCATTTCGTTTGCGTTGAGTGATGTCCATAACATAGATGCGAATGAGGTCGACATCCTGAACGTAGTAAATATGCAGTTCATACGTCGCTTCGCCGATCTCAGTCTCATGGACTGTTTCTCCTTGCTCTTTACCTTGCCGCAAGCCCTCGATCAACTCCATTGCGCTGTACAACAAAGGATGTGACTGCCCCATCGCACCCAACTCGGGAAACACTCTCTCGGCCGCCGGATTGAGATAGGAGACCTCCCCGGCAGGGTCAAGTTCAATCACCGGGCAGGGATGCAACCGGGGGAATGAGGCCAGGCGAAGGATTTCCTCCTTTGCCTGCTGGCGTTCGACGCCATGCCTGATGACCCGTAGCAGTTCATCCATATTGTAGGGTTTGAGGAGGTAGGAAAACGCCCCCTGCCAAGTCGCCTTGATGGCAGTGTCCATCGAGGCATGCCCGGTCAGGATAATCACCTCCGTCAACGGCGAGATGGCCTTGATGCGCGCCATGACCTCAAGGCCGGACATATCCGGCAGCATCAAGTCGATCAGGGCAAGGCTGACACCCCCTTTTCCCGCCGCCGCAATGGCCTCGGTACCGGTACCGGCAATAACCGTTTCATAGCCCTTGACCCTCAGGATGTCGGCAAGCGTCTTCCTGAGATTCGGGTCATCGTCCACCACCAGGATTTTTTCCTTTGCATTCATGGTTTCTCTCCGGTTATGCCGAGACCAGCAGGTTTTGCAGTTTCTTCATTCGAATGTCTTCAATCACCTGGAACAAGTCATCCATTTCCAATGGCTTGTAAAGGCAGGTATAGGCGCCTATCTGGCGGCCCTTCTCGATGGAATCCCCCATTTCCCGGCGATAGCCGGTCACCACCACCACCGGTTTCGTGGGATACTTGGCCCGCACCTCTGTCAACACCTCCGAGCCGTCCACCGCCCCCAGCTTAAGGTCGAGAACGATGGCAAGCTTGTAATCATGCTCCAGATGGCCCAGCACTTTCTGCGGCTCACTTTCCGTATCAACATGGAAGCCCCGCAGGGTCAAAAAATCCTTCAAGGTCTTGCAAAAATTCGGGTCGTCATCAACGACCAGGACAATCTCCTCCTTGCGCAGCAGGGAAAGGAAGGAAAGGATTATGGGAAAATTGAGCGGCTTGCTCATGATGGCATAGGCTCCTGAGCTTTTCGCCTCTGCCATGAGATCTTCTGCCGAGTAGGCAGTGACCAACACGACAGGCAACGCCGGCACGATCTCCTGCATCCGTTTCATTGCCTCGACACCACTGATGCCTGGCATCTTGATGTCCATCAAGACACAATCCGGCCGGTCGTTCTTGACCTTCTCCACACCCTCCTCGCCCGAGTAAGCGGCAATGGGTTCGTGACCCTTGATTCTCAGGATATCGCAAGTCGTTTTAACAATCCGAAGGTCATCATCAACCACTAAAATTTTCATGAAACTTCCCCTTATTTATTGACAATAGCATGATGAATCATGCCATTGTCACCTTCGTCGCTCGTCAACACAACGAAAAACGTACTGCCCTTTCCGGGCACACTCTCCACCCCGACGCTGCCGCCGTTGGCCTGCGTCAGGTTCTTCACCACCGCCAGCCCCAATCCGACCCGGCGTGCCTTGGTGGTGAACATGGGTTGAAACAGTTTGGCCTGGTCTTCCGGCCCAATGCCCCTGCCGCTATCCTTGATGCTGACCGTCACCGTTTTCGCCGCCTGGTCTTCGTCCGCGCTTATTTCCAGCATCCCGCCATCCACCATTGCCTCCAGACCATTGGTAATCAGGTTCCAGAACACCTGCTGCATTTGTCCTGGATCAACCCGGATGGCAGGCAGCGTTGCCGGAATGTTCATGCGGACGGTGACGGTGGAAGGGACATCGCACTTGCCCAAGGTCTGCTCTATCAAGGCCGAGACCTCCACCATTTCCAGCTGCGGCGGCTTGGTGCGTGCGGCGGCGTCCAGCAGGTCGGAGACAATGCGTTCCGCATCCGCGATCTCATCCTTGATGATGCCAAGGTATTCCCTGGTGGTTTCGTCCGCATCGGCAAGCACTATCTGCAAGAAGTACACGGCATTGTTCATCACCCCCAGCGGGTTGCGCAATTCATGTCCCACCGTATCCGCCACCTGGCCGAGCAGCACCAGTTTCTCCTTGCGCACCAGTTCGTCCTGCACTTCCAGCAATTGCTGCGTGCGCTCCCGGATCTTGATCTCCAGTCCTTCGTTCAGCAGGCGGATAGCATTTTCAGCCGCCTGGCGCTGTTCCACTTCCTTACGCAGTTCACCAAGCAGTGTCACCAAGAGGCCAACGATCAACAAACCGTCAAGAAAAGGAGTAACAACCCCGGCAAACTCCAGTTCAGCGTTGAAGCGGCCATCCCAGAGAAAATCAATGGTCAGGGCGATCATCATCGCCATAATCACCGCGACGGCAAGAAACAATCCGGCGACCTGAAGTGTGCTCAACCTGAGGAGAGCGTCAACCAGCCTTTTCAGTGTACCACTCAAACCGCACGGCGGATTTTCAGGCATGCGACTTTCCCTCCTCATAATCTCCAGGCAGGATGATGGAGAACATAGTACCCTTCCCCGGTTCACTTTGCACCTCGATGTGACCGCCGTTGACCTGGACCAGGTTCTTTGCCACCACCAACCCCAAACCAATGCCGCGCGCCTTGGTGGTAAAGAGCGGCTGAAACAGCTGGTCCTGCACCTCCGGGGTCATGCCGCTGCCACTGTCCCGCACGCTGACAGTAACTGTTCCTTCCTCTCTGTTTTCAACTGCGTGGATCACAAGCGCCCCCCCATCCGGCATGGCCTCCACACCGTTGCTGATAAGATTACGGAGTACCTGTTGCATTTGCTGGGCATCTACCCGAAAGGGAGGAATCGTTTCGGGAATATCCAGGGTAACAGTCACGGAAGCGGGGATGATGCATTGACGTAAAATCAAGCCGATCAGTTTCGCTACCCCATACGTGGCAACCTCAGGGGAACGGGTACGCACTGCATCCAACAGCTCTTCAACGATGTACTCCGATCGGCTGATCTCGGCTAGAATGATTCCCAGATACTCCTTGATTCTCTCGTCGCTCCCCTCGAGCACCGTCTGCAGGAAATAGACCGCATTGCTCATCACCCCCAGCGGGTTGCGCAGCTCGTGGCCCACACTGCCCGCCACCTGACCCAGCATCGCCAGCTTCTCCTTGCGTACCAGTTGATCCTGGGTCGCCTGTAACTTGTCGATCATGTGGTTGAAGCTGCCGGCCAGCTCGCCGAATTCATCCTTGCTGCGCACCATCACCTTCTGATCCAATCGGCCCTGCTCCACCTGCCGCACACCCCCAACAAGATCTTCGAGCGGTCGAATGAAGTGGCGAACAAGGGTCGCAAGCAATACACCCGTCACCAACAGCACGCCAAATACCAGCATCCCGGTATTTCTCGCCAACACTGCAATAGGGGCAAACATTACCTTAAAAGGTTTCTCCATCATCAACGTCCACCCCTCACCCCCTGGCGAGGAATTCACTGCCAGCCAGGTTCCCGGAGCATGAGTGGAACTGGCCAGGACGCTATAACTCTCCCCACCCGGCAAGGTCTTCCACGCCGGCTTCATCCGGAGTAGCGGCAGGGAGTTCTCGTCGAAGGGATCGCTGCTGCGTGTCCCGATCACTTCCCCCTGACTATTGAACAGATGAACTATTGCCATAGCATCGACATCGTCGAGAATCTTCTGAATGGAACCCCAGACGTATTGGCCTACCACCACTCCCACCACCTTGTCCGCATCGACGCGGCCGAAAACCGGTACGGCAAAGATCACCACCGGCAGGCCTCCAGGGCATACTATCCGGTCGGAACGATAAGACTTACCCTTCAGGGCACTTTCGACGGCGATGCGGACCTGAGGGTTATCGGCTAACTCGCCGATGCAACCCTGCCCCTCAATAGGAGCGAATACAATCCGGCCTAACTGGTCGAAGACAAGCATCCCCTCCCAAGGACCGGTCAGTTTAGCCCGTTCTTCAAGCTCGCCCGCAACTGTGTCAGTCTGTTCCTTGTGCTGCGCAGGTGCTTCAACAAATTCCCGCAGGAAATTATCGGCAGCAATCACGTTCATTGCCCCAGCGGTCCTCAGCAGGGCATTATCAATTTCCGCCATCACCCCCGAGGCAATCTTGACCTGCTCGTGGACAATGCGTTCCAGCAACAGGGAACGGGCATTGAAGAATACGGCTATCCCGAGCAACGGCCCGACAAACAATGCCGCCATGGTTGTGCTCAATCCGATTTTGGTTGAGAAACGCATTCAACTCACCTCGATGGAAGAATTAATAGTGGGCAGCACCACCGTAACAGTCGTGCCTTGGCCGATCTCACTCTGTACCATGATCGTCCCACCGTTAGACTGGATCAGGTTCTTTACCACCACCAGCCCCAGCCCAATGCCGTACGCCTTGGTGGTGAACAACGGCCGAAACAGCTTGGCCAGCACCTCCGGGGTAATGCCGCTGCCGCTGTCGCGCACGCTGACAGTAACCGTACCCTCTTGCCTGTTTTCAACCGCACTCATTGCCAGCGTCCCACCCTCCATCATGTGGCCTCCACGCCGTTGCTGATGAGATTGCGAAACACCTGCTGGATTTGCATGGAATCTGCCCAGACACGGAGAAGTGTTTCAGGAATATCAAGAGTGACGGTTATAGTGGAGAGCACGAGGTCCTGGCGCAAGGTTTGTTTTATCAGCTCCCCAACGCCTGCTATTACCGACTGCGGCGGCTTGCTGCAACTCCCGCAACACATCTTCCACCGGGCTGTAGTCGGCAGGCACGACCGGTCAGGACGAAATCCAGCTGACGGGCAGCAACTGCCTGATCCAACTCGGAATGGCTAAACGCTACCACCACGACATCGCACTCGGGCATGGCCTGTTTGAGTACGACTGCCAAAGATTGCCAGTGCGCCAGTGCCTGCGCTTTAGAGGGGAAGGAAGTACGCCGAGTTTTATCGGTTCCGCGCCGTAGACCGGGATGGGTGATTGTGCGGCGCTTAACAGGCAAGCAATCAACACGCGAATAAATGGCTTCATGTGCATAAATCTCTCCATGGTTAGTCTTACTGAAAATCAGTGGGCCGAAAATCAGCGCGTATCAGTGTAGTGAGGGGGGCATCCTGCTTGAGCAATTCGCTCTTGACCATGAGGGCTGACAGCTTGCGGGCACTGGTGAGCAATTCAGGCGCATTTCCAGCAAGTAGGCGGTAATTATGGGCGGCATCAGGTAACATCAAGACTTTAAAGGCAGCAAGGAAATTCGTCGCCGGCAGACCAAGATGGAGAGCCATGCGATAGGCGGCATTCTCCCGGTTTCGATTCAGATGCTTGAGCACCCGAAAATGAGCAACGAGCAGATGGCGAATCGCGCGGACGTGGCTCCAATCGCAATCGAGTCTATCACTGCGTATCGCCAGGACATCAACGATGGTGTTAGGGATTTGCCGACTATCAAAAAGGTTGAGCGCCCCTTGCGCCAACAATTGAGTGACCACCGGTTCAAAGGTGATGACGGCATCCACTTGATCGCGCGACCAGTCCTCGCGTTGCTGAGTGATGGAGAGCAGCATGACCAGAGTGACGTTTTCTTTTCTCAGACCCGCCGACCGTAAGGATTCAACCAACATCAATTCACCCACGGAGCCTTGCTCAAAACCGATGTATCGGCCTTTAAGGTCAGCGAGGACCTTGATGCCGGGATACGCCACCAGCATATCGGCACCGGCCGAGATATCAAAGACCATCACCACCGAAAGTGGCAGACCGCTGGCGCGCGCCTGCAAAAGTTCATCCAGGGTCATCGCCGCCCCATCCACTTTGCCCTCGGCCAATGCTTTCAAGGATTCCTGGCCTGAGGACATCTCAACCAGACGCACCTATTGTGTATCCAGCCAGCCTTCGCTACGCACAGATACTCCAACTCCCCGGCCAAACGCGGGTAGCAATGGCAATGAGCTTGCAGCCCACCAGGTACAACCGGGCAATGTCGCGGCAAGAGTCACGCATCCAGAAAAGATGATAAATTGACGGCGAGCAACAATTCGCTCACTCCTTTTCTCAGATTGCTCCGCTCAGGATCCGCCAGGCTTCATCAACATAG
>JAUSAB010000014.1 GCA_030653035.1 Desulfocapsaceae bacterium | reverse complement strand
TCTCTGTCGTTAATGAAAGAGAGGGGCAAGCCTGGGCCAGCGCCGGTAACGGTTGCCACCAGAAATTTTTACGGAGCGACCAATCTCTTCGACCAAATTGGTGAAGTTACAGGTGTTGCCAAGGATTTGCAGGTTTGCTTCCCTGATCAGTACCGGCAGATACTCTCCATTGCCTATTATCTGATCATGGAGGACAGAAACCCTTTGAGCCGCTTTCCTCGATGGGCAAGTACTCATTATCACCCATATAGAGAGGCGATCACCTCCCAAAGGAGCAGTGAGCTGTTTGCCTCGATTAGCGAAGATGCCAGACAGAAGTTCTTTCGTCTCCAGGGTAATCGACGAGTTGAGCAAGAGTATCTGGCCTATGACAGCACCTCGGTCTCGAGCTATTCACAAACTCTCAGACAAGTTCGCTACGGCACAAACAAAGATCATGAACATCTGGCCCAGATCAACCTGACTTTGCTCTTCGGCCAGGATTCTCGTTTGCCCTTTTATTACCGCAAGCTGACCGGAAATATTTCTGACGTAAAAACAATCAGGAAGCTGTTGGCAGACATGAACACCATCGGCTACAAAAAGATAAAGGTCGTTTTGGACCGTGGTTTTTACAGTGCTGCCAATATCAACGGGCTGTGCCAGCACCACCTGAAGTTCTTGATCGCCGGGAAGCTCTCCCTGCAACTGGTTAAGACCCAGCTGGATACGGTCCGTGAGACAATGCGAAACTGGAATAATTACAGCCAGGAGTACCAGGTTTACAGTATGACCCGGCCAATCACCTGGGAGTATAGTCAAGAACGACCGAATAAAGGAGACACCTTCAAGGGAAATCGGCGGATGTATCTTCATCTGTATTTCTCTCCGGATCGGGCTCTGGAAGACGAAAAAGCATTCAACAGTCGATTATCCGAAAGGCAACAAGAGCTGGAGAGCGGACAGCGCAATCATGACTATGAGCAGCAATATGCAAAATATTTTGAAGTGACGCAAACGCCGGTTCGCGGCATCAAGGTTACCGCTAAAGATGAAGCCATAGCTGAAGCCAAGCGCAATTTCGGCTATTTTCCCTTGCTGAGCAACGACATCCGGGACGCTGTGCAGGCTCTGGAGATCTATCGGAATAAAGATGTGGTCGAAAAGGCCTTCGACAACCTGAAGGAACGGCTCAATCTTCGACGATTGGCTGTTTCCTCGGAACAAAGCCTTGATGGCAAGCTCTTCGTGCAATTTATCGCTCTGATCTATCTGTCCTATATCACGAAGAAAATGCAGGAGAGCAAGCTGTTTAAAACCTATACCCTGCAAGAAGTTCTCGACGAATTGGATGTTATTGAATGCTTTGAAGTGCCTGGGCGACGACTTCAGGTTGGCGAGACCACCAAGCATCAAATGGAACTCTATACCAAGCTGGGGGTAAAGCCTCCTTCCTCGTTACAATAACTCGGGAATTTAGGTTTTAAAACAGGAGCAACAGGTGTAAGGTCGCAAGGATTGAGACCTATATTTTAATAAAGCAACAATCCCCTGATTATCGAGGCGAAAGACTATGCAACTGCACCCTGTTCTTTCAACCATTCCCCGGTCATTCCTTGCGGTCTTTGCCTTCTTTGCCCTTCTGCTCACCGTTCTGTCCCTTTACTTGTGGACCCTGCTCTCTCATCCTCTTTTTGTTCCGTCCATATTTATCCTTTCAATAGCATGGCTTGTAACTGTAGCAGCTTATTTTTACTGGAAAGAGTGGCGGGCATTACCCCTTGCCTTTATGCTTTTTTTGATGATATGCCGGATGACGTTAACCTTTTTATCCGCCAACAGGATCATTGACAAAACACCTTTTACTGCAACTGTCCGGGATACATTGGGTTTCCTTATCGCCCTGCTCTCCTTTCTTGCCATCGCATATTTATGGAACCTTTTTGCATCGCAACAAAAGGTGAAACATGCTGAAAATAAACTCCTCGAAAGCGCTGAAGAATTGCGGACGATGGTCGATTACTCCTATGACTGGGAGGTCTGGCTCGGCGTGGATGGCGTATGTAAATATATGTCTCCGTCATGTGAGCGGATCACTGGCTATACACGGGAAGAGTTTCAGGCAAACCCTGATCTTTTTGTAGATATTATCCACCCTGATGATCAGGAAAACGCTCATGCTCATCGTCAGCAATATCTGCATCTTGGTTGTGAAAAGTCTGATATAGAATTCCGTCTTATCACTAAAACCGGTGAGACTCGCTGGATATGGCATCAATGCCAGGCGGCTCTGGATCAACATGGGAATTGGCTGGGGCGCCGGGCCAGTAACCGGGACATCACCTCGCTTAAAGAAAAAGAAGAAAGACTGCGGCACAGTGAACTGCTCCTGAAAGATGCTCAACATATTGCCGGTCTGGGGTCTTGGGAATTGAATCACCAGACCAATGTCCTGTTCTGGTCAGATGAGATTTACCGTATCTTTGACATGGATACCCAGCAATTAAAAATAACCTTTGATACCTTTCTAGCCCAAGTCCATCCTGATGATCGAGAGTATGTGCAACAAACCTATACGGATTCGGTGGCAGATAAAAGGCCATACGATATTGAGCATCGTCTCCTTTTGCATAATGGAGACATAAAATGGGTACGGGAGATCTGTACCACGAAGTATAACGTGGATGGCGACCCAATCCGGTCTCTTGGCATTGTCCATGATATTACCGCCAAACATGATATCGAGATGGCCCTGCGACAGGATCGGGCCATGTTCATGAATGGACCGGTCGTCATCTTTATTTGGCGGGACAGTGAAAACTGGCCGGTAGAATATGTTTCTGAGAATGTCCTTGCTGTCCTTGGATATTCAGACCAGGATTTTTTTAATGGTTCTGTCCTGTATTCGTCTCTTATTCATTTTGATGACAGAAAAAGGGTGGCGGCTGAGGTGCGGGCCAATTCCTTGGCAGACAGCACCCATTTTACCCATGAGCCTTATCGGTTGATGGCGCGGGATGGCAAGATCGTCTGGGTGCTTGACGCTACGACCCTGGTGCGGGACAACCATGGCCAGATCAGCCATTATCAGGGCTATCTTGTCGATATCACCAGAACGGTACAGATGGAAGAAGAGGTGCTGGACACCAGAGATCGTCTTGAGTTTGTTATTGATGCCGCTCGTCTTGGTACCTGGGACTGGAATATCCAGACCGACGAGGTTGTCTACAATGAACGTTGGGCTGAGATCCTGGGCTATACCCTGGATGAATTGGAACCGAATGTGTCAACCTGGGGGAAATTGGTTCATCCTGACGAAGTAGGCGAGATCACCAGGGCACTTGACGATCACCTGGAACGACGGACTCCTCTCTATATGACTGAGCATCGACTCCGGCACAAGTCAGGGAAATGGGTCTGGGTTCTTGATGTGGGCAAGGTTTTTCAATGGGATACAGAAGGAAAGCCCTTGCGGGCACTTGGCGTTCACCTTGATATCAGCAGACAGAAAGAGCAGGAACAACTTTCCCTGGAAACAAGCCAACTGCAGGAGCAGGCCAAGCGGATCGAATCCCTGAAAACAATGGCCGGGGCTATTGCCCATCGTTTTAACAATTCCATGCTGGTTGTTCTTGGAAATGTGGAGATGCTGCGGCGAATACTGCCGACCGAGTCAAAAGAAATGAACATGGCCACCATGGCATCGCAAGCAGCCAAGGAGGCCACCAAGGTAGGAAGCTCCATGTTGACCTATGTTGGTCAAGGGGAACCCAGGCTGCAACCAGAGAATCTGGTTGAGGTTGCCAGGGAGGTTCTCTTTGCCGTCCAGAATACGCTCCCTGCCTCTGTAGTGATGCAATTGATCCCGCCGTTCATGCCCATAATATGCAGATTTGACAAGGGACAGATCAAGGAAGTTCTTAAAAATATCCTGACCAATGCCCTTGAAGCATTGGCGGACTCAATAGGAGAGATTGGAATAACCTTTGGCGTACAGCCTTATTGTTCCACGATTATTCCCATTCAATTTCGAGAAGGTCTCCCTGATGTCTCTATCTATGCCTTTTGTCAAATTACGGACACCGGCAACGGTATAGCATCAGGCGATATTGAACGTATCTTTGAACCTTTTTTTACCACCAGATTTATTGGTCGCGGTCTGGGCCTGGCCTTGGCGGCAGGGATCATACGTTCCCATCATGGGGCCATTCTGGTGCAAAGTGTACAAGATAAAGGAACGACGCTACGAATATTGCTCCCTGCGGATAAATGCTGAAGGACTACAGTCCGGCCTCTTGCAAACTGAGAACCAACTGGGTCTGTTCTTCGGAAAGATGTTCAGGAACCTGGACTCCAAGCTTCACGTAGATATCACCACGATGCCCTAATGGGCCGCTTGGCAGGCCGTGTCCTTTGATGCGTAATCTGGCCTCTGGCTGGACACCGGCAGGGACAGTGACCATAAACTTCTTTCCTTCCAGGGTTTCAACGGCAACCTTGGTTCCCAGACAGGCATCACTGAATGAAATCCATTTATCGCAAATCAGGTCATCTCCATCTCTGGCAAAGCGATCATGTTTGCTTATTTCTACTTTCAGATAGAGGTCGCCAGGGGCTCCCCCCTGTGAAGAAGCGTCACCCTTCCCCTTCAGTCGTAGCTTTTTCCCCGCCTCGATTCCTTTAGGGATCTTGACCGTAACATTCTGGGACGTGCCATGGGTGCGCAGGGTGATATTTTTTTCAGCGCCATGCATGACTTCATCAAGTGTTACTGAGATCTGATACGTCAGGTCCTGACCTTTCGTGGGTTGATGACAGCCCCCGGTTCCACAACCACCGCCCATTCGGCCTGGGCCGCCACCCTGTCCGAAAAAAGATTGAAAGTGGGCCCCGTCACCACCCATATTGTTACGAAACTTGGAAGAACCGCCGCCGCCAAATTGACGAAGGATGTCATTCAAATCAAAGTTGCGGAAAATGTCTTCCTGCGAATAACGCTGATGAAAATCAGTGGAACCATACGTGTCGTACTGCTTTTTTTTCTCCGGATCTGACAGTACTGCATAGGCCTCATTGATCTCTTTAAACTTATCCTCGGCGGTTTTATTCCCTTGATTTTTATCTGGATGATACTTTAAGGCCAATTGACGGTATGCTTTTTTGATCTCGGTGGCGGAGGCGTTTTTGGACACGCCTAAGGTTTCGTAATATTCCATTGTTGATTTGTGATTATACGAGTTGGATCTAATAAAAAAATAGCCATGAATGTTCTGTGTCAGCAATAATATGGATGCATTGCCTGTCAGTCAACCCTGTCAGCGACAATGGCAATCTCTGTCCGACAAAAAACAAGAAGGCGGAACCATGAAGATTCCGCCTCGTTGCGTCAACAACCTGTTCTCTCATGTAAAAACTTTAAAACGGCACCTCGTCTCGTCCCCCGCCACCCATCATCCCCTGAGGTGGCTCTGAATAGGTATGCTCCTGCGAACCGCCGCCCCCACCGTATGATGTGTCGTCACCTGCCCCACCACGCGGACTGAGCATCTTCATTTCACGAGCGACAATTTCTGTGGTAAATTTATCATTGCCATTCTGATCCTGCCATTTTCTGGTCTGGAGCTTGCCTTCAATATAGACCTTTGATCCCTTATGCAGATATTCACCACAGGTCTCAGCCAACTTCGCCCAGGCGACAACACGATGCCATTCGGTCGTTTCCTGCATCTGCCCATCTTTATCTTTGTATCGATCAGTGGTCGCGACATTAAAAGTGGCAACGGCAGTGCCGCTTTGGGTATAGCGAAGTTCAGGATCTTTCCCAAGATTACCAATCAGCATAACTTTATTCAGCATAATTTCTCCTGCAACCATTTGTAATCTTTTGATGTGTCAATAAAAGGCAGAGTTGTCCATTGATGTTTGATCAATAGCCTGCCTGATTTCAGTCAGTGTTCTTCTTACCATAGAGTAGCTGTTTTCTTCCAGAAGAAAATGGACAACCATTGTTGAGGGCCGTAACGAAACAACTTGTCTCTTAAGACATCTTGCAAAATTATTTTAAAAATCATATGTTATTTAACATACTGAAATAACTAAATTTGATACAATTTTATTGTATTGTTTAATTGCCTCCCCAAAACAAGCGCGGATTCAAAATGGACGTACAGCTTGGGGGCTTAGGAAGCAAAAAACAAAAATATATGCTAAGTTTTAAGATACCTTTAATGAAGAGCATGACTGATTTGGTATCCACTCTTGACGACCGATCTCTCATCATATTAACTTATTGTAACTCTCAACTCCATCTGTTAGATTTCGATTCATAATCGTGGCTTGAAATCTGATAGACTGATATGAAAAGGAAATCTCCCCTTGAAAATTGTATCCATAACCATGGTTCTGGCAGGCATCGCCCTGCTTGCTTTTTCACTTAATCCAACCAGAAAGATCTGTCTCAGAAAACATCAACTTTACGCCTCTTGGAAATTTCTTGGCGTTCTGATCCTCTTCTTTATCATCGGCTATATCCTCTTCCTGAATGTGGTGCTGAAAGAACAATCCTCCACCCTGGAGATGATTGTTGCCACCATCCTTTTTAGCGGCGCCATTTTTGTCGTCATGGTGGTGCGGCTGAGCCTGGCCTCCATCAAGCTGAGCGAGCATTTTGCCTCCCTGGAACGGCATCGGGCCCTCCATGACGAGCTCACAGAACTGCCGAACCGTATCCTGGCCGAGGAGCGGCTCGATCATGGCCTGTTGATTGCCAAACGTAATCGGAATCCCCTAGCCTTTGTTCTTATGGACCTTGTTCGTTTTAAAGAGATTAATGACTCTCTGGGCCATTTTTACGGTGATTATGTTCTGCAGGAAGTAGCTTTTCGGATGAAGAATGTGATGCGGGAATCTGATACCTTGGCCCGAGTTGGCGGCGATGAATTTGCCCTGGTACTGCCTGATACAACCTTGGAAGAAGCGGTTATGATCAGTATGAAGATTGCCAGTACCATTGATCAGCCCTTTATGATTGAGGGGCATAGCCTTAAGGTGGGTATCAGTGTCGGAATTGCTATGTACCCCGACCATGGAGCCGATAGTGAGACTCTGGTGCAGCGGGCAGATATAGCCATGTATGATGCCAAGCGTAACGATGTTATCTATGCCATTTTTAATATCGAGCAGCACCGGGCGACCTTTAATCGTCTGGTATTGATTGGTGAGCTGCGTGATGCCATCAAAAAGAACGACATATTTCTCTGCTATCAACCAAAAATATCCATTCGTAACAGGACCTTGATTGGTGTAGAAGCCTTGGCTCGCTGGCAGCACGCAAATCGGGGAATCGTCGATCCGGATGATTTTATTTCCCTTGCCGAACAGGCCGGACTCTGTAAACAATTTACGACTCTGGTACTTGATAAGGCCCTGGAACAATGTGGCAAATGGCAACAGGCTGGCTATCACATTCCGGTTGCGGTGAATTTATCCCTCAAAAACCTTCACGATCTCAACTTTCCCTCTGATGTCGCTATTCTTCTCGCTAAGTGGCAGATTAAGCCGGAAATGCTACTTCTGGAAATTACTGAAAGCAGTATTGTCGTTGACGAGGATCGGGTTGCCAGGGTCGTTGCCGAGCTTAAAAGAATGGGCCTGCATCTCTCCATTGATGATTTTGGCACGGGCTATTCCTCCATATCGTATTTGAAAAACTTCCCGGCCCGTGAGATTAAAATCGATAAATCCTTTATTATTGATATGCTCCAGAATGAGGATAATGCGGTGATCGTCAGATCTACCATTGAGATGATTCATAACATCGGCCGCAAAGTGGTAGCGGAAGGTGTTGAGAATGAGGACACCCTGCAATTCTTGGAGGAACTGGGCTGCGATATTCTCCAGGGCTTTCATCTTTGCCGCCCTCTGCCAAGTAATGAGCTTCAGGATTGGCTTGATACCACTTCCTGGTCTGTTGTGAAAAACAAAAATTTTCTAACGCCTCCGCTTGACACGACATCTCCTCTTGATCTTGCAGAGTGAGTTCGGCGGGAATCGAATTCAGATCATTGATCCGGTCGGACAATATGATTACCTCTTTGAGCCCGGCCCGCTTGTTATGCTGGAACTGCCGGGGTTTGGTGAGGAATCCTTCTCCCCTCTCTTCCTTCCAATTCTTTAGCGATTAACTGCAGAATCGATATTTTTGCGGGAACTTCATCACGTTTTCCGCCAGTGGAATTGGTAATCGAACATAAGATCCTTGGTGAAAAAATCCCCCTGGAGGTAAGCAGATCGGATATATCCTGCCAAGAGTGAATAACGCGATTTACGAATGGCTTCGTGCCGTCATCATCCCCGAACCGTCTGGTCCAGCATATGGGGAATCCCCCCCCTCTCCTCCGGGGCATACCCCATAACCTCCCGCCAGATCTCGTCGCTCTCCATGCAGAAATAGATACAGGTCTTAGGGTGCGCCCTGCTTTTCAGCAGATTATAAATATGTTGATAGAGCTCCACTCGATGAGGACGAAAGTAACGGCGCTTGCCGTCAAGTCCTTCGATGAATTCCTGATAATAGATCCGGGACTGGGGAAAACGTCCAGTCCCAATGTCTTTAAGGGCAGGCAGATAACGCAACGCTCCCATGGAAATCCAGGCAATGCTTTCAGCCGGCACGGTATTAAAAAGCCGGGTGATGGTTTCTGCATACCCTTGCTGCCAGCCTGGATGTTCGATAATCGGGTCGAAATGAAAGGCCAGTTTATATCCCCAGGTCGCGCATTGTCTGGCAGCCGCAAGCCTTTGTTCAAGCGTTGCCGTTCGGATCTCTTCTCCGGCCATGATAGGGGTACTGTTGAGAGACCAGGAAACAACGGTGCGTCCCTTGTGTTCAAGTCCCTCCAGATTCTGGATAACTGCGCTCTTGGTTTTCAGTTCCAATACCGCCTGTGGTTGCCCGGCCATAAAGGTCACCAGGGTGCGGCTGAGCTGGGTAAGCCGGTCAAGGGCCAGGGAATCGGTAAACTCGCCGGTTCCGATCCGGAAAAACCGGTCAGGCTCAGCCGCAAAGTCTGATGTCATCTCCGCAAGCAGGTCATCAACATTGAGAAAGAAGGTGAGCCATGGCTTGTTCAGGTAGGCCTGAAGGATACAATAGACGCAGTCCATGGGGCAGTTCATGCCAATATTCAAGACCTGATATTCACAGCAGCGATACTCACGAGTGGCAGGACAGGGTTTGAAAAAATGACCCCTATTGCGGCACAACAGTAGATGCTGTTTGCCGGCGGTGAGATTTTGGGGATAGTGTCCGGGAACTGCCTCCAGATCCTGATAATCAGGAATAACCGTATAGGGCAGTCGGGCCCTGGCAAGAATTGCTTGGGTATAAGGAAGATCCAGGCAGGATTCTTCGACGTGGATCTGTTTGACAAAAAGTGAGGGATCGACCCATGATTGGTTTTGTGACATCGATATTATGGCCAGATCAGGTCTAACCTTCTTATAAATATTTTATTTACGCACAAGCTCTAAGTTGGGAAATGATATCGTAACCGTTC
Source organism: Desulfocapsaceae bacterium (assembly GCA_030653035.1). GTDB lineage: Bacteria > Desulfobacterota > Desulfobulbia > Desulfobulbales > Desulfocapsaceae > UBA2270. Next base: position 24,674 of record JAUSAB010000014.1, on the reverse strand, counting down.
AGCAGTACTCCATCATTTTTTTCATCGGTCTGCCCACGTAACATCGCTGGCGATAACTGGCCGGCCAGGAACCTTTCAGAAAAACCGCCGAGCTTGTCTCGGTCCAGTTAATTGCTTTGTTGGACGAAGCCGCTCTCGCTGCGGAAAAACAACCAAAATAGAGTATAACTCTTGTAATTGACCAATTACGGACACTTATACTATAAAAAGAGCATACCATGGAGTCTGATGAAGTAAAACGATTTAAACACCTCTATCTGCGTCATCTGAATTTTCTCAAACTTCAGGGAAATGAAAATCAACAATTGATGCATATTCCCGGGCTGTCCATCGAGTCAGCAGCCATTTCGAATGTTGCCCGGACAGGTTGTGGCGTATAGTACTCAGTGGAAGAGCAAGCAGGAGCAGGCACAAAAGAGTGCCTGTAAGCCGAAGAAATCCAGTGACTGATGCGTTCGTTTCTAAACCCCACAGGTCTGTGGGTAAACCGCTTTTTCACCATCATCAACTATCGGTCAAGGATGACAGTCATAAATGTCAGGGCTGCGAGGTGTGAGTACCCAAAGTGCTTGGACTTAATGGGGGGTATGCCTGACATTGTCAGGCAATGCAGTGAGAGCAAATACGAAAAGAAATTGAATTTACATAAGAAATGTTGTTTTATCGAAAATCAGGGCGACGCGTCACAGTTTTGCACCGGAAAGTGATGTGTGGTTAAAGAGTAAGTTATCTGTCCCAGTGGCAGCCTGTGCACTGTAAGCTTCCCGGTAATAACCGCAATTTGTTTTTTCTTTGGCTTCCTGCTGCCGCAGCGTTGATTTTAATTACCCCGTCCTGATGGGGATTATGACAGGTTGCGCAGACAATTTTTCCGTTATACAGGGGAAGTTCCACACCGATTCGATCTATCGCTGTTTTCAGGCCTTGCAGGATTTTTCCTTTGGGTTCTCTTAAATGGTTGCCTCCCGAAGGATGTTTTACCTCAAATCCGGAATGACATCCCATACAGGGCACATTAATGTCGTCCACAAGGAAAACCACCTGATTCAGTCCTAAAATATTGATATCCGGACGGGTTGCATGGCAGAAGAGGCAAGTTTTTTCTTTGATCTGTCCTTGCTCATCTAACTGTAGGTGAGCATTCAAGCGTTTATATGTCTCTTCGATATGGCAGAGAAAACAAAAATCACTCCTGGAGAGTTTGCCTCCGCGCAGAAATCTTTTGTTTTCTTTTTTGTCGGCTACACTTTGACAGGGATTGCCGGGTTGCAATGAAGACTGATGACATGTCTCACAGGTAAGCAAGCCATTCTGCAGGGGCATGTCGGGCGGTATCCGTATATGCTTTGAAGGAATGATCCCCACGGGATGAATCTCTTTTCTTGCAAATCCAGAGGCATGGCAGTGGTTGCACAGGGCATTGATATTGCCATCTTTTGCAAGGTTAGGCTGCCCTGCGACAGGGGCAGTACTGTGGCAGGAGAGACACATAGGCTGTTGCCTGTGCGGATTAATACTTCTTGCTATGGTTGCCAGCCGAAGATATTCTTTAGTTAGGCGGTATCTGTTGTTATTTTCTGCCGCGTGGGGAGAGTGGCAGGCGATACAACTGGCTTGATCATCGGCAAGAATTTTTTCCGGGCTTGTGTATTGTTGAAGAGCCAGAGGGTCAGTAAAGGGGTTGATGCCAAGGTAATGCACACTTGTCAGGGAATTATGGCAGGATGTACAACGCACCTCAATATCGGAGGCCAGTATCTTCTCCGGCTTCCCTTTTTCTACAGAATCCTTTTTATGGCAGACAAAACAGGTGGTTTCATCTTCAGGAATATGTGGTGATTTTTCCTGCTTGCTGATGACGTTGTTCTGTGATTGCTCAAGTACGGAACAGGAGACCATTGCCAGTAAAAAAATAAGGATAAAGGGGGAAACTAGACACGATAATAATGAAAATCGGTATGATTCAACTGGTTTCATCATGCTCATTTTGTTTTATATTAAGACGAATTTACTTAGCGGGCATAATTTGTTGTTGTTTGACCGAAGATTGGCCGAGAATTCTCTTTTTTTCCTTGGCATCATGGTAGTATCTGTACAACATAAGCGTGTTTCTGCCATGGCAGGCGTAACAAAGATCGTTTCTGGCGCTCTTTCTCAGGAAGCTATCCACAACCGTTCCCTCTTGATTTCCTTCGTGTTTAACATAACCGGTTTGGGCATTCCAGACATGAGCATCATGGCAGGTCGGGCAGGATATTTCGCCTTTAGGTGATTGAACTCCCTGGTCACTGTAGAGGGGAATTGGTTCCTGCGCCGGTTCTTCCATGGGAATAAGAATGTCACGATATGATTTGTTGTAGCCAAAATAGAGTTTTTTTGGATGGACTCCGCTGGTGATAATCTTATCTTTCCCTGCTCCGGATTTACTGTGGCAACCGTTACAGGCCATTTCCATGAAATCCAGGCCCTGATCAGCCAGTGGAGAATTCCATAACAGGATTTCTCCGGATGCATTATGCACCGAGTGACATGGGGCACAGACAGAACCTTCACTCGCCCTCTCTCCATGCAGATTTACTGAAGATGGAGCAGTTATCCGCATGTCATGATCCGTTCCGGTCACCAGTGCTTTTTGCTGGTGGCACTTTTCGCAGAGCAGGGGTTTTGCCAAAGTTCCGGCACGGAGGAAACTGCTGTCACCGTTTCCCTCGAGATTGATTCCCTTCCCCTTTTTGTCTGATTGGGCCACCCATCTATGAGGGTTGTGGCAGGAGGAACATTCCATCACTTTTTTCTTGTCCATCCTTGTGTAAAGCGGCAATAACTCGGACTCAGCAACAACATTAACAGGATGGGAATGTTGTCCCGTGGTCTTTTTTGTAGCAATCCCATCCTTATGATGACAGTCAAGGCATATGGCCGAAGGCGATGCATTCTTTGTTGCCGTTATGCTGCCCGCCCATAGAGAGCGACCTGCTGCATTGTGTGGAACGTGACAGGCACCACAGACCCCGGATTGCTGGACATTCTGTCCGGTAATATTGGTCTTTTCCGGGGCAGTGACTGCAAGATCGTGATCCGTACCCTCTATTAAGTAGTGGTCTGGATGACAGGTTGCGCAAAGCGCGGGATCAGTTCCTGCGGGCTTTCGTAAAAAACTGTTTCCAGCATTGCCTTCCAGATTAGCACCTGTTCCTTTTGTTTGCAGTCCGGGCTGCCACTGGTGAGGATTGTGACAGGTCTGACAGGCCATGATTTCGCTGGCGTTATTTTTTTTAAAGAGGGGCAGGGTAGGATTTTTTACTGCAATACCAACTGGGTGCGAGTACTGTCCTACAGTCTTTTTTGAGGCCGGTCCTTTTTCCTGATGGCAACTGATACAGATAGCCGAGTGTTCGTCAGAATATTTTGCAATGCGACGAGCCGAAAGTGCCGGTCCTGTGGCTTTGTGAGGAATATGACAAGGGCTGCATATGCCCGCCTGTTGAACATTTTGTTCAGCTACATTGTTAGTGTCAGGAGCAGTGACGCCCAGATCATGATCTGTTCTGGCGACGAGAGATTGCTGAATATGACAGGCAGCGCACAATATGTCTCTTTTTGTTGCCAGTCCTCTTGTTCCGGGTTCATGCCCATGCACCTTGTGGCAGGTGTAGCAGCGAACAGTCCCCTTTGGTCCAGCCTCAAGGAGTTTGGCACTTTCAGCCACTGGCTTAAAGGCAACTGACAGAGGGTGGTTTTTCCCCCATGATGCTGGCGTTGAGCTCAGATCTGCTTTGTCACTGTGGCAGTAAGCGCAGAGAGTGTCTTTGGTGGCAATCAGGCCCTTGATGCCAGCCTCATGTCCATGAACTTTGTGGCAGGAAAGACATTGGAGGGTGTTTTTGGGGACGGCCCGCATATCCTTTTCATGGGCGGGATCAGGATTGTACTTGACTAAAAGAGGATGATTTTTTTGCTGCGATGGAGGCGCGGACGTATCGTCTATCTTGTCACCATGGCAAGCTGCACAGAGAACGGAATTGGTCACCGGCAGGATGAGATTTTTTTCAACTGCACCATGGGCCGTATGGCAGCTTTCACAAATCAGGTGATTCGGATCGGTAGTGGAACGGACACCGCCGGCATCGTAGATTGTGGCTGGAAGCGGTCTTTTTCCCTCATGAAGGGGATGATTATGAACCTTGTCCAGTTGGGCGACATGACACATCTCGCACATAATGGAATTATTATTGGTAATCCGTAAAAAAACAGAGCGCTCAATGCTGGTATCCGTCGGGTTGGAGTGGGCGGAGTGGCAGGTGGCGCACACTATCTTTCCATCATGTGATAGTGGAAACAGTTTTGGAATGGTTACCTTGTCCGAAGGGACAATGCCGGTTTTGTGCATATCCTTCAGCCATACCTTGGAGCGGGAATCCTGATTGGAGCCATCATGGCAGCTCAGGCACATCATTTCATCGCCTGCGACATCCTCGATCTCAAGGGGAGCCAGTAGCGTGCCGTGACCCTGAACAAATTGATCCATCCATCTGAAATGGCAGATGGCACATTCTCGTGATGAGTTCTGAACCAGGAGGTTGCCTTCTGCCTGGATTGTTAGTGGTATGGCAAGCACAGCCAGTAATAGGATTGTGAGAAATGCCGGGAATAATCTATGCATTGATTTAATTTTCCGACTTCTGCCTTTGCAATACGGTGATTCGATTTTTAAACATTTCAACAACAAACAGCCTACTGTCCGATGAAGTCATGCCGACAGGGGTAATGAATTTTCTGAGTTTGCCATTTTCATCTCCCACAATACCTGTGAGTCGTCCCTCTCGATCAAAGATCTGAATAACCCCGAGATAGCTGTCCGAGACAAACACCTCGCTGCTATCATTGACAGCCACGCCCTTTGGTCTATACAGTTGTCCTGGTTCAATCCCCCATTCACCAATAAATTGGGAGAAGTTGCCTTTGGCATCAAGAACCTGAACCCGAGTATTGATTACCTCCACGACATAGATATTTCCTGCCTCATCTTGGTCCATCATGAAAGGAAAACGAAACTCGCCAGGATTACGCCCCATCCCCCCTCGCGACCAGAGAATTGCTCCGCTGTGATCCAAAGCAAGTATCCTGTGGTTGTCATTATCAACTGCGAGAAAGGTGCGGTTGTCTACCCCAAAACATACATCCGTGGGATCTGCAGGTTTACCATCTGGAGGAGATGGTAAATCCAAATACTGAGGCGTTGTTTGTCCCAAGGCAAAATAAGCAAGCCGATGGTTGCCGGAATCGGCAACCAGTACATCACCAGCGGGTGAAACATCGATACCAAGAGGCTGGTTCAGCATCTTATCACCGCCAAGGGTGAAAAGAGGTATTCCCTTCTTGTCGTATACACGTACAAGATTTACGGTACCGTCGAGGACGTAAATGTGCCCTTTGCCATCCACGGCGACATCGCTTGGCAGCTGGAGGTGGGTTGATATCTCAAGAACCTGTTTATAGGCTATTATCTCGCCGGTGCTGTTTTTTGCAGAAACAGCACCGGGAGAGAATAGCAGAAGCAGGGAAAACGAAAGAGTCAACCAGCGGTAGAAAATCATTTTACTTGGTTGGCCGATTTTCTTTCTCCAAGCCTTCTGTTTTCTGCTTCTTCATGAGATCTATGTCAAACATGGTCGGCAGGTAGAACTTCATGTACTTGTCGATCATATCTGCTACCTCGGTACGATAGAGGCTTTGTGCCTGCTGTGGAGTATATAAAACAGTGGTAAAATCAATATATGGTTTTTTGCCGTGGCACTCCGTACATTGAACCGGTTTCTTTGAGATATCTTTATGAAGAACCACCTTGGCCTTTGCCTGTTCCTCTAGCGTGAGCTTGCTCTTGGTTGCTATGTATTCCTTGACAAAATCTTCGTTGGTCGAATTATCAAGACGCCGTGGTTCGCCTGTGCTCGACGTAAGAACAGGAACCATTTTGGCGCCGTAAACACCACTGTCACCAACAAGAGCGTCTATTTTCCTCTCTGTTTTATTGTCGAACCAGACATAATCCAGTTTTGTCTCGATGTCACGTTGGTGAACGTGACAGGTTTCACAGGCCATGAAGTAATTGTGCATATTCAGGAAGGAACGGACATCAGGTGATTTGCTATGGGGGAAAGTACCATGGCATTGCACACAGACTACAGGATTGAGGGTGACTGGCTTAACACTTGCGTCAGGGGTATGGAAATAGCTTACCCTTTCCTTGGCTTCGGATGTCTTGAAAAAGGTTTTCAGTGTCCCTTTATCCGCCACCTGATCCACGCGTCGAGTCTCGGGTGGAAAGTAAAGCAGCTTGATCAGCAGCACGGAAACGCCAAGAAAGAAAATAAAAGACAAGAATACAACTCCCTCAAAGATGACCTGCATACAACCTTTTTTGGTGCGGCTTGCATGATGCGCGTCATCGGGGTTGATAAGGCCTTGTTCGACCATCCTCTTGAACTCCAGCGGGTGTTCCTCTTCCAACTCGTGCAACGGCATTTTTCCTGTTATCCACACCCAGCTCATTGGAAATTTTCCGGGTTTATAATGAACGGAATAAAAATGCCAGACAATGATGGCAAGTGTGGCGAGGATGGCTTCCATGCCGTGAATGAGCAGGGAAAGATCAAGGGCGAATTTACTCCAGTGCGCCTCTGTCCACAGGAGGACACCGGTTACGCAGATGATAATCGTACCTGCCACAAGTGCCAGATATTCAGCCTTTTCCCGGTAGTCGAAGCGGTCGAATTCGGGTGGATTGGGCCGTTTTCCTATATAATAGGCAAGATTTTGAAAAATGTCCTTTGCATCCTTCAGATTGGGTATCATGTCCATAAAGAATGATCTTCCCTCCCGGTGGGCGATCAGGTAAACGACGTGATAGAAACCAGCAAGGATCATAGCCACACCAGCAATGCGGTGCACGAGTCCCCGGTAGAAGAAAAGAGTTTTTCCTGCGTCTCCCAACTTCAGTATCCATTCTTCCGGTATACGCAGGGCGTATCCTGAGGCCACCAAAAGAAAAAATGTCAAAAAGGTAAGGAGGTGCTGAAGCCTTTCATGGCCATTAAGGCGCACAATTTCTCTGGGTCGTGTCTTGCTCGTCGACGCGTTAGCGTCATTGTTGTGTGATGTATTATTTTCTGAATTCATCAGTTTTCCTCCCCATGTTTTTTCAGATTTTTAACGGTTCGATAAAAATCCAGAATCTGATGAAGGAGCATTCCTCCAATAACTACAGTGATTAATAAGGTGTAAACATATCGCACGAGGCCGTATATTTTTCTATGGAAAGCTTCGTCTTCGTCAAAAGTGTCAGGGTCAACATCAACATTTTCAAAAAGGTTGCGGAACCGACGTTCCTTTCTTAAGTCGTCGATGTCGCTTAATGCAGCCTCATTCTTGATAAATGCCGCTACTGTGTCTTCAAGTCCCAAGCCGGCCTGATGAATTTCTCCTTCCGCAAACTTTGCCGTTGCATTTGGATGGCATTGTTGAACGCCGGAGGTGTTGGCGCAGGTCTGGCGCAGGTTATTTTTATGAACCGCAGAAGAGGACTCCACCATGCTTTTCATGGAATGCACGGGATACCCCACCGGAGCATGACAACTGATGCAGTCGGGTGCGTTGGGGTCACTGAAAAGCACGCCTTTCCAGTGGTATGTGTCCTTATAGTTGGCGGTGGCGGTAAGGCCATGCCGGGACATCATCTTTTTATTTTCATGGCATTGAAGGCAAAGCAGGACTGTTTCTTTGGGGGTCTTTGAACGATGCAGCCGGTGACTGAAGTGCCGGTAAAAACGATTGGTCCAATTTTTGTCTTCATGGCAGCCGAGACATCGTCTCAGGGCATCGGCCGAGACACCAGCTTCTTGCTCTGTAATGCTGGTGACGGGCCGGTAAACTGCATTAATATGGCAAGAAGTGCAGCCGGGCATGTCCTCGCTAAACTTTTTTGGTTCACCAGTTTTGGTGAGTTTACCGTGAACACTGTCGTTGATCTCAGTGTAGTGTGAACCGTGGGAGAACTCCCGGTCGGTAGAAGGTTCTTTGAGATGACATTTGGTCGCACAGTCGACTTTCTTGGCATCGGTATGGGGGATCACATCAAGATTGAGATGACAATGCCTACAAAGTACTTTTCCATGTACAGAATTTTTGTGGGTGCCATCGTTCACGTAAAAAAGGCGCAGACTCCCAGCCTGATCTATCCTCCCCAGACCAGGGTACCTGTGACAGACGAGACATGCCTCCTCATCGGCCGCATACAAATGCTGCGGTAGCAATAGGGTGAAGGACATTATTATCCAGAGAAAAAAAAGCCCTTGTTTGACTTCATGATCTTTCATTAATCCCTCCCTCCGGTACACAAAGTGACCGGATTTGAAAAATATTTTAGATGCTTTGTTGCCTGGATTCCCTTTATGTGCCGTATGAGAAAATCCACACGTAAAAACATTGTTGAAGATTTTTTACATGGAATGACGACTTTAATACTACTTTAAAACTAAAGTGCTACTTGCTTACTTTCTCCAATAGTAATCAAACAGCGAACCGACATAAACGACTCAAAAAAAAGCACTTGCAATTTTCTGGCTGGTCACCAATGCTTTTTTAGCGGTGTTAACGGACATTTTATTTTTTATCGAACCTTTTGTAAGTCATTTGAAACAACCCATATCTCTGGATTATCTCATTATCTATCCCATTACCAGAGTTGACATCTTCACCTGACAGCCAAAGTGACATATCGCTGGGCAAAAAAAACACCCGGCCAATTCACTTCTGAATCCCGAGGCATTCCGTCCCTGCTTCACAGCAGGTTTGGCTTTACTTTATATTGGTGAATGGACAAATCTCGCCACATTCTTACTACATATTTTGATGATTTTTTTTACTATATAGAATTTTGTTATTAACAGCAATAAAAAATGAATTCCCATTCATTTTTTATTGCTGTTAATAACGTCTCATATCAATATTATTGAATAATCTTATTTTTCCTATTAGGAATATGTGTTATCTTGTATTCAATACTATGACGAAAAATATATTAATTTTTTGGTTGTGGAATGGATGTTTTTTGAAAGGCAAGAAAGTTGTGTGGTTTGTAGTTTTTTTAAGGAAGAGACAATTGAGAATATTTTTCAGCTATTTTAACTCTTGTAAGTGTCCAATTACGGACACTTACATCTAAAAGTATTCATTCTGTTTCCCCTCCTTTTCGACCGCATAGATCTGCCGGATGTAGTTCAAGGCGACGTCCACACTTCCGGCTCGGCTCCCTTTGCCGCTTCCTTTCTGGGCCTCCATAAACTTGCGACTGCATGCGCCCAGCAACCGGCATGGGGAACATCCGGTATCCTGTCAAGAAAATCATAACCGGCGTATCCGTTCGTCTGCACAACACCAGTGTAATCTTTCAGAAATGAAGCGGCAACATTTCCCGACCGGCCCGTATGTGGCCAGCCCTTCACCGCCGCTTGACCTCCATTGGGTCGTGAACCCTTCGGTGGTAAGCGCATATGTGATGTTATCCGCAATGGATGGCTCGTCTTCAATAACGAGAATGGTTGTAGGGATCAGACCACCTCCGACACTGATGATGAAGGCCTGATCCTCATCCACTTTTGATTCAGGCTTGGGAAAGACGGAGCGAGGCCAGGGGCCGGGAACAAAAAACTCGAAACGGTTCTTGCCGCTGAGTGCTTCACCTTTGAGGGCGACAAGATCGGAACGCAGCACGAATTCGCAGCGTTCCCCGCTTTTCATAGGACGTTTCATCTGCCAGGCCCAATTGGCGGCGTCCACCCAGCGGCCCTCGTCGCCGACGTTGCCGCAGTTCACCACAAATGGCGCCGGTGCGGTGGTATCACCCAACTTCACCATTTTGGTGCTGAATTTAACCGAGACCCTGGTCTGCTGGTCAATGCGTCCCAGGGGTGAAAACTGCTTGACCGTGGCTCCAAGGGACATGCACGGTTGCAGCAGCAAAAAAACAAAAACAAGCCAGGAGCTTTTTTTCATGGTTCACCACAGGTGAATATTGTACCGGAAAGGACAATTTATAAAAAGAAAGTGGCTTTTTTTAGTTGAAGTACTGTATAATTAAAAATTTATCAAGAGTCTCCATGCCTGTTCTTGTACCCTGAGGCTGTAGCCTCCCCCTTCACTATCTTCTCGATACCCATGAGCACAGAAATACTTATAAATTCAGCAAGTTATGAGACAAGAATTGCCCTTGTTGAAAATGATCATCTCGTTGAATTTCATATCCAGCGACCATCGGAAAAAGGCCTGATTGGCAATATTTATAAAGGCCGGGTGGTGCGTGTGTTACCAGGCATGCAGGCGGCGTTTATTGATATCGGCCTGGAGAGGACAGGATTTCTTTATGTGGACGATATCTATATTTCCATGACTGAACTTGAACAGAGATTACTCGGTCAGGAGCAGCAACCATGTGGGAAATACAACTCCACCTCCTCTTCCCCTGATAATGAGATTTACCGTGTCTCGGGAATGAATATTGAAGATCTGTTGCGCGAGGGGCAGGATATCACGGTCCAGGTGGGAAAGGAGCCCATGGGCACCAAAGGGGCCCGTCTCACCTGCCATATCACCCTGCCTTGTCGTAATCTTGTTTTTATGCCCCTGACTGACCATATCGGCATATCCCGAAAGATTGAGGATGAGACCCTGCGTCAGACTCTGCGGGCGCGTATCGAAGAACTTCGTCCGGCTGGAACCGGCTTTATTGTCCGCACTGTTGCTGAATATGCAGACATGGAAGAGCTGGAGGCCGATATGGAATTTCTGTTGCATCTGTGGGATGAAATTCAGGATAGCGCTTTCAGCTCATCCTCCCCTTCGCTTATCTATGAAGACCTTGATATCACCTTTCGTTCCGTGCGTGATCTGTTTACCGCAGATGTGAATACCCTGGTGGTTGACGACAAGAACACGTATGAAAAGTTATTGCATTTTATTAAAATCTTTGCCCCTGACCTGCAGCATCGTATCGTTTATTACCAGGAAGCAGCGCCACTTTTTGAGGCCCATGGAATAGAAATGGAGATCAGCCGGGTCATCGAAAAGAAGGTGTGGCTCCGCTCGGGTGGGTATATTATCATCGAAACGACCGAGGCCCTTACGGTCATTGATGTCAATACTGGACGCTTTGTGGGTAAGAATGATCTTGAAGAGACCATTTTCAAGACAAATATGGAGGCCGTCAAAGAAATTGCCTATCAACTGCGTCTCCGCAATATCGGCGGGATCATTATCATTGATTTTATTGATATGGATGATGAATTGCACCGCGAAGAGTTATTTGCCTCATTTAAGGAGGCTGTTAAAAAAGATAAAAGCAGGATCAATATCTTAAAGCTTACTGAGTTTGGTCTGGTGCAGATGACCCGGAAGCGGAGTTGTGAAAATTTGAATCAACTGCTTTGCGAACCTTGTCACTATTGTGAAGGTGAAGGCCGGTTAAAATCCCGTCGGACAATCTGCTATGAAATTTTTCGCAAGGTAGCCAAGGATGCACAGAAATTTAAGGGGAGCATGGTTACCCTTACTGTTCATTCTCGCATTGCTGATATGCTGTTGAAAGAAGAAGAACATGTGACTCTGGAGTTGGAGCGCAACATAAAAAAACGATTAACCATTATCCCTACCAATAATTTGCATATTGAGAAATATGAACTTACCTGGCAAAACTGATAGAAATTATCATCCTGACAAAATGCCCTAATCATGAGTCATCTAAGCAAAGGAGTAAATATTTTTATGGCTAAACAGCGAATTAAAAAAATCAGCAACAATAAAAAGTTGCTGCAACCATTCTTTCTACTGCTTCTTGTGGCATTGTTGGCGGTTGCTGGCTTTGGGGCAATGACTATTTTTGAAAACCGGAAACCCGTTATTGCCATGGGTGAAATTCCTGAACAAATCGGAACGGATACGACCCTGGACTTGACCCTGTCGGATGCAAAAAGTGGATTACGCAGTGTCCGTATTGCTATCAAACAAGGAAGTCAGGAAAAAGAAGTCCTTCGTACTGATTACCCCAGAAAGGGATATTGGGGAAAGATTGGTCCGACTGAGGTCAAAGAAAAACAACTGGTTGATCTCAAAAAGCTGGGGTTGAAAGACGGCCCGGCGGAAATCACCCTTGAGGTGTATGATTATTCTCTCTGGGGATTCTTTCAAGGCAACCTGACTCGTATTGTCAAGAATATTACCATTGATACCAAAGCGCCAAAGATTAATCTCCTCCATGCCACACGCTATTTAAAACAAGGCGGAGCCGGTATTGTTATCTATCAGACAACGGAAGATGTCGTGCATCATGGCGCCCAGATCAATGGGAATTTCCATCCAGGATTTCCGTTGAGTGGTCGTGAACACACCTATGTCGCCTATATCGCCCTACCCTATGAGGCGACTGCCATTGTCGATGCCAAAGTCATGGCAGAAGATCTGGCCGGTAATAAAACAGCGATTGGCTTTACCAGCACTTATAAAAAAGCAAATCAGAAACACGATACCATTGCCTTGAGTGATGGCTTTCTTTCCACAAAGATCCCTGAATTTGAAGAACATTACCCGGAAATGAAGGGGGATGTGATCGAAAAATATCTCTACACAAACCGCAATCTTCGTGATGTCAACAATAAAAAGATTCATGATCTGTGTAAAAATCCGACACCGGAAAGGTTATGGAAAGGTGAGTTTCAGCGTATGCCCGGCAGTCCACGCGCCGGTTTTGCCGATCATCGCACCTATGATTACAAGGGGAAATCCATCGACGAACAGGTTCATCTGGGGGTTGATATCGCGTCTACGGAGCGAGCTGAAGTCAAGGCTGCTGAGGCCGGTAAGGTTGTTTTCACCGGATACAACGGGATTTATGGCGAGATGGTTGTCCTCGATCACGGCCAAGGGGTTTTCAGTCTCTATTCCCATCTCAGCCAGATCAATGTGACCGTAGAAAGCTTAGTGGATCAGAATACGGTTCTTGGTCTGACCGGAACGACCGGTATGGCTGGAGGAGATCATCTACACTTCTCCATGTTGATTAACGGTGTATTTGTCAACCCGGTAGAATGGTGGGATCCTCATTGGATTGGGGTAACCATTACCGAACCATTGGCAAGTTCTAACTCCCATTAACAACAACAGCTCGTCTTTCTGCTTAAATCTAAACAGAAAGACGAGCTGTTGTTGTAGTGATAAAAAGATCAATCTTCTATTTCATAATCGCCCTGACCGCAGAAACTGCATCGCAACATGGGATTATCCTTGTCAAAAATGTACTCCCATTTTTTTTCTTCAATTAACTGTGCCTGTTCCAGACCGCAGGCGACGCAGACCCATCTGTCACCCTCTTCCGTCTCAAATAAATGCATACCCTTGTACCTCGTTTTCTTTTTTTATAAACCAACCTTGATGGTGCCGAAAACACCATCAAAACCTGCTTTTTTGTAAACCAAATTTTGTCTAACGCGACTAACCGCCTCGGCAAGGCAGGGGAAATCGCCTGAAGCAAGATCGGCAATCGGCGTTTCGGTCAAGATCGTTAATTCGGGGCCAAATTGTTGAATAAGTTGCCCATATTTACTCATAACGGTCTTTGTCCCTGGCCCCACTCCCAGGAGTTCTGCCAGGACCTCCTGAAGAGGAATCAGGTTGTAAATATCAGGGGATCCAGGGGCATAGACTGGGGCCAACCGGTCAGCCAGATCAAGAACCCGGGAGAAGACACCTATCGTCAGAGGCTTGCCACAGACCGGGCACAGACCATGCAATTCTCGACTCTTGTGGGGATTACAACAGAAATCACATAGACGATGTCCATCATGATGATATTTCCCTTCTTCAGGAAAAAATTCAATGGTCGCGGCCAGATGGCGATGCCCGGTTGCATCGCATGGGGTTTGCAGGGCGGCCTTCATGGCAAAAAAATTAAATGCTGTATCAAAGACCGTGGACTCTCGGCCGATTTTCTCCGGAGAGTGACAATCGGAGTTTGAGATAAGGGTAAAACGGTCAAGGGCAGAAACCAGCCGATTCATTGCCGGATCAGAAGACAACCCTGTTTCGAGGGCAAAGATATGAGACGAGAGATCGCCAAAGCACTCTTCGACAGAATCAAATCCCGACCGTGAACCAAACAGGGAGAACCAGGGCGTCCAGATATGGGCGGGAACGAGAAACCCTTCCGGGGCTTTTTCGAGAACGATCTCCAGAAGATCATGGACATCAAGTTCCAGCATTGGCCGGCCATCTGTTGCAAGATTACCGATAGCTGCCAGGGTGCTTTTGACCCGTTCTGCCGATGCAAAATCAGGGACAAAGATCAGGCTATGAACCTTTCTGACCTTGCCGTGACGTTTATAGATGGAACTTATCTCGGTACTCAGAATAAAGCGAGTAGGAATGCACTTAGATGACGGGACATACGGAAAAGGCAAGAAAGAATCGGGGGTGATTGAGTCTTTCATCCGGAAAAAACCGGGTTCAGCGGGCTCAAGTGTTTCCTGGAGTTCACGGAACCATAAAGGATGGGTGAAATCTCCTGTTCCCAGGAGATGCACCCCTTTGATCTGTGACCAGGCCGCCAGAGAACGGATATGCGATCTCTGGCTGGTGGCACGTGAATAGAGGGAGTGAATATGAAGATCAGCAATAAAACGCATGACATTTTAACCAGTCAGCCAGTAATCGAAATAGACTTTGGCACCCCTGGATGGGAAGAAGACCTGCTGCCGGTAAATCTATAAATATGAATCTTATAAGCACTTGGTCATGATATAGGAGCAAAGCACATTAAAATCGTGTTCATAGATATTGAGAAATTGAACACCCGTGATAAAGGTAGGGGCTGTGGGCAGTTGTTTTCCCCACATTACCTTGCCCATAACCTTGATATTGATATCCTCAAGCAGGACATGCAACCTCAATACAGAGTGTAATGGATATGAATTCATTGAATAAAATGAAATCCCACCACCGCTGATATCTCGGCACTTGCAGCGAATACCGTCCTCAACACTTTGCCCATTATCAGACAAGACTTGACTCACCTCTATGTCGAGATCAAGCGGTGTACGAGGATGTTGCCGACGTTCAGAGAGACTTGTCTTTTCCATTGAATCTCGATCTCCTCTTTATACAAATAGAGTGGTTTTGCTGTCAGCGATCTTGCGGCGGACAACAGTTTGTTGATAGCCTTGGGGGTAATGCAAACCCCTCTCAAAGTTGTTATGCCGTAGCGACATGCTTTCTATTTTGACGCTCCATGGTTTGAATCAATTCAACGATTCCTTGTTCATTGGCAATCAATGTTTCAGGATACTTTCGTAGGAGCCTGTCACTCATATCCTTACAAAGACATCGGCTAAGTTCCAAAGAAATGACGGTGCCATGGTGCTTGCGAATTGCCTCCATCCCTCTTACACCGTCATTTTCAGATCCGGAAAGCAGGATTCCCGCAACCCGCTCTTTGAGAAGAGGTGCCATTGACGCCAATATTGTGTTGAGCGCTGCTTGTTTCATGGATGTCGGGTCACTTGTGACCCGAATGGTATAATGACCGCTATATGGCGACAATGTCACTCGCTTAGAGCCGGAGAAGACATAACAGGTTCCGCCTTCTACCGTCAGGCCGTCCTGACCTCGCACCACGGGCATGGCACTGATTGAACCAAGGTAGTCGACAAAAGAAGAGACATTCTCAGGTTCGTCATGAATAACAATAATCACCGCCCCGCCCATTTCAGGACAAAGCGAGGGGATAATTTGCAGGAGATTGCCATAACCACCCTCACCTGCGCCCATCACCACGACATAAGAAAGGCGACGCAATCTTTCGTGGGGACTTAATTTCAAGTCATCACCGCAGTTGCTGCATTGTGCATTTCCACGCGTCAAATATGTTTGCATATTCACAACATTTTTGGTCCCACAATCTTCACAAAAAAAGAGCTGCTGGGCATCATGAATCTCACATTTGCCTATTGTCGACTGCATGGGATCAATCGATCTGACGGAGATGTTTGCCGCCTGGGTCACTTTTTTGATAATTAACTCATTATCGGCCGCCATATCACTACCCTTAAAAAAGGAAGACTTGGCTATAAAATCAACGGCACCATACTTGAGCGCATCAAAAGACCTGACTGAGCCATTCTGACTTAAACTGGAAAAGATGATCGTTGGAGTCGGGGTATGAATCATCAAGTGTTGCAGGGTTGTCAGTCCATCCATGATCGGCATTTCCATATCCAGAATAAGGACATCAGGCTTGACTTTTATAATCTGTTCAAGGGCCTCAATACCATTGGCTGCGTCATCCATGATTTCAATATGTTGCATCTTTTTGAATGTGTCGCGCAAAATCCGACGAAAAACCCAGGAGTCATCGGCGATAAGGACCTTGATTGGAGAAGATAGCGCAGTTGTTTTGGCAGGTTGGTGAGTCAAGACCGTTTTCCTTCACAAATAGAGTTTCCTGAATGGAACATCTTTGAACATTCAAGCAAGGACAACAATGTTAAAACTGTTTCATTATAACATGATAAAAAGAGCGACTGTCAAGGGTATGCGTCAAATCAAGAACAAATCAAAGCTTGCCGTCAGGCATAAAGGCTATATGTCTGGATATAATCAAGGACCGCCGTCGGTACAGCCATGGTAGCCGGCTTGTTTTCCTTGATGCCCTGACGGATATCAGAAGAGGAAATATTCATAATTGGCATTGCCGGAAAAAAAATCTTTTTCCGGAAGGTCGAATGCTGCCAGATCAGCGAAGAATCGTCCGTCTCATAGCCAAGTCTTTTTATAAGTTCCTTCACTTTCGAAGAGTCGTACCCCGCCCGATCCAATATCACAAAATGAGTAGCCTGGAGAACATGCTGGTATGACTTCCATGTTGTGATATCAAGAAACGCATCCGCACCAATGATGAAAAAAAAATCCGTGGTGCTCTCTGCATGGGTATGAAAATATTGTAAGGTATCAATCGTATAAGACGGTTCAGGCAGACTTGCTTCTATGGTGGATAGTTTGAAATCAGCTCTGCCGGCCAAGGCCAGTTGAATCATCCGAGCTCGATGGTTGAAACTGGCGATAGCTTGCAGATTTTTATGAGGTGGCACGGCTGTTGGGATAAACCAGACCTCCTGCAGATCACAAAAATCCCGGGCAATCTCGGCGACCTGGAGATGGCCATTGTGAACAGGATCAAAGGTGCCGCCCAGAAGCCCTATGCGTGGACTCAACTCCGTACCTGTCCGGCGCCATAGACGATAAATTTTTTACTCGTCAGTTCTTCAAGCCCCATTGGGCCATAGGCATGCAATTTTGTGGTACTGATCCCAATCTCCGCCCCCAGACCAAGCTGTCCACCATCGTTGAAGCGAGTCGAGGCATTGACCATGACTGCCGAGGCATCCACCTCGGCCAGAAAACGCTGAGCATTAGTGTAATCTTCAGTAATGATCACTTCGGTATGTTGTGAACCATATTCAGCCATATAAGTCATGGCTTCATCAAGTGTTCCAACAACCTTCACGCAGAGAATCAACCCTAGAAATTCAGTTCCCCAGTCACCTGGCAAGGCAGGCTTAATTGTGGAATCTAGGGCTACACATTCAGGACAACCACGAAGTTCCACCCCAGCTGCACGGAGTTCTTCGGCAATGACAGGAAGATAACTGTCGGCGATATCGCGCTGAATGAGCAGACCCTCAAGGGCATTACAGACACCAGGACGCTGGGTCTTGGAGTTCATGATGATCGGCGAGGCCTTTAAAGGGTCGGCGCTTTTGTCAACAAAGATATGGCAGACCCCTTTGTAGTGTTTGAGTACCGGAATCCGTGAAGTCTCGCTGACAAAGCGAATCAATCCTTCACCTCCGCGCGGGATGATCAGGTCAATGAACTCTTCCTGGGCCAGAAGCACTGTGACGGCGGAGCGATCAGTCGTCGGAACTACCTGAATGGCCGCAGGATCAATGCCGTGTGCGGCCAAGACTCTCTGCAAGACCACTGCCAAGGCCAGATTGGAATGGATGGCCTCGGACCCCCCTCTTAAGATAATGGCATTGCCAGCCTTCAGGCAAAGGGCCGCCGCATCGACGGTCACATTGGGGCGGGATTCATAGATCATTCCTATCACCCCCAAGGGTATCCGCATCCTCCCCACCATCAAGCCATTGGGCCTTTTGGTAAGATTTAGGATCTCGCCCACAGGATCGGGTAAGGCTGCAACTTCCAACAGTCCGGCAATCATTGAGGCCATCACCTTATCTGAGAGCTCCAGGCGGTCGAGCATCGCCGCAGACAGCCCTTTCTGTTTTCCGGCCACCAGATCTTTCTGGTTTTCCTGTTGGATAAATGGCCGATTTTCCTCAAGTGCCTCAGCCATCTGCCGGAGCAGGGTGTTTTTGGTCTCAGTGGATAAAGAGATCAGGCTACGGGCAGCCTTCTTTGCCTTTCGAGCTATTTCACGGATATTTTTCTCAATTTCTTGATTGTTTGACATTTTTTATTATGCTCCTACAAGAGAACCAGGTTATCCCGATGGATAACCTCATCGCAATCCTTAAAGCCAAGCAGGGACTCAATCACATCGGAATGATGGCCCTTGATGATATCCAGGTTGACCGAACTGTAATTAATCAGTCCTGCAGCGATGGGCTGATTGTTGTTGTCAAGACAATGGACAGCCTCCCCTACCCCGAACTCACCTCGGACCTCAAGGATACCGGAAGAAAGAAGGCTTTTTCCATGTTTGCAAAGGGCCGTACAGGCCCCGGCGTCAAGGACTAAATACCCTTTGGGACGGAGCACATAGGCTATCCAATGTTTTCGGCGCTGGATTTTGTCCTCGGCTGGGAGAAAGAAGGTGCCAATCATTTCTCCACTGAAAAGTTCCTGCAAAATGGCGCCATTACGGCCTGGCCCAATAAAAGAGCTGCCACCTCCTGCTGCCACCATCTTGGCGGCCCGTATCTTGGTCTGCATCCCACCGGTGCCAAGAGCACTTTTGACGTTTCCAGCCATGGCCTCAATCTCCGGAGTAACGCGGGCCACAGTATAAACAGGACGGGCCTCAGGATCAGAAAGGGGGTTGCCGGTATAGAGACAATCGACATCAGTGAGACAGATAAACATATCGGCCTCAATGAGATTAGTGACCAGAGCTCCCAGTGTATCATTATCTCCGAACCGAAGCTCTTCACCGGAAACAGGATCATTTTCGTTGATAATGGGAATGGCCCCAAAACGTAAAAGGGTGAGGATGGTATTGCGAACATTGAGATACCGATCTCGGCTGGCGAGATCGGCGTGGGTCAGAAGAAGCTGGCTGATGATCTTGCCGTGTCGTTGAAAAACCTCGTCATAGGTCTGCATCAGACAGGATTGACCAATAGCGGCCAGGGCTTGTTTTTCCTTGAGGCCGACTTTCAGGGTATCACTGAGGACAATCTTTTTTTTGCCGGCAGCCACGGCCCCGGAGGTGACGAGGATAACCTCACGTCCGGTATCTTTGAGAAAAGATAAATCCCGGGCAATATTTTCCACAACATTCTGATTGATGCCCGACTCGTTGGTGAGGACGGCACTTCCAACCTTGATAACAATACGTTTGGCCTTATCAAAAAGAGTCTGACGATAGTAAAGGCCATCCTCTCTGCTTATCTGAGTGATCATAGTTGGATAAAATCAAATAAACTCAATATGTTATTCGACGTTGTCGTCGTGGAGATTGTTTACCATCTGCTCCGGGGTTGCATTTTCCTGATCTTTTCTTTCTTGTTCCTGACGATCAAGTTTCCGTAACTCCTCAAGCTTTTCTTCAATGAGATCCTTGAGATGCTGAATTCCCTCCCCGGTAAGACCAGAGATCAGGGCTACCTGGAAACCCATGCCGGTAAAAATGGTTACTGCATCGTTAACTTTTTCAGGATCAGCAATATCGGTTTTATTCAAGACCAGAAACTGGGTTCTGTCAAGGAGATCTTCCCGATAGGAGCGCAGTTCATTTTCGATAACCTGAAAGTCGGTTTGCACATCATCTGAAGAGACATCGATTACATGCAGCAGGATGCGGGTTCGCTCGATGTGCCGCAGGAACGTATGACCCAGGCCCACTCCATCATGCGCCCCCTCAATAAGTCCAGGTATGTCAGCGATAATGCATGGTTCTTCGTATCTAAACTGAAGCACTCCAAGCTGAGGTTCCAGGGTGGTGAAGGGGTAGCTGGCCACCTTGGGATTGGCGGCAGAAAGCCTGGAAAGAAGGGTTGATTTACCGGCATTAGGCAGACCTACCAGGCCAATATCGGCGATAAGCTTTAGCTCAATCCGCAGCCAGCGCTCTTCGCCATCTCTCCCTTTTGTTGCAAAACGGGGGGTCCGGTTTGAGCCGCTTGAAAAATGGGCGTTGCCCAGTCCTCCGCCACCACCCTTGGCCGCAAGGAAGGTCTCACCATCGGCCATCAACTCGGCAAGCACCTCTCTGGTCTCACTGTCTTTGATCACCGAGCCCACAGGTACCCTCATGTAACAGTCATTGCCGTTACGGCCGTGCATATCCTTGCTCTGGCCGTTGGTTCCCCGCTCCGCCTTGAAATGAGAGCGATAGCGAAAATCAATCAATGATTGCAGTCTATTCGATGCCTCAATGAAGACATTACCGCCTTTGCCGCCGTCACCGCCACTTGGG
Source organism: Desulfocapsaceae bacterium (assembly GCA_030653035.1). Taxonomy (GTDB): domain Bacteria; phylum Desulfobacterota; class Desulfobulbia; order Desulfobulbales; family Desulfocapsaceae; genus UBA2270. The sequence goes on along the minus strand of JAUSAB010000014.1, from coordinate 3,910 downwards.
CCACCCTTAGGGACATACTTCTCACGACGGAAACTGACACAACCATTGCCGCCATCACCAGCCTTTACGAAAAATTTTGCTTCATCCACAAAGGCCATTTTTATCTAATCCTCATCAAAAACAACATGAAACCGCCTGTTAAGAATAGCCATAGACATTGATATATTCCATATTATGGCATCTTGTATGGTATTTGCAAAAAAAAACTCGACTATCAATAACGATCATTGAAGTCGAGCTTAAGCCTGCCCTGAAGCCATGTCTTTTACAATGACTCCAGCAAGGTAACTGAAGCAATAATCAGGCTGCGGGATAGACGCTGACCCGTTTTTTGTTCCGACCAAATTCTTCAAAAGTAACGATGCCATCCACCTTGGCAAACAGGGTGTAATCTCTACCACAGCCAACATTAGTACCAGGATGAATCTTGGTACCAACCTGACGAACAAGAATATTCCCGGCCGTGACATTTTGTCCACCGAATTTTTTTACTCCCCGTCTCTGCCCTGCACTGTCGCGACCGTTTCTGGAACTGCCGCCCGCCTTTTTATGCGCCATGGTCTACTCCCTTTTTACCAGGTTGTGTATCAATCTGGTCGTCTACTTTTTATTTTTTATATAAAATGCCGCAAACATCACTCTTATGTGTTGTTATGCGTTAATTTCCTGAATCTGCAGAGCGGTAAACAACTGCCTGTGGCCATTTTTGACCTGATAGCCCTGACGTCTTTTTTTCTTGAAAACGAGAACCTTCTTGGCTTTCCCCTGTTCAGCTATCTTGGCTACGACCTTGGCATTCTCCAAAACCGGACGGCCAATCTGGGCATTGTCTCCATCAACAACCATCAGAACATCATTGAGCTCAATGATGTCGCCTACGTTCCCATTTATTTTCTCTACTCGCAGTTGGTCTCCACAAGCTACCTGATACTGCTTTCCACCGGTGCGTACTATTGCATACATTATTCATTCCTCTTTGGAAAAAACCTGAACATATTAGGAGCCATTACGAAACAACTCTTGTTTTTCTAACCAATTCGTTGCGACGGCCATGAACAGCATAGTGTTGATCTCCCCATAAAATAATGAAGAGCAATCGGATCCTTATGCCAGTCATGGCATTCCCATGTTACGGTTATTATTGAACGACGGCTTACCATTCATGACTACGAGAAACATTATAAAAGACACTTTTTTTCGATTAATGTCAACATTTTTTCCTCTGTTTGTTCAATATGTTTGCAGGGGCAATGGATAAAAAGAATGGGCACTTTCCAGAGAACCATTTATAGTACAATCTATCTTCTTCGTCATTGACGAAAAAATAATGTCAGGTTGACATATATATTCAGAACAATCACGAGATAGCTCTAACGATATGGAAACAAGCGGCACTGTCGAGGCAGAGAATAAAGGATCTGGTCTGTATCTGCATTTTAAGGGACAGTGGACAATCGGCAGCGTGTTTCCGTCTTTTACTGAAATCAAGTCTTTATTTCCTGGTTCCATCGACTCCATCTGTTTTGATACCGTAGAACTGCAAGACTGGGATAGCCGTTTTTTGATTATTTTGAGTGATATCAAGAACCATGCCACACTTAATGCTATCCTGTTTGTAGCGGATGGCCTACCGGTTGGGGTGCAGCGTCTCCTGACCCTGGCCTCTGCATCTCCTGAAAAAACCCCCTTTAAACCAGAAGAGAGAAATCAATCATTCCTTGAGACTGTCGGCAGCAAAACCTCCCACCTGATTGAAGACAGTCGGGATATCCTCGCCTTTACCGGTTCGATCACCCTGAGTTATCTCCGGCTTTTTTCCGGCAAGGCCCAGTTTCTCAGATCTGATTTTTTTTGTTTTCTTGAAGAGTGTGGCCCGATGGCGCTACCCATCGTTTCGCTTATTGCGGTACTGGTTGGCGTCATCTTGGCCTTTGTGGGAGCGGTTCAGTTACAGTTGTTCGGGGCAGAGATCTATATTGCCAACCTAGTTGGTCTCGGTATGACCAGGGAGATGGGGGCGATGATGGCTGCCATTATTATGGCAGGCAGAACCGGCGCCGCCTTTGCCGCCCAGCTTGGCACCATGCAAGTCAATGAAGAGATTGATGCCCTCCAGACCATGGGGATAGATCCGATAGACTTTCTGGTCCTGCCTCGTCTCTCAGCCCTGCTGCTCATGATGCCTCTGCTCGCCCTGTGGGCTGATCTGCTTGGCATTGGTGGTGGTTTTCTGATTGCCTGGGCTACCCTTGATATCAGCATGGTCGAATACTATAACCAGACCATCAGTTCTATTACCCTTAGGCATTTTGGAGTCGGTCTATTCAAGGCAATTATTTTTGGGTATCTGGTTGCCTTCTCCGGCTGCCTCAGAGGGATGCAATGCGGACGCAGCGCTTCAGCCGTGGGGACAGCAGCCACGTCCGCGGTGGTCACAGCCATTGTGCTGATCGTGGTCTCTGATGCGGTGATGACGGTTATCTTTAAAATCCTTGGCATCTGATGGTTCAAAACATGCAGCCAAAACCGCTAATAACGGTCACGAACCTGACCATGGCCTACGATTCCTTTGTCCTCCAGCGGGATCTGAATTTTACTATTCAGCAAGGGGATATCTTTGTGATCATGGGGGATTCAGGATGCGGCAAGTCCACCCTGCTCAGGCACATGATCGGCCTGAAAGAACCGGCAGCCGGGACAGTTTATTTTCGGGATGCCGACTTCTGGGCGGCATCCGAGGGACAACGCAGTCAGATTATGCGCCGTTGCGGCATCCTCTATCAAAGCAGCGCCCTGCTCAGTTCCATGACCCTGGCTGAGAATGTGGCCCTCCCCTTGCGCCAGCACACAACCCTGGCCCCGGATGAGATTGCCGATCTGGTCTCGCTCAAACTGCGTCTGGTTGGCCTTGCCGGATTTGATGGTTTCTACCCCTCCGAGATCAGCGGCGGTATGAAAAAACGGGCGGGACTGGCAAGGGCCATCGCTCTTGACCCGGAGATCCTTTTTTTTGATGAACCCTCGGCCGGCCTTGATCCCATCAGTGCCAGACTTCTTGATGATCTGATTCTTGAGTTGCGTGACAGCCTGGGGGCCACCATTGTGATTGTTACCCACGAACTTGCCTCAATCTTTGCCATTGGCAGTGATTCGATCTTTCTTGATGCCGACTCCCATACCATGATTGCTCAAGGGGCTCCGCAAACCCTGCTGGCATCGACCACGAATCAAAAAGTTAAACAATTCTTAACCCGAGGCGGCAGTGTACAGGGAACTGATATCAAACCCCTTTCTCCTTGAAAAGAAAACGATAAGGATACACCCTCGTTATGAGCAAAAAAGCAAATTCTACCCGTATCGGCGCCTTTGTCGTCCTCTCCTTTCTGCTGTTGGCAACCGGGATCGTTGTTTTTGGCGGAGGGCGCCTGTTCAGTAATAAAGATACCGCTGTCGTTTACCTTGAAGGCTCTCTGCAGGGCCTGAATGTCGGCGCCCCAGTTGCCTATCGAGGGATCACTATCGGCGAGATAAAGGAGATCCAGATAGATGTCGATGCCGCCACGTATCAGATCACAGTACCGGTGTTGATCAGTCTTATCTCTGACAAGGTTATCAAGGTTGCAGGAAAAAACAACAAAGAGCAAACCCATGACATCAATACCTTCTTAAAAAATATGTGCGACCGGGGGCTGAGAGCCACCCTGAAGACCCAAAGCCTGCTCACTGGCAAGCTTTATATCGATCTGGCCATCCATGAGAACACTGAGGCGATCTACCATGATAAAAGTGGGAAATATCTGGAAATCCCGGCAGTCCCTTCCGAAATGCAACAAATGACTCAGGCCATGCAATCCCTTGATTTTCCAGAACTTGCCGCCAAGTTTTCCAACACCATGGCCGCCCTGGAAAA
>JAUSAB010000007.1 GCA_030653035.1 Desulfocapsaceae bacterium | reverse complement strand
GATGGAGCGGATCAATAAGGGGATGGAAGAGGAGGGCGGCTGGTATCTCTTTACCCTGCGTCTGATCCCGGTCTTTCCTTTTTTTGTCATTAATCTGGCCATGGGTCTGACCAGAATCAAGATCTCCACCTATTACTGGGTATCTCAACTGGGCATGCTGCCGGCCACCATTGTCTATGTGAACGCCGGCAAGGAGTTAAGGAAAGTGGAAACACTGGCCGGGATCCTGTCGCCGAGTCTGATCTTTTCTTTTGTCCTGCTGGGGCTGTTCCCGATCACGATGAAGAAGATCATGGCCATGATTAAGAAATAAGATGATGCGTAGGGGGATGGTAATTACTGTTCCTTCAGTCTTCAGTCTTCAGTCTTGAATCTAACTGCCTGAATTGTAAAAGGAGAGCCCATGGCAAAATACGATTACGATCTGGGGGTGATCGGTGGCGGCGCAGCAGGTCTGACCGTGGTCTCCGGGGCGGCCCAACTGGGGGCCAGGACCCTGCTTATTGAAAAGGAGCCTGCGCTCGGTGGTGATTGCCTCCATTTTGGCTGTGTGCCGTCCAAGACCTTGATTCATACGGCCAAGCTCTATCATAGCCTGAAGAGCTGTTCGCGTTTCGGTCTGCCTGAAGTGGTCATACCGGAGGTTGATTTTAGCAAAATCGCGGCCCGAATCCGGTCGGTGATCGCAACCATCCAGGAACATGATTCCGTGGAACGTTTTTGTGGTCTGGGTGCAGAGGTCAGGTTCGGCACCCCGCGCTTTGTCGATGAACATCAGGTCGAGCTGGATGGGAAGCGGTTTTCGGCCAGATCCTGGGTTATTGCGACTGGTTCCTCTTCAACCCCTCCCCGAGGTGGTGCTCTGCAAAATATTCCCTTTATCACCAATAAAGAGATTTTTTTCCTCGATCATCTGCCCGCCTCCCTTGCGGTCCTTGGGGCTGGCCCCATTGCCATTGAGATGGCCCAGGCCTTTTGCCGACTGGGCTCGAGGGTGACGGTGATCCAGCGCTCCGGCCAGATCCTGACCAAAGAGGATAAGGACCTGGCCGATGGGGTGATGCAGGTCATGGCAAGCGAAGGGGTCCGTTTTCTCTTGAATGCCACAGTCACCGGGGCGAGGACGGTGGGCGGTCAGCAGGAACTGGTGGTGGCGGCTACAGGTGCGGGCGAGGAGACGCTTCTGGCCGAGACTGTGCTGGTGGCTCAGGGGCGCAGTCCCAATATTGATGGTCTGGGGTTAACGGAGATCGGGGTGGCCCATGATGCCTCGGGGATTGCGGTGGATAGCCGGATGCGCACCAGTCACAACCATATCTATGCCCCAGGAGATGTGAACGGCCGGTTCCAATTTACCCATGCCGCCGGTCATGAAGGCGGGGTTGTGGTTGCCAATGCCATCTTCCGGCTGCCGCGTAAGGTTAATACCCGGTGGATGCCCTGGTGTACCTACTGCGACCCCGAGCTGGCCTCTATCGGTATGAATGAAAAAAGGGCTAAAGAGGCCGGAATCGCCTACACCGTCTGGACTGAAGAATTTTCGAACAATGACAGGGCCTTGGCCTGCGGCGAGGGGGGTGGAAAATTGAAGATGCTCCTTGATGCCAAGGAAAACCCTCTGGGGGTGCAGATCCTGGGGCCATCGGCAGGAGAAATTTTGGGCGAATGGGTGGCGGTTTTAAACAGCGGGATGAGGCTTTCCGCACTCGCCGGGACCATCCATCCTTATCCAACCCTGACCGAGATCAATAAGCGAGTGGCCGGTTCCTGGCTCTCGCCTAAGATTTTTTCCTCCACGGTGCGCAAAGGACTCAAGCTGATCTTTCAGTTGAAGGGATCTGCTTGCAATCCCAGTTCCAGGATTTGAAGAAGGCGATGCAGGAAATAATAGCTCAATTTTGTGACCCTGCCGTCTGGCCGGTTGTTGATCCTGTTGTTACGGTTTTAGGTGTCGGCAATATCAATGACACCTGGCTGGTGCGGAGAGGAGATTTTTCTTTTGTCCTGCAGCGTCTGAGTCGCCAGGTCTTTCTCCATCCGCATCTGGTCATGGCCAATCTGGCCACGCTCTCCCGTCATTTTTCCTCTAAAGTCAACACCAGCGGCCAGCGCTGGGAGCACAGTGTTCTCCTGCCCACCAATAACGGAGCACCATTTTATACTGACCATCAGGGGGACATCTGGCGGGCGGTCAGCTATATTGACATGACAACAACCCATCAGGCCATCACGACACCGGCCCAGGCCAGACAGGTGGGCTGGGCCCTTGGTCATTTCCATTCTCTGCTTGCTGATCTCCCGGTCCAGGAACTCCATGAAACCTTACCTGGCTTTCATATCCTGCCTTGCTATCTCGATCATTTTGACCGGGTGCTCAGTGGTGTGACCATGAAAAATGACTCTGAGCTTCGGTTTTGTTTTGACTTTGTGGCGGCCAGACGTAAGGGTGCAGATCTGCTGGAGCAGGCCCGGCATCAGGGAAAAATTAGAGCGAGGACGATCCACGGTGATCCCAAGGTGGGCAATGTCCTTTTTGATATTTCCAGTGATTGTGCGGTAAGCCTTATCGATCTTGATACCGTGGGGCCGGGCCTTATCCATTACGATATAGGCGATTGTCTCCGTTCCTGCTGTAATGTGTCAGGGGAGGAGGCGGCTGATCTCTCCCAGGTTGTCTTTGATGTAGAGTTGTGCCGGGAGGTTCTTGCAGGCTACTTTTCTGGGGCAGGAGATCTCCTTTTGGGCCATGACCGGGAGCTGATTTTTCATGCGGTTCGTCTTATCTCTTTTGAACTGGGGCTCAGGTTCCTTACCGATTATCTGGCCGGAAACTGCTATTTCAAGGTGAGTCATGAGGTGGAGAATCTGCATCGGGCCCTGGTTCAGTTTCATTTGGTGCAGAGTATCGAGAACCGGCAAGAGGCAATTGAAAAAATTGCTTCCGGAGGCAATCCAGCAACTTGCTGTTAAGCAACCTGCGTGCCTAAGGGTACACAGATCGCCTGGTTGGTTAAATATTTAGTTTTATTGGTTGCTTTCCGCCGAGAGAAGAGCGTTTATGGCTGTACATGTTTGTGCCGTTCCGCCGCCGTGATTTTTCACATAGGTCAGAACCTGTTGCCGTGTTTGTTCGCGCTGCGGCGGTTCTGCGCCGTTTTGCAGCAGGAGTCCAGCGGCCTCCTGCCAGTCTTTTGCCTGCAATACTAACCCCTGATCAATGATCTCCTGGCCTATCCACGAAAAATCGCTCCAGTACGGGCCGATAACAGGCTTGAGTCCACAGGTGAGTGGCTCCAGGAAATTCTGCCCGCCTAAGGGGGCCAGGCTGCCGCCGATCAGGGCGGCATTGGCAAGCTGGTAGGCAGAGAGCATCTCGCCCATGGTGTCCCAGAGGATGATGGTGCCGTGGTCAACAGGCCCTGTTGTGCGCGATCGTAATTGCCAGGGGTAGTTGAGGTCTTCAAGTATCTTCTCCCAGTTGTTTATTCGGTGCATGTGCCTTGGAAACAAGGCGATGACAGCCTGGTTGTTCTTTTCCCTGATGGCGCAGATCAGCTTGGTGATGTCCGCCTCTTCTTTCTGTCTGATCGACCCCAGAATAATCAGGCTGGAAGTCCCGTCAGCCGGAAGCAGATGGGCCAGAGGGTTGTCAGTAGCCATTGGTGCGCTTTGATTGCTGATGCGGTCAAATTTGATATTGGGCATGGTCTGCACCCTGTCTTTGCCAAAGAGGGTGGCAAAGTGGGACGCATCATCGGTTGATATGGCAAGAACCCGGTCCGGCCTGAGGTGGTGCCACAATGAGGGCCAGAAAAGATATTTGGACAGACTCTTGGCGGTCATCCTGCCGTTGGCGACCAGGATCTTCACCTGCTGTTGTTTGCAGGCCTGCAGGAGTCCGGGCCACAATTCACTTTCGAGTAGCAGTATGACCTTGGGTTGGATAGCTGCCACGGCCTTTTTCATCAGTTTGGGGTGATCAAAGGGGAAGTAGGCGGTGTGAATGGTGAACTTGCGATTTTGCTGCATGGCCTCGTTTCGGGCCTTTTCAAGGATTTCCATGCCTTGACTGGTGTAGGTGGTCAACAGCACCCGGATTGATTTTGTAGGCTCAAGTTTTTTGATGATCTCCCACGCCAGAAATGATTCACCCACCGAGGCCGCCTGGACCCAGAGATCAGCAGTCGCAGGGGTTTCCCGCAAGACACGTTGGTCAAATCCGTGCTGAAGTCTGTGGTTGCGACGCAGGAAGGGGATGGCAAGGCACCATCCCAGTTGATAGATTCGGAGGGCAATCTGGATGGATAGTGGTGTCCTGGCGTCGGGAAGAGGCTGGGTGCTGGATGATTGAGCGGGAATTTGCGTGTCTCTTTTCAAGGGTTTTTTTTATGTTGTTTCAGGCCAAGGTTGTTTGTGAGTAATGGTCTGTTAGGCCGCTGTATGGATTCAATACAGTTTCATCTGAATGGCAAAAACGGCATAACGAGCCGTAACGAAAAGGTTAAAATGAGGCGGATCGTTTCGTAACGGCTCCTAAGCTACCCGGTTATTGCTGTTTTTACAACTGCGGGGCAATGATTCGCAGCAGGTTTTCGGCCAGTCGCCGCATTGTGCCGGCGGGTTTCATCGTATGGTGTGAATTCTCGAGGAGTTTTTCCATCCATGCGGTTACCTCGGAGATGATGGGAACAGAGTAGGCAAAACTGACCACTTCGTAGTTCAGGAGCAGGCTGCGATTATCAATATTGACGGAGCCAAGCATCGCGCCGGAATCGTCAAAGAGGATGGCCTTGGCATGGAGCATGGGCCCCTTGTACAAGGCGACTTCCACCCCGGCCTCCATCAGCTCCCGCATATAGCTGCTCCGTACCAGGTCGGCAGTGAGGTGGTTGGAGTCGTAGGGGGTGATGAGTTTGACATCAACTCCTTTGTGATGGGCGATGATCAACGCCTCCTGCAATGAGGTGACTGGGACAAAGTAGGGGGTGACGATCCATATCCGTTTTTGGGCGGTGTAGATGGCGCAGATCAGCGCCTCAAAGAGGGCGTCTCTGGCAATATCGGGGCCGGATGGCACTACCTGGATATAGGCGTCGCCAAGACTTGGGGGAACGGTGTCCATGGTGATTGGCATGGGGTGACCGGAGGCATAGGTCCAGTCTGAGGCGAATATCTCGAGGTAGTGAAAAACCGCCGGGCCTTCGACGAAAAAGAGCAGATCGTTCCAGCGGTTGGGGTCGGGGAGTGGTCCCAGGTATTCGGTCGAGAGATTCATGCCGCCGGTCAAAACTGTGCGCCGGTCAAAAAGGTAGATTTTTCGGTGGTTGCGCAGATTGATATAGTTGCGCAGCGGCATCTGCAGGATGGGCATAAAAAAAGAGACCTTACCCCCGGCATGGCGGAATTTTTTGAGTGGACGCTGAAAACAGTAGAGAAGAAATGAGCCCAGCGAATCGATGAGCAGTTTGACTTCCACCCCTTCTTGTGCTTTTTGGGTCAATGCCTTGAGAATATTGGCGGTTACTGCGTCAATATTAAAGACATAGGTGCTGAGAAAAATGCTTTCCTGGGCATTGTTGATCTCCCGCATCAGCGCGCTATGCGCCGCAATCCCATCCGTATAGAGTGTAAATCGGTTTCCCTGGGTGCCGCCGGGGATGCCGTTGGCGCGCAGGACGCCGTCAATGGGATTGGCCTTTTCGAGGGGCAGATCCGTTACTGAGTGGAGGCTGAACATGGATTTCGTTTTGGAGCTGGTGCGACGCTTGCGGGAACCAAGGATAAAGTAAAGCGGCACCGCCAGATGCGGCAGCAGGATAATGGCTAGCAGCCAGGCAATCATGCTGGTTGGGGTGCGCCGCTGATACACCATGTGCAGCAAGGCGCTGAGAAAGAGAACCTCGCCCACCACGAGAAAGGTGTGGGAGAAGATCAGTTGGAGCCATTCAATGGGCATAGGTTAAATTGAAAGTTATTTTTAATCACTTTTTTGTTATAAAAAATACTGTTATTTTTAAAATCAAACAAATATGTGAGTAGTTTTTCTCTGTTCACTTGGATATTTAGGGCGGCACCTGTTGGAAAAACTCTTTTATATCAGAAGGTAAGGATGAATATGTTTCTTGCTCCCTGGTATGGCACGCTTTTTGAGATAGCAAGGGTGTCGTCCGCCTCGGTTGTCCTTGCCTTCTCCCAAATTTGGCAGGGGCAACCGTTTTTTTTATTCTTCTCTGTTATGGTATAGCTGCCATTATCCCAAGAGTCCAGCAAGTTTGTCGGTTGCCGCTGTTATTTGCATGTCCTCAGCCTTGACAGTTTCTCCGGCAAGTGAGATCGTTAATGATAAAGGAATACTCCTGTCTCCATATTGTTCACCTTGTTAGATGATTGAGTTATGAAGTAAACAGGCAAATATTGTCTTCGCGTTCATCTCTCTAAAGGTCAAGAGATTTAGGGAGATTTGTTTGATACCGGTGCTGTTCCTCTGTCGTCTATTCTGGAGACAACAATGGTCGCCCCATCATCTGCCAACACTGCTGGAACCAACAAATACAGTATCTCCCTCTTTCTGGCCCTGATCATTGCTGGTCTGACGGGAAACTATTTCAATTTTCCGATCTTCCTTGATATCGATTTCCTCTTCGGCAGTATCTTTGCCATGCTGGCGCTGCAGTTTTTCGGGCTTGGCCGTGGCATTCTGGCGGCCACTTTAATTGCCGGCTATACGTATATCCTCTGGAATCATCCCTTCGCCATCATCATCATGACCGCCGAGGTGGCGGCAGTTGGCTGGCTGATAACGCGTCGCAAGATGGGGTTGGTGCTGGCCGATACACTTTACTGGCTCATCATCGGCATGCCGCTGGTTTATCTATTCTACCACGTTGTCATGCATGTTCCGACCGGTAATACCTCTATCATCGTGATCAAACAGGCGGTGAACGGTATTGCCAATGCCTTGGTTGCCCGGCTGATCTTTACTGGTTATGCTCTTCGGTCGCGCTCATCGTTGACGTCATACCATGAGATTGTCTATAACCTGCTGGCTTTTTTCGTGTTATGTCCGGTGCTTGTCATCCTGGCGGTTGGCGGGAGAGCTGATTTTGCCCAAACCGATCGCCATATTCGGACAACCCTGATTCAGGATAGTCGGCGCGTGACTGATCGGGTGGAGATATGGGTGGTGAACAGACGGTCAGCCATTATCAATCTGGCTGAGATGGCTGTTTCGCACACCCCGCAGCAGATGCAACCCTATCTCGAGCATGCAAAAAAGGCGGATGTTAATTTCCAGTGGGTTGGACTGGTGGACAGAGAAGCGACTACCACCGCCTTTTATCCGCTGGTTGATGAACAGGGAAAGAGCAATATCGGCAGAACTTTTGCGGATCGGTCCTTTATTCCTACGCTCAAGCGGACACTCAAACCGCTGCTCTCGGAGGTATACATGGGCAGGATCGACACCCCCAAGCCAATTGTCGCGCTGCTTGCGCCGGTGGTTATTGGTGGAGAATACGGCGGTTATGTCGTTGGGGTCCTGGGTATTGAGCAGATACGGGAACATCTCGATAAGGGGCCGGATGCAAATGCTGCGTTCTACACCCTGCTGGATAAAAATGGCAACGTCATTATGAGCAACCGCCCCGATCAAACGGTCATGAAACCTTTTGTGCGTAGCAAAGGGATGTTGCATCGTTTGGATGAAGGGATCAGTCAAAGGGTACAGACTCTGCCACCGAATACCCCGCCGTTAGAACAGTGGCAACAATCATTCTATGTCGCGGAGACCGCTATCGGCAACCTGGCAGAATGGAAACTAATCCTGGAACAACCGGTAGCGCCCTTCCAGAAAGCACTCTACAAAAACTACACCGGCAAGTTGACCCTGCTGTTCCTGATTTTACTCGTGGCGCTGGCTTTGGCTGAATTTTTGAGCCGCCGGATTGTTGCCACCCTCGAAAAGTTGCAACAGGTCACCCATGACCTTCCGGTCAGGCTGATGACGAAAGGCAAAGAGATTTCCTGGCCTGAAAGCGGCGTCACCGAAGCAAATTTTCTGGTCAACAATTTCAGGATAATGGGGAATTCGCTGTCAGAACAGTTCGATGAGGTCCGGCAGATCAACGAGTCGCTGGAGCAGCGAGTAGTGGAGCGGACCAGAGAATTGCAGGAGAGTGAGGAAAAGTTTCGCACCGTGGCCGATTACACCTACGACTGGGAAGTCTGGGAGGATCCGGAAGGTTTCTGCCGCTATTGTTCGCCCGCCTGCGAACGTATCACCGGGTATTCGCCGGCGGCCTTTATGGCTGATTCTGGCCTGCTGGAGCGCTTGATTCATCCTGAGGATCTGTTGAGATGGAGGGCTCATCATGCAACTGTGCATTACAAAATAGGGGAGCAAAAATCCGTATCGGGATCAGCCAATGAGCTCGATTTTAGAATTCTCCTTCCCAATGATGAAGTTCGCTGGATTAGTCATCTTTGCTGCCATATCCACGATGCGGAAGGAAACGACCTGGGCCATCGGATCTCTAACCGCGATATCACCAAACGCAAGCTTTTAGAGGTCGAGGTCCTGAAGAACAGGAACCTTGAGTCCCTTAGTATCCTGGCTGGTGGTATTGCCCACGATTTTAATAATTTGTTTCAGGTACTGCTCGGAAATATCCAGCTTGCCAAGATGAATATCGAGAAATCAAGTAAAATTTCCCCGTTTCTGGAGCAAGCTGAGCAGGTGTCCGGGCTTGCCATCAAGCTCACCAACCAGCTTATTGCCTTTTCTCCCGGCGGGAACTCACGTCCGACAGTTATTCAGCCGGCAGATTACATCAGGGAAGAAGCGGGTGCCATCCTGGCTGGTTCTGCTCTGGTGGCTGACTTTGATTTGGCCGATACTCTCTGGCCCATAACGATTGATCCTTCTCAATTTCGTAACGTTATCAAGCAGATGGTGCTGAATGCCATGGAGGCCATGCCACCTGATTCAGGTGGCAAACTCAAGATCATTGCCGTCAATGAATCATTGCCGGAGAATCATGGAAAGCTGCCAACCCTTGCTCCAGGGAACTATGTGAAGATTGTGATCCGGGATCAGGGGTGTGGAATCAAAAGCGAGCACCTGCCCCGTATCTTCGATCCCTATTTTTCCACCAAGGAGCGTGGTGCCCAGAAGGGCATGGGGCTTGGGCTGGCCCTGTGCGATGCGATCATCAGGAAGAACGGTGGAAAAATCACGGTAGAGTCAAAGCTTGGTGAAGGCACCACCTTTCATGTCTATCTTCCTGCTGTGGTGACGTAGGTTGAAGTAAGGACTCTGCTGTTCCTGGTTGTCCACTGTTGCCAACAATAAAGAACTACCCCTTCCTTTTTGTAAACTTTCCTTCATTTTCAGTAGCTCCTCTCCTGTTGTTCCTGTTGTCCTGTTTTGATCTTTAACTCATTGTAATCAAAGATTAATGGTCAATATTTTCTTATTGGCATCCTTCTTGCTTTTCTGTGTTTAAAGGAAACAGAGAGTCCCCCCTTGAAACCTGGAAGGAGAGCAGGCATGGAAGCATTACTGGCAGAGCGACACGAACAGATTCACCGCACCGGGGAGCAGCCATTTACCCTGGTGTGCAACAAGGACAGTCTGGCCGGAGCGGTGAGTCAGCGGGCCTGTGTCTTCTGCGGATCGCGGGTGGTGCTCTATCCGATCGCCGATGCCCTGCATCTGGTGCATGGCCCCATCGGCTGTGCGGTCTATACCTGGGATATCCGTGGTGCCTTGTCTTCCGGTCCGGAACTGCATCGCCTCTCTTTTTCCACTGATCTGCAGGAGCGGGACGTGATCTTCGGCGGCGAGGAGAAGCTGTACCGGGCCCTGATTGAACTCATTGACCGCCACAGCCCAAAAGGCGCCTTTGTCTATTCCACCTGTATCGTCGGCATCATTGGCGATGATCTGGAGGCGGTTTGCCGCCGGGTCGAGGCCGAGAAGGGGATTCCGGTGATCCCAGTGCAGTCGGAAGGGTTTAAAGGCAACAAGCGGGCCGGGTACACCGCTGCCTGCAATGCTATGGCCCGGATCATCGGGACTGGCGATACCGCCGGCATTTCTCCCTATTCCATCAATATCCTCGGCGACTTCAATTTGGCGGGCGAGATCTGGATGATCCGCGCCTACTTCGAGCGCATGGGGGTGCAGGTGGTGGCCAATATCACTGGCGACGGCCGGATTGCTGATCTGGCCCGCGCCCACGGGGCTGCCCTGAACGTGGTGCAGTGTTCCGGCTCGACCATGGATCTGGCCAAGATCATGGAAGAGCGTTATGCCATCCCCTCCATCCGGGTCTCCTATTTCGGGATCGAAGATATGGCCCAGTCGCTCTATGACGTGGCCGAACATTTTGGTGACGCCGAGATGCTGGCCAGGACCAGGCAGCTGGTCAAGGAAGAGCTGGCCCGGATTGTGCCGCAGCTGCAGAAATACAAAAAGGCCCTGGCCGGCAAGAAGGCGGCCATTTATGTGGGCGGCTCGTTCAAGGCCTTTTCCCTGGTCAAGGCCTTTCGTCTGCTGGATATGCAGGTGGTGATGGTTGGTTCCCAGACCGGCACCGAGCAGGAATATCGGGAGCTGGTCGAGATTACCGATCCCGGCACGATCATCGTCGATGACACCAATCCCCTTGAACTGACCTCCTTTCTTGAGGAAAAAGAAGTGGATATCCTGGTGGGCGGGGTCAAGGAACGGCCCATCGCCTACAAGCTGGGGGTGGGATTCTGTGATCACAACCACGAGCGCAAAGAGGCATTGGCCGGGTTCCAGGGGATGCTCAACTTTGCCGAAGAGGTTTATTCCTCGGTGATGAGTCCGGTGTGGCGCTTTGCGATGCGGACCAAGGCCAGAGGTCAGGGGACAGGAACCAGCAAGACTATTGTCAAAGGATAAGCAAAGGTTTTCCAAGAGGTTCATTAGATAAAGGAAGAGCGCCATGTCAAAGAATCCTCCCAATTACATCTCCACCACCAATGCCTGCAAACTCTGCACCCCGCTCGGCGCCTGTCTGGCCTTCAAGGGGATCGAGGGGGCCGTCCCTTATCTGCACGGTTCGCAGGGCTGCGCTACCTATATGCGGCGCTATATCATCAGCCATTACAATGAGCCCATTGATATCGCCTCTTCCTCGCTCTCGGAAAAAAACGCCATCTACGGCGGCGGCCCCAACCTGAAGCTGGGATTGGTTAATGTGACCCAGAAGTATCAGCCCAAGCTCATCGGTATTGCCACCACCTGTCTGACTGAGACCATTGGTGACGATGTCGGCAGATACCTCCATGAGTTTCATCGGGAAACCGTGGGCACTATGCCGATCATGGTTCGGGTCGCAACCCCTAGTTATAACGGCACTCACATGGAGGGATTCCATGCGGCGGTGACGGCGGTGGTGGAGCAACTGGCGGAAGGCGGGGAGACGATTCCTGCGAAGATCAACCTGCTGCCAGGGTTTATCTCACCTGCCGATAAGCGCTATGTCTCCGAGATTATGGATGACTTTGGCCTGGATGCCACGATCCTGCCCGATCTTTCGGACACCATGGACGGACCGGCTACCAGCAAGTATGACAAGATTCAGCCCGGAGGCACCCCGCTGGGCGCCATTGCCACTATGGGCCAGGCCAGCGCCACCATTGAATTTGGCCGGACCCTGGGTGAAAAAACCGGGGGCGCCGTTCTTGCCCAAAAACATGGAGTTGAGCGTCAGGTCTTGGGTACTCCCATCGGCATTGAGGAGAGTGATATCTTCTTTGCAGCCCTGAGCGCCCTCAGTGGCCAGCCCATTCCCGACAAGCATGCCCAGGAGCGGGGGCGGTTGGTGGACAGTTATATCGACTGCCACAAGTATGTCTTCGGCAAGAAGGCCATTATCTACGGTGAAGAGGATCTGGTGGTGGCCCTTACCGCCTTCCTGGCCGAGATCGGGGTTGTGCCCATGCTCTGCGCCTCTGGAGGGAAGAGCGGCAAGCTGGCCGCCGCCATCCTGGATGTGACTGGTGATATCCTGGCCGAGCAGCCCCAGGTCTTTGAGGGCATGGACTTTTTCGATATCAGCGAGCTGGCCGAGACCTTGGCCCCGGATCTGCTGATTGGCCATTCCAAGGGCTATCCCTTGGCGCGCAAAC
>JAUSAB010000109.1 GCA_030653035.1 Desulfocapsaceae bacterium | reverse complement strand
CGTGTCGCGAATAACGCCCCGGATGAGTAGCGCGTTGTTTGCGTCTACCTCAATCCATTTGATGTCCCGGAGTTTGATTTACCTTGATATTGGATCGTAGCAAAAGCGCTGCTCATCCGGGGCGATGTCCCGCGAAGCGGGGACATCGGCTGGCATAAGCAGCCGCGCCTTGAAGTAGCAGAAGTTCACGCAGATTTGTTCGCGGTCTGACTTAATGCCTTTGTTCGGCTATAAATAAATCAGATTTTTCACGTAAAATTGGAGCCCATTTTGGATTATAGAAATGATATTTCATGAAATTGAATGCATACTGTTCCCATAACCATTTTTTGTTATTTCTGTCATGTTGGAACAAAAAAGCCTCTTCCCCATGCGCCAAGCTATTTCTGTCACTCGCAATTTGAGAAACAATGTTTGAAAATTCATTTATTATTAGACAATTTTTTTGGTCACCTGGGCATTTGCTGACCAGTAAAGACAATATGTGCGGAATATCACCTAGCGTTAACTTGCTTGGCACAAATTTATTTTCTATCATAGATATTATTTCATTAATTACAATTTCATCTAACTTGTATTTATTATTTAGTTTTTTCCCGAAACCTATAAGACCCTTAATAGAAGAGGATTCTTGTTGGTATATTACATCAAGTATTTTTCGTAATTTTGTTTCGAGCACAACATATTCTCTCAGTAAAACAGACACAAGAGTTGAGTTTTTCTTTTCTACTACCCACTTTAATGAATTGCGAGCATGTCGAATTTTTTCACACCACGTGCTGTGAAACCGAAAAATATCATAAAATAATGGCACTAAATTCACGCAAAAAGAATTGATCAAATTCGCTTCTTCTGAATCATCTAAAAACATCCCCCGATAACAATCATGTGACTTGAGCAAATTGTACAGTATTTCCATTTTTCTTGATTCAATCGGGATTTGTGTGGCTTTTCCAAAATTTATCTGATCACTATCTTCTTTTATCTCCTTTCTAGCGATATAGGTTGTAAGCTTAAATTCATTATCAGCAGAGTTATCTGCTATCAATTTTGATATTTTGTCGCAACTCATAACAAAGTTATCAGTACTGCATTTAATCAGGAATCCTCTCCGTGTATTTGTGATATATGAATATATTGATATGTTATATGTACCTTCTAGCAATTTATGCTTCTTGTTTCTATTTAATATGTCCTTAATTTTTGAGTAAAAATTTGAATTGCTTGAATATGGTTCTTCAACAAAAATCCAATATTTATAGTTGCAAATTGATTTTTGATCATTCTTAAGAAGAATATAGAAATTATGGTCAATATCACCTTTTAGTATTCTATCTAGTAATTTTTCATCAAATTCATATTTTAAAATCTTTCTATTAATTTTTTCTTTGTACCAAGTGAAATGATTTTCAATCAATATAAATTTATAACTGCTTACCATTTTGAAATCATTAATGATTAATTTTAACTCATTAATTTTTTTGTCATCTGCCCAAAGTCTAATTATTACATCCATGTCACCAAATATCAGATGAGCGCAACTAGAATCTATAAGGCTTAGCTCTTCTAGTTTATTTATCAAAAATACAGCAGAATTAAACGCATCAAATTTAAATGATAAAACAATATAGTAAAGGCGCTCGCCATGCATCAGATGACAAATAGGATGATAAAGCTTTTTCAAGTTACACCTCCAATATTGAGCTATACAATCGGTTTAGCATTTTTATTATATTCATCCCTTTAGACCAAAACTCATCATAGCTTTGCCCGCCATCCAGATACAATTGATGAGATACTAAGTCGTTGCATATTTTGAGCGCGTTAGAAATAGTTTTAATTTGGCTTTTCGATAAAAGTGATATATATCGTTTTTTGTACGACAGCAATTTGTCACGTAATTGATTAATTAAATCCCTTCCTACTTCTATATCTATTGGTTCGTTTTTTTTCTCAGAAATAAAATCGATTTCAAAATTTTCTCTTACAATTCTGATCTGTTCGCTGGCTACTGATTTTGATATATCAATAGTGTTTGATATACTTTTAATACTAGATTCTTTTTTTTCAAAATTTCTAACTAATCTAGTGAGATGACTTAATAGCTTTTCCCTAAACTCGTACAAGTTGTCATAAGTAGCAAATAATCCTTTTTTCTTCATCTCATCTTTTAGTTCTAGTACCAATTTATATTGATCTGTATCGATGCTGTCAGGCGAAACAGGTTGAGATGAAAAGTATATAAGTATTGGTTTATTGGCTGTTTCAAATTCTATTATCTCTTCTAATGTTCCTGATTTAGCTTTTCCGGTTGGTGTTCCTAGACGAGTCCAGAATGCTGCTACAAGAATGTCACAATCTTTTACAATCTGGTCATTTATAATTGATTGTGCTCTTCCTCCTAATTCTGGAGTTGTATCTTTTTCCCACATTACAGGTTGAAGGAAAATTGAAAAACTTTGCGCATGTAATGAGTTCCACATCTGGAATATTTCAGATATGGCCTGCCTCTCCTTTCCAACATCCCCGGGTGAAGCGATAAGAACCTTTAAAACCGTAGCAGTGTATGCCATGTACGCCTCAAATATAATTATTTATTACAGGCCGAACGTGAAAATCACCGGTTCACCCGGTGCATTTTGTTGTTGGAATTCATATACTATCATGGTCACACCGATCTTTTTAATCTTTCCCAAGCAATACCATCTGTTCTTTTCTTAACCGCTCAAAAGCTGGTTTAACTGCTCCCATCAATTCATTGTAAGGCCACCAATTCACTGAAGTGTATTCCTAAAAATCGTTGTTTTCCCATTGTGCTAGAATAGCGTTGTACGCATGGACATGAGACAATGCATTAAGAAATGCCGTGGGAATATCCTCATCTTCAATTAGGTCAACGTTGCGTAAAATCAATTCCGCTGTCTGTTGATTTAAGGGTTGGAATACATTTTTCATCCATGTTACCCAGCGACTTTTATCTTCTTCAGTTACTTAATTTAAGTTCCCCCCAGCGAAGTATCCAGATTCACCATGCGCTGGCCAATATTTTCTCTGAAAGGCAACGTATGTTTCCGAACTGGCCTTTAAAGATGCGTAGAGTGGCCCATATAATTCCCGAAGCTGTTTGTTAATTCGTTCAAGTTTTGCAGATCTTCGATCAAAAGCTAAACGGTGAAAATATGTTATAAACCAACCAACAACAGCGATAAGCGATGCGCTCATGATCGGAGCAATTTTTATCCAAACTTCAGAGTTCATCTACAATCCCTCAATTTTATAGAATGATATGGGTAACAGGCGAGTGTGCTCTAGCGCGAAGCATCTTTGTTGACCCAACTATTAGCTCTTGCTTCGCTTAAATCTTGGTCGACAAACTGAACGAACTTCTCGATCTCGTGAATGAGATTTGTTACATCTTCTTGCGTAATGAGGATTTCATCACCCGCCTTGCTTTTACCATTACGGTGGACGATGTCATGCCTTTTTAATACGGCCCTTGTTAGGTTCCCTATATCTTGAGGGAATGTAACACTAAGAACATCTCGATACATCGGCTTTACGCGACTCAAGTTATGCCAAACGACATCGGCCAAATGCGCTTTAACACGCTGCTCAATCTCTTCTGCGGCTTTGAATACCTGTGAAAGCGGCATCTTTTCTGATTTAAACTCTGGCGAATTCTCAACAAATCGCCGTATTAACTGTGCATCAGGAATAACCGAGTTGATGAATGCATCCGAAAGGTAGGTTTCCAATGCGGTTATTACGTTTACAAATAGTAACCTAAAAAAGCAGTTCTTGACGGGGCTAGATACCTCTGTTTTCAGTAGTGCTTTTATGTCCAGAATTCCGCTGGAAAAGTTGTGGTAGAACTCTGTTATTTGAGCAATATCATCAACTAGGTACTCATCGTAATCTCCTGGCTTTTCGGTAGGTGCCCACTCCCAGCAAATTGTTCCTAATTCCTTAGACAGTTCATCAATCACATCGTCGTCGACAAGGCCACCGAATTCTGCGCCTAATTCATCTTCCGCTTCGTATGGCCCACCCCAGATCCAGATGTACCCTCCCTCCCTGGATTCATATGGAGTTCTTTCTGCCGGATCCTCGAAGTTTTGAAAGAACCACGTACGCATAACCTCAAGTTGCGTCTCGCGATCTGACTCAGCTAAATCACTTCGTGAAATCGTATGTTCGAAATCTGGTAGATCGTATTCAGTTTCTTCCATGCTTCTTCCTCAGAGATAACGTAGAGTTCAGCGGAAACCGCGCTGTTCGCGGTTTCCGCTGGAACGTTTTGTTGGGCATATTTTTTTATTTATTCTCCAGAAGTTGATCGATATTTTTCGATATAGAATCACGAGTAGCTAGACCTGTTGTATGATAATTAACCCCCAATATGTCAAGTTCATGTAAGATGCCCGAAATATCACATTGCTTAATCAAATATGTTCTTGTCGGTTCAATATTTTTCTGGGAATTTGGATGAAGTGAAAGGACAGAAGATTGTTTATAAACACGAGTGTCGAGATGCTTAGCAGGTTGAAAAAAATGAATCTTTTCAAATGACTTGATTTCTGAACTAATTGTATCAGGTAGATTTAAACAATACGGATTTCGAAAAGCTAAAGTCCTATCAGGATCGTACTCTAAAAATTCGTTGCTACCGTCATCTTCTAAAAAGAAAATAGGTGGTATGAACTCATAAACAGCACACTCTGATTCCTGAGTGGGTTTATTATTATTTCTACAGGCAAACCATAGAGCAATCAAAGGATTGGTTGTCCAATCAAGTAATCTTGTTTTAATCCCATAATGTTGAGCTAAGATTAATTTTTGAACTTCATCAGTTTGGTTTGACGGTCTTTGAGCTTCTAGCAATGTTACTTCATTGTACCATGCTGTTACTCGTTTCTTCTCGTATAAATAGCCCTCAATTTCTTCAATTTTTTCTTCTTTCTGTTTTCGGACAATTCTAAATAACTGAGGTGTACAAGCTGTTGAATAAACGCCAGGCTCACCTCTGAAAAGAGGTTGTGGGGTTTCATCTGGTTTTAAGTCTAACTTAACTAAGAAATCTTTGATTGATGAAATGTAACTTGGCAAAATATTAACCCGGCAATTTTTAGTTACTGTTCTCTGTAGGACATAGTCATTTTAGCCCAACAAGTCATTCTGCCGATCTGTATATCACCCCGACTTGCAGAGGTGATGCATGTTTTTCTTTATAAACAAACTCAGGTTCTTTGGCTTGTCACCCTGAGAAATTTTGGTAATGTACCAATATTTCGTTAAATAATCTTGAAAAATTTGCCATGCTCGAATACTCGCTTTTCTGTATATCATCCAGAATGAAAGGTTCTGCAATTTTTGGAGAACTCCGCAGGGACAACCGGGGATAGGCCACGTTCATCTGCCATCACCTCTGCAATAGGGAGAAGATAGACCCGATCGTCTTTTATAATGGCCTGGATTCGTGAAGAACTTTTTCCAAAAGATGTTTACACAGGCGGCGCTCGGTAACGACATCTACCTTCAAGCCGGTAACCGCTTCAATCTCCTGTTTCAGACAGATGAGATCAAATAAATCCCTGCCGGGGGCCAGATCAACAAACAGGTCAAGGTCACTGGCGGATATCGCCGTCCCTTTGGCCATGGAGCCGAACGGGTGGGCATTTAACGCTCAGTTTTTACCCGTGACATCATGGAGTTGCTGAAAAAACATATCAAGCGATCTCATATTCTTCCCGTAACCGATGAATTTTGTGGATCGTACCCCATAGCAATACAACTGACAAATGCTGTAACGTTGCACGAATCCCGACAGTAAATTTTGCTCCAGAATCACAGCCCCAAGAGCTGGTAGATCCGGCTCATGTCCACACTCTCGCGGACGGTTGCAGCCAAACGGTCGAAGGCTGGTTCCAAGTCATAGGATGCTGGAATACCGGACAGAGTTGAAAGGCCCTTTCGTTGCCGCAGGCGGTTGATGAACCAGCGGCGGAAGGGGTCGGAATCGAAGATGCCGTGCAGGTAGCTGCCCCAGATTTGGCCGGAGGCGTTGCTGGCCCCGCAGCCGCTGCCGTCGGTGAAGGCCAGGGTTGGCGGCAGGTCGGACTGGGTGCGGCCGTGATGGATCTCGTAGCCGTGCACCGGCTGACCGGACTCCGTATGCACGCCATGCTGCCGGGTCAGTTTTTTGTCGGCGGCCAGTACCGTGGTCATGGGGAGCAGGCCAAGACCGGCGATTGCGCCCTGATCGGATTCGATGGCCAGCGGATCTTCAATCAAATTCCCCAGCATCTGATAGCCGCCGCAGACCCCGATGATCTCACAGCCCGCCGCCGCCTGTCTCTGGATGGCCGCCGCCAGTCCATAGGAGGCCAAGGCCGCCAGATCGTGGATCACATTCTTGGAGCCGGGCAGGATAATGGCCTGCGGGTTGCCCAAGTCCTCCGCTCGCTCCACCACCCTGAGATAAACATCGGGTTCGGCGGCCAGCGGTTCGATATCGGTAAAATTGGAAATATGGGGCAGGCTGATCAGGGCAATCTCCACATGGTCAGTCTTTGGCCGATCACTCTGGAACAGCCCATCCTTGAAGGAAACCGAATCCTCCTCGGGCAGCCCCAGGTTCTTCAGATACGGCACCACCCCCAGCACCTCTCTGCCGGTGTGCGCTGCTACATAATCATGGGCCGATTGCAGCAGCGAGGCCTGCCCCCGGAAGCGGTTGACCACAAAACCGGCCACCAGCGCCCTCTCCCACTCATTCAGCACCTCCATGGTACCAACAAAGGAGGCATAGACCCCGCCCCGGTCGATATCGCCCACCAGCAGCACCGGCGATTGGGCGTAGCGGGCCATCCCCATGTTGACGATATCGTGGCGCTTGAGATTGACCTCTCCCGGCGAGCCCGCCCCTTCGAGCAGGATCACATCGTAGTCGGCGGCCAGACTGTCATAGGAGGCATGGGCCGCCTGCATGGCCGTTTCCTTGTAACGCAGATAGGTCATGACATCCATGTTGCCCACCGGCCGCCCGTGGACAATGACCTGGCTGCCGGTATCGGAGTTGGGCTTGAGCAGCACCGGGTTCATACGGATGTCCGGGTCGAGGCGGGCAGCCTGGGCCTGCACCACCTGGGCCCTCCCCATCTCCAGCCCGTCACGGGTGACAAAGGAGTTGAGCGACATGTTCTGGGCCTTGAACGGGGCCACCCGCACCCCGTCCTGGAGCAGGATCCGGCACAGGGCAGCAGTGAGCACCGATTTCCCGGCATTGGAAGAGGTGCCTTGGAACATCAGGGGCCGCGCGGTTTTGCAAGATAATGGGCGGCGAGGAGGAAATGTTTTTGAGATATTAAACTGCAACGAAGTACTTTCATGGCAACCTCCCCCCCGCGTCGCTCCTGCGCCGTCCATGGCGCCCGCGACACTATGCCGTCCATGGCCGTCGCCTAACCCTCCCCCGCCGGGGGGGAGGGAATTTTTTTCTTGTGTGTGGCAAGAATCAGATTGAGCTGATTTACGCGGCTGTCGTTGCAGGATCTCGCTCAGGGCCTGGAGCAGCAGACTGTTTTCTGCGGCTGTGCGCACCGCAATTCGGAAATAGCTGGCATCCAATCCGGTATAATTGGCACAGGTGCGGATCATGATCCGGCGCTCCAGCAGGTGACCAGCCAGAGTGCGGGCATCGCTGCCGTCCTTCAGGCGCAGCAGCAGATAATTGGCGGCGGAATCAAAGAGCTGCAGGGCGGGAAAACGTTGCAGCTCCCGCACCAACTCGGTGCGCAACTCGGAGCAAAGGGCCCGGCTTTGTTCGCCATATTCCTGATCAGCCAGGGCGCGAACGCCCACGGCCTGGGCCAGGGTGTTCACCGTCCACGGCGGCAGATGCTCCCGCAGCAGACGGGCAATGGGCAGCGGAAAGATGCCGAAGCCCAGACGCAGACCGGGGATGGCGTAGAACTTGGTCAGGGAGTGGAGGGTCATGATGTTGTCAGCCGCCAGGGCCACGCTTCTTCCATCCATGGCGCGCGCGGCACTGGGGCGTCCATGCCCTGCGACCACGCTTCTTCCATCCATGGCGCGCGCGGCACTGGGGCGTCCATGCCCTGCGGCCACGCTCCCGCCGCCCTCGACAAAATCAAGGAAGGCCTCGTCCACCAGAAACAGGGTGGCCGGATGGCCCTTAGCCAGGGCAATGATCTGATCGGGATCGACCAGGACCCCGGTGGGGTTATTGGGGGTGCCGATCACCACCAGTTCCCCGCCGGTGAGCAAGGGGGCGAGCTCCTGCGGATCAAGGGAAAATCCATGATCGGCCGTGAGCAGAAAGGAACGGACGGTCATCCCGGCCAGAACCATCACCTTGGCATAATCGATATAGGAGGGACAAGGGATGAGGGCCTGGTCACGGCCAAGCAGTTTCGGCAGTTGATAGAGCAGCTCGGTGGTGCCGTTGGCCACCACCACCGACTCCTCAGGCACCTGATAGCGGGCGGCAATGGCGCTGACCAGCACTGAGGCATAGGGATCCGGGTAATGGACCAGATTCGCCACCTCGCGGCTGATCAATGGCCGCAGCCACTCCGGCGGCCCCAGAGGATTGATATTGGCGCTGAAATCCAACAGAGTGGCCACATCTATGCCCATGTCCCTGGCCAGTCCATGGACATTGCCGCCATGACCGGTATTTATTGATTGTGAAGGTGGCATTTTGATATTTATGGGGTGTAGATTCCGAAGGTCATGGCCACGGCCACTATCATCTCGGTGAGTTCACAGACGGCGCCCAGGGTGTCGCCGGTGGCCCCACCAATTTTAGCGCGGCACCAGAGGGAAAAAAGCAGGACAGTAATGAGGACGGCGATGAGGACGACAAGGGACATCCGCCACCCTCCCCAGAAAAAGACGGACGCCAGCAAGGCTAGTGCCCAGAGGGCGGCCCAGCGGCTGGACGGCGAATAGAAAAGTCGCCCCAAACCCTCACCCTCACGGGCATAGGGCAGGCAGGCCATGGTCAGGACGATGGCGCAGCGACCGGCCAGGGGCATGGCAATCAGAGTGAGAATCAGGGGCGAACCGGAAAGAGAAGAGAGGGCAGCGTATTTACCAAGGAGCACCACGACAATAGCAATCACCCCCATGGCCCCGGAATGGCTGTCGCGCATGATCTCAAGGATGCGTTCTCGGGGACGGGCGCTGAGCAGACCATCACCGCTGTCGGCAAGACCATCAAGATGCAGACAGCCGGAGGCCACGGCCATCAGGACAATGGCGGCCATGGCCAAAACCGGTGGCGGGAAAAAGGGAATGAGGCAGGAGATGAGTACGGTGCTAACCAGACCAATCAACAGCCCGATGACCGGGAACCAAGCCAGACTCGCTGTAAAAAACCTTCCATCCTGTTCACAGCGCCAGGCCAACGGCACAATGGTCAGAAAACGCAGAGCCGCCAAAAAGCTTGCCAGCGGATACTTGAGCGCCTCCGGCAGCCACGACCGCCTGTCTTTATCTTGGTTTGGCACGTCTTACTTATCAGCCCCGGCCACCGCGGCCTCACCAAAGGTGGCCACCTCGGTGAGCACCGCCACGGCGGCCTCCACCAGATTCATAGCCAGGGCAGCGCCTGTGCCCTCACCGAGGCGCATGTTCAGATCAAGCAAGGGTTTCAATTTCAATTTTTCATGCATGGCGGCGTGCCCCGGCTCCATGGAGCGATGGGCGCAGATGATATAATCGCGAACGAAGGGCTCGATAGCATAGGCGATCAGGGCCCCGGCCGTAGAGATAAAGCCGTCAACAATGACCGGCTTCTGATTGGCGGCCGCCCCCAGAATCAGTCCGGCGATGCCGCCGATCTCAAAACCACCCACCTTGGCCAGGACATCCAGGCCGTTTTTGGCGTCGGGCAAATTCACGGCCAGCGCCTTGATGATCACCTCGGCCTTATGGCTCAACTGGGCATCATCCAAACCGGTGCCCCGACCGGTGAGCTCGGCCACCGGTTTGCCGGTGAGCACCGCGGCAATGGCAGTGGAGGGCGTGGTGTTGCCAATGCCCATGTCGCCGGTACCGAAGACATCAATGCGTCCGGCCAGCTCATTGGCAATATCAATCCCCGCCTCCACCGCCATCTGGGCCATGGTGCGGCTCATGGCCGGGCCGACGGCGATGTTGCCCGTGCCCATGCCGATCTTCTTGTTGATGATCTTGCCGGCGGCGGCCAGTTCCCGCAGGTCAGCCGCCACCCCCATGTCGACCACGATCACTTCCGATCCGGCCTGGCGGGCCAGGGCGTTGATCCCGGCCCCGCCGTTCACAAAATTATAGACCATCTGCGGCGTCACCTCGGAGGGAAACTTGCTCACCCCCTCGGCCACCACCCCGTGATCCCCGGCCATCACTACTACGGCCTTTCGCTTGACCGCAGGGGTTATGGAGCGGGTCATTCCGGCCAGATCGACGGCCAGATCCATGAGATCGCCGAGTGCCCAATGCGGCAGGGCCAGTTGATCAAGGCGCTCCTTGGCGCGCTCACGGGAAAGAGTGTCTTGCGGGAATATTCGTTGCAGGGTTTTTTCTAAAAGGCTCATGATAAGAAATTACGAATTAGGAATTAAGAATTACGAATGAGGAGTTATGATTTCCATGCGGTGCAAGGGAACCAACCCCAGGTTTATACAAGACTCATATTATTTTAGGCGCAGCATACAAGGATGGGCAGGTAAGCGAAACAAAGTGGAGACCCATAAGGCCAACAGGCCGTGCCCATCAACCACCGATGAAAATCGGTACATGATGGGCACGCTGCGCTTTGCCCATCCTACCGCCTAAAGACTGAAGGTTTGTAAAATTATAAAAATTGCGTAACATTGGGGAGAAATAATGAAATCCAAAGGTACTTTCTCGCTATTATTTCAGCCGCAGGGGGATCCCGCAACTGACGAGATACACCTCGCTTGCGGCCGCCGCCACCATCCGGTTACAGCGGCCCACCAGGTCCCGGTACAACCGGGCCGCCGGGTTATCAGGAACAATCCCCATTCCCACCTCGTTGGTGACGCAGATCACCGCACCTCGATGGGCGGCTGCGGCCTCAGTCAAAAGATCACACTGCTGTCGCATCTCAGTGTCTGAGAAAATTTCCCCCGATTGTTCAGCGCGATACAAAAGATTGTTCACCCAAAGAGTGAGGCAGTCAATCAGACAGACATGATCATTCCGGCGTATCCGAATGACGGCGGCGATATCTATCTGCTCCTCAACAGTCTGCCACTCAGTTCCCGCCCGTTCCTCGCGGTGCCGGACAATACGCTCATCCATCTCGGAATCAACGACCGGGCAAGTGGCAATAAAACAGCGGGGGCCGGGCAGCCACTGCGCCAGTTGCAGGGCGTAATCACTCTTGCCGCTTCTCGCCCCGCCCGTCACCAGGATCAGTCTACCCATTCGCCTCGTCCTCCTAAGCCGCTGTAAAAAAATAACATGACCATCTTAATAGCCAAAACGGCATAAGGAGCCGGTCGCTCTTCTTCCGTCCATGGAGCGAGCGACACTGGGCCATCCATGGCCTGCGTAATAAAATGATTTAACCTAAAAACGGCAGTTACTTCATAATGTAAATACCGCTCCCCCTCATCCCCAGCCCTTCTCCCTCAGGGAGAAGGGAGAAAGCTCCCTCTCCTTTTGGGAGAGGGCCGGGGTGAGGGAAAAAATCTGGCCATTCAAGAAGT
>JAUSAB010000016.1 GCA_030653035.1 Desulfocapsaceae bacterium | reverse complement strand
TGCCGACCGTTCAGGCGAGATGGCCGGATGTCTGAGTGCCTGCGCCTCGCTGCCGGCTAATCCGGGGAATATGCGGCCCTATGTGGCGGTGGCCAGTATGGAGGGGATGCTTGTCAATCAGCATCTGGGTGAGACCACCCGGTTTATGATTTGGGAGCAGGCACCGGATAACACTTTCCGACTGGTTGAAGAACGTCCGGCCCCAATCCCCGGCAGTGGTATCGGCCGCTGGCAGGCCATGACCCGCTTACTGTATGACTGCCGGGCGGTGCTGGTCAGCGACATGGGCGAGACCCCCCGTGAGATCCTGCAAAAGCACGGCATTGAACCGGTGACCATGTCGGGATTCATTGACATGGGGCTCAAGGCGATTTATTCCGGAGAAGGGTTGTCCAAGCTGAAGAGACGGGAGAAAAAGAGCTGCAGCAACGGGCATTGCCAAGGGACGGGCACCGGTTGCGGTTGAGAGAATATCTCCATTTGGGTACTTCTCCCTGAGGGAGAAGGTGGCCGCAGGCCGGAAGAGGAGGGCAGCATGAGTCTGAAGAGCCTCTTGCAAAATGATCTTTTTGCCCAAACTCTTCGTTATGCTCAAAATTTTATCCTCGGAATATCAGCTATATGCCTGCGGAAAAATTTTTCGCATTCCTCGATTTTGGGACGAAGATCTTCATTTTGCAACAGGCTCTGAAATCAGGCTTTTCCCCCTCACCCTTACCCGCTCTCAAGGTGAGGGGATTGATGAAAATAAAAAAGTTATGAATATTTCTGATGTTCACTTGCTCGTCGACGAGATCATCGACTCTAAAAGAAGCCCCTTTTTCTTGTTGAGAAAAAGGGGCTTCTTTTATTGCGCCGCCAGGCGCAACAGCTCAGGATCACTGAGTCCTTGGGCGGTAAGGTCAGTCAGGTTACGGAGCTGCCGTGAAAGCGACTCCGCCTGGTTGTCATCAATGGGATGGCCTAAGCGTGCCAAGTGGTTGCAGAGGGCACGTTTGCCGCTCTTGTGGCCAAAGCGTAGGGTGCGGTTGGCGCCAACCTTGTCTGGAGCATAGGGCTCATAGGTGTCGGGATTGAGGGTCAGGCCATGCAGGTGCAGGCCGGTTTCGCAGGTAAAGATGGCGCTGCCGATAACAGGATGGTTGCGGGCGATGGCAATACCTGTCGCCTTGCTGACGGTCTGGCAGAGTGCGGGAAGAAGGTTGATCCGATAATGTTCTATCCCTTTTTGCAGGCAGAGAAAGGCGACGGCCTCTTCCAGGCGGCAATTGCCTGCCCGTTCGCCAAGGCCAAGGATGGTGGCGTCGATCCAGGATGCCCCAGCCTCAATGGCGGCAATGGCATTGGCGGTGGCCATGCCAAAGTCGTTGTGGGTGTGGACTCCGCAGGGAAGCCCTGATATCCGTCGCAGCATTTTTACCATTGCTGCAATGGTGGCCGGAGAGCCAATACCCACGGTGTCGGCCAGCCGTAGACGCTGGACGCCGCAATCCGCCGCGGCGCGGGCCAGCTGGCAGAGGAACTCGGGTTCGGCTCTGGTCGCGTCTTCAAGACCGAGAGAGATAAAAGGAATGCCGGATTCCCTGGCCTGGACAACGGTCTGACGCACGGTGGCCAGGATCCAGGCCCGGTCTTTTCGCAGACGCTCATTGATGTGCAGGTCTGAGGCCGGGATCGACAGCGACAGGACATCGGGCCGGCAGCTTGCGGCAAACTCAACATCTTCGTGGTGACAGCGGCACCAGAGACCCAGGCGTTGCTCTCCTTTGGTTATCTGCCGGGCAAAGGTCAGCAGCTCCGGCAGGTAGGTGTTTTTTTCGGAAGCAACACCTAATTCCATCTCTTCTACTCCCACTTGGCAAAGCTGGCGGATGATCGCGCAGCGCTGTTCCTGGCTGAAGCGAACACCAGGCGTCTGTTCGCCTTCCCGTAAGGTTGAGTCGATAATGCCGAGAAAATTGGGAGTCATGGCAAACCTCGTTAGCTTCCTTCGATCCGTTTCCGAAACGTGTTGATCTGGGAGGTGCGGATCTCGTCCATCTTCAGGTGATAGATATCGATGGGAAAGAGAAAGTCCGCCACTCCGGTGTCGAAGATCCGCTTGACCTCATATTCGTCATGGGCCACATCCCGCTGGTAGATATAGTTAAGATAGGAGCGGTTGGTGTGGATAATAAATTCCACCCGTATCCCGCCCATTCTGGCAAAAAATTTCAGCATCGGGGTGCTGCCGGAGCTGCCCGTGGATGTGCCCCCGTACCGGCCGCCGGTCAGGGTGTCGGAGATATCCTCCAGGGTCATGAGCGAGCCTGCCTGCACGGCGCTGTTGGTCAGGTGACGGATGAAGCACTTGACATCACCCACCGAGTTGAGCACCGCCATCAATCCCAACTCATCATCAACGGCCACGGCAGGATTTTTTTCATTTTTACGCAACAGTTTCAGAACTTTGGCAGCCGGTGGTTTTTTTCTGATCGTGACGTAAATCGGAACCTCCCGGTCTTGGCTGCGAAAACGGCGGCGCTTGATCAGGGTCAGTTTTTCACCGGCTGCGGGTGCCAGCAGTCGAGCCTGTTCTTCAGAGAGCACCGTCACTTCCCGGCAGCTGAAATCGTCAGGATGGTGGTGGCTGTGCAGATACTTGATTTCCAGATCGCCGATCTTGAGGCTGGGGCTCCAGACATGGGAATTGAGAAAACGAAGGAAGTCCGAAAACTTGGTCTCGATATCGGTCTCCCGTTCCCGCTGGTCAATGGAGCCGGCCAGATTCATGAGCACCAGCTTGCGCTTGGCCTCAAAGCGGGCCTTGCGGTGAAAGCGCTCGTCAAAGATGATGAGTAGCAGATTCACCGGGTCGTGGGTAGTTTCGATCTCATTGGTAGTCTCGATATGAGAGCGATAGGGGGCCAGGACCTTTTCCCGCAGGGAGTTGACCACATCGTCAGCGATACGGGCATAGTCGTGCAGGTACCGGCTGATGTCATGGGTGGCGCTGTCGAGACCGAACATGTTTCCCAGAAGGCGGCGAGAGCGTTCCGCTGTTTTCTCGCGGTGTTTCCGGTCGTGGATCAGGACCAGGATCTCGTCAAAACTGTTGATTCCTAGAAAGTTGAAAATCTGACTGCGAACAGCGCGATATTTGGTTTTCATCAACTGGTTGTCTCGTAGTGTGAGCACCCAGTTCTTGGCCTCTTTGGAAAAAGGATGGGCAAAGGGCGGCAGATCACCAACCGCAAAGGGGCCATCCTGAAGCATGGACGTAAAGATTGATTTATTGTTCAGGAGATTCATGGTGTTGATCCTGTTTTTTATCGTGGCACTGTGTTTGTTCTTTGCCGGACGCTGCAAGAAGTTGAAAAAGCCCAAAAGCGCGCCAGTAACCTGTTGAAATTACAGGGGAGAAATTTGATAAAAAGTCCATTTGGGGACTTTCTGCGAGGCCGTCTTCTTTGCCGGACGCCGCTTCAAGAAACAGCGAAACAAACTGCTGTTTCTTGAGTGCGGCATAAGATGCCGTAAATTAAGCATGCAAGAAAAAGACCTTGCCTGCTTAATAACGGCATCTAAAATTCCGGTCGGTCCAGATTGAACTTCTTGATCCGGTAGCCGATCTGGCGCTGGGTCAGCCCCAAGTCCCGGGCCGCGCGGGCTTGGACCCAGCCATTTCGCATCAGGGCAGCCTTGATCTCCGCTCGTTCCAGCTCTTCCAGGGAATGGAGGGCCGGGTGATTGCGGGGGGATCCGTTGGGGGCATGGCCTTGAAGGCTCTCGGGCGTCTTTACTGAGGAGGCAGGTGTTGCCTCCTGATGCAAGGTTACCCCCATCTCTTTGGGAAGATCACTCTCATAAAGAATACTCTTATCGGTCAAAATAACCAAGCGTTCGATGAGATTTTGCAGTTCCCGCACATTTCCCGGCCAGTTGTAGTGCATCAGGAAGTCGAGGACCTCCTGCGACAGCTCCACCTCCTTGCCGTTGCGCTCATTGCTGGCGCGCAGGAAATGGTTGAGCAGGATTGGAATATCGCTCTTGCGTTCCCGCAGCGGCGGCAGTTGAAACGGCAGCACATTCAGGCGATAGTAGAGGTCGTTGCGAAAGGTGCCGCCTGCCACCGCATCTTCAAGATTGACATTGGTGGCGGCAATAATGCGCACATCCACCTCCAGGGTCCTGGTGCCGCCCAGCCGTTCAAACTGGTGTTCCTGCAGGACCCTGAGCAGTTTTGCCTGGAGCGACAGCGGCAGTTCGCCGATCTCGTCCAGAAAGAGGGTGCCGCCGTCCGCCAGTTCAAAGCGTCCGGCCCGGCTGGCCGTGGCCCCGGTGAATGCCCCTTTTTCATGACCAAAGAGTTCGCTCTCCAGCAGGTTTTCCGGGAGTGCCGCGCAGTTGATCTTAATAAAATTCTTGTCCCTTCTCGGGCTGGCCTCATGGATGGCCCTGGCCACCAGCTCCTTGCCGGTGCCCGATTCTCCAAGGAGCAGCGCAGTTGCCCGGCTGGGTGCCACCTTTTCAATGGTGGCGAAGACCTCCTGCATGGGGCGTGACTGGCCGATGATATAATGGCGGTTGAAGCGGCCATGCAGCTCGGCCTTGAGCGAGCGGTTCTCTTCCACCAGCCGTTTCTCCTTGCGGTCGATGGCCTGATGCAGGGCGAGAAACTGGCTGATAAGGGTGGCCAGGACGCTCAGGAAACTGACATCTTCCTTGAAGGAGATTTCCGGGCCGAAGAGCCGGTCAACAGTGAGCACCCCCACGGGTTTCTGGGCAATCAGTACCGGCACGCCGATAAACGAGAGCTGATCTTTGCTGATGGTGGTCCGGGCGCCGGTGCGGTTGAGAAATAAGGGCTCGCTGTTGATGTCCGGGACGACGCAAGGCGATCCCGATTGAAAGATCTGGCCGCAGATCCCTTCGGAGAGCCCGTAGATCCCCCGTTGCTCTTCTTCAATTGTCAGGCCGTAGGAGGCCTTGATCTCCAGCCGCTGTCGGTGCGGGTCAAGAAGAACGAGGGTGGCCCGGTCCATGCGCAGAATGTCGTGGAGGACCTGAAAGACCCTGGCCAGGGCGGTATCGAGATGGACTGCCTCGCCGATGAGCTGGCAGATCTCAGAGAGGGCCTGGATTTTCAGGGCCTCCAGCGGGCTTGAGGAAGCGGGGGTAGGTGCAGAGACAAGAAGCTGATCCATAATTTCTCCCAAGTTGCGCCGAGTGGGTGGGTGTGTTGTGTTGGCGCCTGGAAAGTATAGAGCAAAAAACATGCCAAAGGGCAATCGCTTTGCTTTCAGTATGTTATGGATATCCTTCTTGTTTAATGTTTTACAAATTTGCAATAATTATTAGGAATAAGCGCATTTTTGAAATTTATCAGGGGGGATGGGGCAAAGGTGAAGATCTAATCTCTGTTTTCTCGTATGAGTTTGATGGTAATGAGTTCCATGTTGTATTTTCTATCAGTGAATATGCCGATGGTGAATGTCCGGCCAATGCACGTGTGTATGGTCTGTCGGCTTATGAATATG
This sequence comes from Desulfocapsaceae bacterium, assembly GCA_030653035.1. Classification (GTDB taxonomy): domain Bacteria; phylum Desulfobacterota; class Desulfobulbia; order Desulfobulbales; family Desulfocapsaceae; genus UBA2270. The sequence goes on along the minus strand of JAUSAB010000016.1, from coordinate 28,981 downwards.
AGCATGGTCATGCTTTCTGCTCTCTCCTTCTTCGTCATGCTCATGAGGATGGTGCTCGTCATGTTCATGGAGATGAGAATGGGCGAGCCGTTCATGTTGGTGGTAGTGTTGATGCACTTCCCAGTAGAGGAGGAACATCCCCAAAAACATGAGCGGCGCCGCTATCCAGTACGCACCAGGCGGGCGTTCACCAAGAACGATGACGGAGAGGATGGTCCCAACGAACGGTCCCGATGCGAACCAGGTACTCGTTCTGGCCGCTCCTATTTCCCTCAGGGCATGAATGAACAGGACCAGGCTCACTCCGTAGCTGAGTGCTCCGATAACGAGGGTTCCCGAGACCTGAAAGGTTGTGACCGGACTCCTGAACAGGACGATGAAAAGAATGACGTTGAATGTCCCGGCTGTCCACCCCTTCACACAGGCCAGAAGCGAGGCGGGAATGGTCTCCAGTTCACGGGTGAGATTGTTGTCAATTCCCCATAGAAAGCAGGCCGCAAGCACGGAGAGTCCTGATATCGACAGGCGTACCCCTTCGCTGCCGGTGAAAAGGACGAGGATGGAGGCGCCGATGATGAAAAACTTTCCGATCCAGACACGGTAACCGATGTGCTCATGAAAGATCATCCATGCCAGCAGAGTGGTGGCAACGGTTTCGAAATTGAGCAGCAACGATACCTCGGTCGCCGTCCCAGAGCGGATGCTGTATGCCAGAAAGAGAGGAGCTGCCACCCCGCCGGACAGGATCGCGCCGGTAAGATTGACTTGCTGCCGCCTGGAAAGAGACTTGAGAATGTCGTAAACAGGAAGTTTTTGACGGAGGACAACCCCGGTCAGGCCCAGGCCCGATCCCAGGTAGAGAAGCCCGGCGAGAAGTGACGACGGCATCTGTCCGACGATAGCTTTGCAGGCGACCGGAGACAAGCCGAACAGAATGGCGGAGATGATTGCCGAGTACAGACCTTTTTTCTTCATTTCAAAATAAATTTGTCCGCATTTTCTTGCAGTTGCGTCCGGCGGGGCACCATCTTTTTTATTGAAACAATCCGAAAATATCTATGTGGGCATGTCTTAGTATGATGGCAACGGAGAGTGAAAACTGAAAATATCAACAACGTCCCCCTTTATCCGTCCGGCAGAATTGTTTCATGCCGGGTGTTTTTCTTTCAACCAATCGCGGAGCATCGCATTCTAACCGAATTGACTTATATTGGGATGAATTTCAGCGGTGATGTATTGAGTGCAATTGCGAGCCTTTTGGCCATTTCCTTTCCAATAGTTCGTCTGCCGGTCTCCATTCCCGAAATGTGCTGTCGGGGAACCCCACCAACCTTGGCTCCAAGCGCCTCCTGGGTCAATCCGGCGTTTTCCCGGTAAACCCTGAGTGCTTTGCCGGGCGTCAGTAACGGCTGCATTGATTTATACCAGTCGGTATCAACAATGTTGACGACCTCATCATCCTTGTCGTGGATGATTTGCAGATCTCCATACTCGTTTTTAAGGGCCTTGATTATCCCAGCAGGGATATCCCCTTTCATTTTCAGGTTAATACGGGGAGTTTTCACGACTACCTGCATAATACACCTCAATTTCTATTGTTCCTTCGTCATGACGCCAACAGGCAACCCACTTTCGGCTCAGGTGGCAGTGATATTCGGTGATGGAGAGTTTGTTGTAATTTGGCCATGAAGGTTGCACTGGGCCGTCTTCAGCCAGGGCCCTGATAAGGAAGGCGAGTCGCTCCTGCTCTCTTGCCGGCATTTTCTTGATGCCTTTCAGCACCCTACGCTTGACCGTCACCGTAAATTTCATATCTTTTATGTAATCAATTTATGGTTACATGTCAAGACTAATTTGCAAGGAAAATAGTTCTGTCCCCTTAATCTATATGGGCATGTCTTAGTATGATGGCAACGGAGAGTGAAAACTGAAAATATCAACAACGTCCCCCTTTATCCTTTCTTTATCCTTTATCCCCCTTTATCCCCCGGCTACGGTCCGACGCTCTTGGTAACCATCCGGTGCGGACCTGCATGTCGGGTGGTGTGGGAGGGAGGGGGATTAAAACCCACTTCCTATCCCTCTTTGGCAAATCAAAAGTTATTTTATATTCAGAGTTTTCAATACAGTTTTTTGCTCAATCATGCTAACACCCGAAAGGACTTGGCATCCTTCTTCAACCAAGCGGATAAAGTCTTGGGCATCAGAAAAATAGTTTTTAAAAGCAAATCGTACCTCTTCTGACGTATCTGCTTTAACTAGAACGATGTCCTTTTCTGGATATTCTTTTTCTAGCTGGAACAAGGCACGAAGAGCCTCTGGAGCATCACGGTATGTTTTTATTTCTAACTCTCCAGTCGGAGAGAATATGAGAATGGAGTTTCGGTTTGTGCTTACAATGGTATCGGCGGAATTAAGGCCTTGTAGCGTTTTTAAAAGCCTTAACTCTTGGTCCAGTTTGAGGAAATCTTTTACGACTTCACTCTTGTCTCTCTGTGAAAATGGCCCACTCCTTCCTTCAAACGCCCTAGCAAGTATTTCACTCGCAAGCGCCATAGCTGTTTGATAGCGTGTGTCCCCTTCTTGGAATTTAGGCTGGCTTTCTGTGATAAATCCAATGACTTCTACTGCAGTAGCCCATGCGTGTTGAATTTTTGTCCGATACTGGATCTCAACCATTAGCCCTTTTAGATGACGCCCGTTGACGGAATTAACGTCATATACATATACGTCATGAATACCACGATATCCTGTGGCCTTTGGATTCTTTATATAATCATATTTGTCAATATCGTTGCGTCGGTCGTGATGAAATCGAGCTTTATGAAGGTTTTTACGAAAATCGTATAGCTCCTGTATATCTGAAAAGATTAGGCGACAACCGGCTACATCATCCATTCGTGCCAGTTGCATTGCTGGAAACCGATCCAATTTATCAAAAATTGTAGATCTCCTCTTGTGTCTTTGTGCAACGACAATATCTTTTCCGCGAGTTCTAGTGCGCAGAATTGCTTGAAATGTATTCAAAACTGCACGATGAGCAGCACGCCATTCTTCGACTACAAGTAAATCATCCGGTGTTATGACTTGTGAACGGATGTTATTCCCAGCGAGGTTCACACGGGATTTAGAGCCACCTGGGAAATTTACATTAATAGATTTATTCAATTTTTTCCTCAGAATTGGAAGCCGAACGCATATAAAAAGGGTATAAAAAGTATAAAAATGGGACGTTGTTGATATTTAAAGTTTTGAAATATTCCCCAATATCTTTGTCTGATCTTTCTTCGCGCCAGAAGTATCTTGTCTCTTTTTGTCGCCTGAGTCACCTCAGTCGGAGGGAAAGAGCCTCCCAATTTTTTCGTTGGTTTCAATAGTTAGTAATTCTATGTGGCAGAGTATGGAAAGGCAAGGAGGAAATGGGACGAAAGCAAAGTGGACGTTGATGATATTTCCAGTCCAGGTCTCTTCTCTCTGAGAATTACAGAGTTGCTAAAGTCGCCAGTTCACTCCACGGGACGATAGCGATATTCCCATTGGTATGTCTTTTTGTGCCACCATACACCAGCCATGCCGGTATCAATAAAATAGAGTTTGGGAGTTTTGACCATCCGTTTGTTGAAATTGCTGGGGACATCTGGCGGCCTCTCGATCCCTCTGATGGAAACGCGCTGAAGCAATCCGGAAATATCTCTATGGGTATGCCTGAGGATGACGGCAACGTAGAGCGAAAACTGAAAAAATCCATAATGTCGCCTTTTCTCGTAGAGACAAAGAATGACATCTATGGCCAGGCCGAGCAGGTCGGACATGAGCAACTGTCTTGTAGTTGAAAGACTAAATCTGACAGGCTCCTAAGCAGCGGCAACCCGGTTACGACCTGATTTCTTTGCCACATAAAGCGCCTCGTCGGCCATCTGTAACAAGGTCTCCGCATTCTCGACTCCATCATGCATATAGGCGACCCCGAAACTGACCGTAATCTTAAGGGTCTGGCCGTCAAAGTTTACTTCCTCCTCCTCAATAGCCTGGCGTAGCCGTTCAGCAAGATTACAGGCCGCTTCAAGGTTGGCCTCCGGCAGTAGACAGCAAAATTCTTCACCGCCGTAACGTGCCAAAAAATCGGTCTTCCGAAGCATTGACTCGATCTTGGTGGCGATTTGTTTTATGACGACATCGCCGCATTGATGGCCATACGTATCGTTGACATTTTTGAAAAGATCTATATCGCACATGATCAGACTGAACGGGCGGTGATAGCTTTTGTGGCGGCTGAATTCCTCCTGGATTTTGGTGTCCAGGAATCGCCGATTGTAGACCCCGGTCAAGCCGTCCTGCATGTTCTTCTCGACAAGCTTCCTTTCGTAGGCGGCAATCTCGGTAACATCTTGCACGGCAAGATAAATATTGCTGATGACGTTGCTCTCATCCCGCAATGGTCCCATGGTGCAGCTTTGCTGCATGTGATTGAACTCGGAACCGAAGGTGCTGTCTGGTTTGAAGGGGAATAGATAGTGATGCAGTTTCTGGGAGAAAAAAGAAAAGTTGCCGAACTTGAATACCGATTTGCAGTTACGGAGGAATTTCGGGTTATCCAAATTGGGGAAAAATTTAAAAATTGGTGAACCTATGATGTTTTCGGCCTGGATGCCGCTGTGTAGCTCCATCCAGCGGTTCCAGTGGCATACGAACAGGTCCTCGTCAAGGATGACGAGGCCGACATTGATCATGTTGAATACCTGTTCGAAAATCATTCATACTGCTCCATGAATAGATTCAGGGCCTTCTTCAGCCATTGGAAAGATTCATTGCTGTTTATCAAAAAGAAATAACCGCTGATATTCCGTTCACTAAACTGGAAAACGGTCCGCATGACGGTTGCCAGGCTGTCCGGCTCAAAAATCTCACACGGAATGGCGTTACGGGGATGATCCTCGATAATGATCCGCGGCGGGGAAAAACTGACCTCGTCATCAAGCAACTCAACCACCTTGCCGACACAGGCGCCGATCAGAATATTCGCTACTTCCATAAGAGATTCTTTTTCAAGGGACGCCATGCTGACGTCCTCGCCATAGTCCTCGTTACTATCACCGAACAGATTCAATAATTCCCGGCCGGCACCACTGGGGAAAATCAGCAACGCCACGCCCTTGAATTTGCCCAGGTAACTCTGCTCCACAATACTGATAATATCGTGTTCCGATATCTCGGTGGAGATAAATTCCGGCAGATCATCCACCTTTAAGGTGCGCACCTCGGGGACATTCAAAACCACATAGGTGTCAATCACCTCGGCTAGATCGGCTGAGGCCCTGCCAAAGGCAATATTCATCAACTCCTGAAGGATGTCTTGTTCATCCGCGGAAAGCGTTTGCTCAGCTGCAACACTCATAAATTTATCCTTTCTTGTGACCGGTTCCCTCGATCAGTCGCAAAACCTCGGCGACCGCCTCGGGAGAAAGAGGCTTGCGGAGCAAAGTAAAGGCCCCGGCGTCCATCACATTACTAATTGTTTTTCGTTGTACATCCGCAGTCTGCACAACGACCACGGCATCTTTGTCTACCTTGATTATTTCCTTCAGTGCCTGTACACCATCCATTACCGGCATGGTCAAATCAAGAAAAACCAGATCCGGCTTAATCTCTTTGAATTTTTCCAGACCGGCAAGTCCGTCACCTGCCTCAAATAGATTAAACTCCCGGTCTTTCGGGAGACATTTTTTGACAATCTTTCTGGAAATCGTCGAGTCATCAACAATAAGGATTGTATTTATCATTAAATCTGCCTCAGTTGATCGTGAATGGTACAGAGAAAATTCCCCGTCACACTATAAATTGCCATAGGTGTTGAAAATTTCAATATTTTTTATATACTCATACATAATGCCCAATAATATTGATTGTTATAATTAACAAAAATTTAAACAATTGTCGGCAAAATTAAGTAGAGTTTCCTTAAAAGCATATCTATTGTGTACCAGTAAGAAAGGTAATTCTCAAGAAGAATGGTGAATTAGCGATTAAATGACATCTTTTCTGTAAATCTTTCAACTCTCTGTGGCCATTCCGGTTCCGCAATCGCAACGACCGGGGCAACCCCTGATTTTTTCTCCTCACCGCCCACGTTTTCAATCCGCTCTCCTTGTACTCTGGTAATCAACCATGCTATTCTTCCAATGAGCTGCATTGGAGAACTTTCCTGTTCATGACTTTACTGCTGGTAAGCAGTGATCCGCAGATCTGATGCAATCTGGATGTTGGTGCCAGATGCTCATATGTCCCTCAGGATGGTTAGTACCTTAGAAATTCATTTCTTGTTTTTTTATGAATGAATTTCGTGAAGGTACTTATCCCGGCTTATTTCCCGTTTACCGGGGTTAGATAAAGGCAAGGCTGCATGAGTACCGGAAGGGATAACGTGTGCCTCTGTTCGTTGTTGTCCCGCTCAATAGAAATTGGTTCACCCTGGAAACAGGGAGAGTTATGAATCCCCTCATAGAAAAGAAGGAGTGCTATGGAGAAATCAATGTTCAAGTTTCAGGTTGATGAGGAGCGTTGTATCGAGTGTGGAGAGTGTGCGGCGGATTGTCCTGCCGGGGTCATTACCATGGACGGCAAACCCAGATTCAATGAGGAGGGAGGTTGCTTCCGGTGTCAGCACTGTCTTGCCGTCTGTCCGACCGGGGCGGTGTCGATTCTTGGTAAAAATCCGGACGAGAGCCAGGCGCTGGCCGGCACCTTCCCCACCGCTGCCCAGATGACTGCCCTGATCAAGGGGCGCAGGTCTGTTCGGCGGTACAGCGACGAGAAGGTTGCCGCCAGTTTGATCGACGAGCTTCTGGACGTTGCCGGTCATGCCCCCACCGGAGTCAATGCCCAGAATGTGCTGTTTACTGTGGTCAAAGAGCGTGCTGTTATGAATGCGCTACGCCAGGAGGTCATGGAGCGCCTGGCAAGGCTCAAGGAGAGCGGCGGTTTGCCGGATGGGTTTATCGGCCAGTATATGGGTGGGGCCGTCAAGCTCTGGCAGGAGGAGGGCAAGGATATTATTTTCCGGGGTGCGCCCCATCTGCTCATCACCAGTGCCCCTAAGGCCTCTCACTGTCCGGCCCAGGACACCCTGATCGCCCTTACCACCTTCCAGATGATTGCCCATGCCCACAGCCTTGGCACGGTGTGGGACGGTTTGTTCATGATGGCGCTCTCCCTCTGTCCTGATCTGACAGAGAGACTGGGTATCCCCGATGAACACCTGGTGGGCTATGCCATGGCCTTTGGTTGGCCGGCCGTGGAGTATCATCGGACTGTGCAGCGAGCTCCGGCCCAGGTCAATGTCGTGCGCTGAGCATGGACGACAGCGGTAAGGGTTGTTCCGACGAAAGCAAGAGCGCTCAACAGGAAGGGGGAACATGAATAAGATCCTTAATTCTGTTTGCTGGGCGTTGGCGTTATCATTGGTCTAGTATTGGTTGTTGTGCTCTATGTGGCGGCGACGTTCAATCCCAATGATTACAAAGGAAAGATCATCCGGGCGGTCAAGGAGAACACGCAACGCACGCTGAGTATTGGCGGTAACATCAGGCTGTCCTTCTATCCCCGGATCGGCGCTGAGCTGGGCAAAGTGTCCTTCTCCGACTTCAGGAGCGATAGCGAGTTTGCATCGGTGGAAAGTGTGCACATCTCGCTGGCACTGATACCTGAGGTGGTGCCACTACCCGGACGCAAGCTGCCAATAATGCCGCGCAGGCCGATTTCAGTGAGCTCAAGGCGACCTTCAAAGTGAACAACGGGGTGGCACATAATGATGACTTGTCTTTGCAGTCGCCCTTGCTGCGTGTCTGCGTGTGCTTGGCTCAGGTGTCATCAATATCGGCAATGACAGCATAGACTATCTGGCCAAGGCCGCCTTGGTCAAGCCCCTGGAAGGAGGGGGCAGCCTGGCCAAGGTCAGCACCCTTGTCGTGCCGGTAAGGGTCAGGCCCATTCAGCGACTTGCAGTATACCCTTGATTTTGAGGTTATGGTCCGTGAAGCGGCGAAATAAAAAATTAAAACGGAAGTCAAGACAAGGTCTAGGATCAACTGAAAAAAGGCTTACAAGGCTTGTTCAAGTAGAAGTGGTGTGGAAGTTTGGGTTTTGTACCGAAAACCACCAAGAGACTTTCTTGTCCACTTTTCTTGTGATTCTATTTCTCAATCAAGCGTTCACTTTGTCGGCTGTGCTGCGCCGCTCCTCACCGTACTCTTTGTACTGCCTCGTCGCTGCTCGCTTGCCTTCGCGTGCTCATCTTGATTTAGAAATGGAATGAGCTCCGATCGACGTCAACAGGGTTCCGTTACTCTGCCACCCGGTTGCGGCCCGTCTTCTTGGCCTGGAACAGCATACGGTCGGCCTCTTCGATCAGTCCGTTGGCTGAATCGGTCAACCACGGCTCCTGGCCGGCCACCCCGATGGAGACCGTGACCGACGGAGAGGTGTCGGAATGACCGTGGGGGATGGCCATGCCCTCCACCCGGACACGCATCAACTCGGCAATCTGTTGGGCGCCGTTGGGGTCGGTGTCAGGCAGGATGGCGATGAATTCCTCGCCTCCCCAACGGGCGACCAGATCGCCGGGGCGGTCGATAGCGCTGCTCAATGAGGCGGCAATCTTCTTCAGACATTCATCGCCGGCGCTGTGGCCATGGTGGTCGTTGTAGTCCTTGAAATGGTCGATGTCGATCATCAACAGGGAGAGAGGGGTGCCGTTTCGTTGGGCCCGTCGCCATTCATCTTCCAGAGAGGCGTCAAAGCGGCGGCGGTTGGGGATGTTGGTCAGGCGGTCCACCATGGCCATGGTTTCCAGCAGGTCGCTCTTGATCTTGAGGTTGATGTGGTTCCGCACCCTAGCGATGACGATGGGCAGATGAAAGGGTTTGGTGATGTAATCCACCGCCCCCAGTCGTAGACCCTGCTCCTCGTCGAGCTCATCCGACTTGGCGGTGATGAAGATCACCGGGATTTCTCTGGTCTCCGGTTGTGCCTTGAGACGGCGGCACACCTCATAGCCATCCAGCTCCGGCATCATGACGTCGAGCAGGATCAGGTCCGGCAGCCTTTTGGCGATGACCTCGAAGGCCGCCTTGCCGTTGGGGGCCACCTCGACTCGATAGTCCGGCCGCAGTGCCTCGACCAGGACCTGGATGTTGGTGGGGGTGTCGTCGACGATCAGGATCAGGGGTTTGGTGGTGGTCTCAGTCATTTGTGTCGTCTCCTTTGAAGGTGTGCCCCTCGGCGCAGGAGAGCGCCTCCAGGACGGATTTGGCCTTGTCGTAATCGGTATTGCGAAGGTGTCTCTCCAGCATATCCAGCTGGGTGCGCAGGGGCTGGCAACGGATACATGCCTTGAATTCCAGCACGGTCTCCGGGGGGACGTAGTCATAGCTCTCCACTTGGGGGCGCAAGGCCTGGAACAACTCGGTGGCCCGCGCTGCCAGTCGCATTGCAAGTATTCCCTCTCAGGCAATGAGGGGGTGGTGGCCTGGAGCCCTTGCAGTTGCCCCACCGAGGCGAGTACCTCTTGGAGGCAGGCCTCAAAATCCGAGATGTCCGGCGATTCCCTGGCGTGCAGAACGGGTTCCAGGGCGGCGGCCTGATGCAGTGATGTCGCGCCCAGGTTGCCTGTGGCCCCCTTGAGGCTGTGGATCAGGGCGGCAGCATTGCCCAGGTCGCCATGCTCAATCTGTTCACCCAGGGTCTGCGCCGCCTGCCAGAACTGTTCCCTGAACTGAATCGCCAGGCGGATGAAGAGCAGCGAGTTTCCGCCCAGGAGCTCCCTGCTCTGGGCCAGATCAAAGCCGTTCAGATGCTTAGGGAGGGCGATCTCCTGAACACGCGGTTGCGGTAGTGGCCCCCTTGATCTCCTTGACGGTTTCCGGTCGCGCCAGATGGGCGAGGAAGAAGACGCGGTTGTCCGCCAGCAACCGTGAGGCGAAAGGCTCGTTTATCAGTTAATGTTTTGGTTGCGTCCTTCGTCCAGACGGCGCATCCCTTCCATGAGGAGTTTCATGAAATAACCGATTTCTGGAATTTCAAACTCCTCAGTCGGAATGCCTGGAGTAAAGCGGAATCGCCCTTCCGGCTCTTGGAGGATTTCGTAAAAGGCCCCTTCACCAATAATATCGTCATATTTGGCCTTAATAAGGGCTCCCTGTCGGAAAGAAAAGCGGGCCGAACCTTTGGGAAGCTCAGTGATAGTCAGGATTCCGGTCTTCTGGTTCATGTTGAGGATCTGGAAAAGGGCCTCGGGCGGGATTTCGGCAAGGTTACCGATCATCCCTGAAGAGAGGTCCTGAGCCCGAATCATGTTGGACTTGCTGAGCCGTTTTGCCATCAAGCGGGTGAAGTAGAGTTGGATGGCGGGATATTGATCGAGAATTTTCAGGAAGTTTTTCCGGTCGATGTAGAGGATGACTGTCGGCTCGCAGACCTGGATGGTGGCGCTGACAGGATCGTTACAGATCAGGCTCATCTCACCAAAGACATCACCTTGCTTCAAGGTGGAGATGGAGATGCCCACCTTGTTAATCACATTCACACTTCCTTTGGCGATGATATAAAAATTGCCGCCAGGGCTTCCTTTGCGGATAACAATGTCATTCGCCTTGAACTTGTTAATCTTGAAGTGCTGTGCCACCTTTTTTACATCCTTTTCGTTGATGCTTTTGAAGAAGGCGAAATCACGGAGCAAGTGCAATATGGAGTCCATCTCTGCGGGGTTGGAGTTATTGTCAAATTCCAGATCTTCCAGGCTGTTATCTTTATAGTTTTCCAGACGGAGTGAGCCCGTGCAGCCACTACAGGTGATCAGACAGACCGGGATCTTCTCCGCCCGTTCGTACTGGATCAGGATCTTGGCCAAGTCACTGCTCAGGACTTTGCATTTTTCCTTGTCGAGCGGGGAGGTGATGATGACCGTGCTGAAAAGGGTGTTCTCCTCTTCGTTGGTCATGGAGATGGTGATACCGGTTACGCTGAAGGTGTCTCCGAAACTGAAGAGGGGGCATTTGTTATTTTCAGTGACCTTGAACAGGACTTTTGGAAAACTCATGATGATTGGTTGTGTGTTAAGGTTGTCTGATGGTGTTGCCGAAAACTTCTCAATGTTTGTGTATAGTTCCTCTCCAAAAAAGATAGCATGATAAATGAAAAAAGTACACTCACGAAGCTCTTCTTTCGTTTACTCCATCCGTTTTTTGAACAGCCAGGTCGCCATGGAAAGGGTCACGCAGGCAATGATGGCCATGGGCCAGGTTTGGCCCCAGACAACGGCCGCCGGTATGTCTTTTAGAAAGATGCCGCGGGCAATGGTCATGAAGTAGCGTAAGGGGTTGGCGTAGGAGATGGTCTGCAGCCAGTGCGGCATGTTTTCGATGGGGCTGGCGAAGCCGGAAAGAATGGTGGCCGGGACCAGAAACAGAAAACTGCCGAGCACCGCCTGCTGCTGGGTCATGGCCAGGGAGGAGACGAAGAGGCCGACCCCGATGATGGCCAGCAGGAAGACCCCCATGCTGGCAAAGAGCAAAGGCAGGGATCCGTTAAAGGGGACCTGCAGCAGAAAGACGCCAATGAGCACGATCAGGCCTCCTTCGGCCATGGCTACCAGGAGGGCGGGAAGGGCCTTGCCTACCAGGATCTCCAGCGGGTGCAGGGGCGAGACCAGCAGTTGCTCAAAGGTGCCCATTTCCCGCTCCCTGGCTACCGAAAGCCCGGTGACGATCAGGCCGATGACCGTGGTCAGGATACAGACCAGACTCGGCACGGTGAACCAGCGGAAATCGAGATTGGGATTGAACCAGTTGCGTGCCACCAGGGTGACGCCTGACTGCTGCCCGGTGCCCGCGGCCAGTTTGTCCCGGTAGCTGTTGATGATCCGTACACCATAGCCCTGGACGATCTGGGCGGCATTGGTCTTGCGGCCATCCAGGATGAAGCTGACCTGGGGGGCCTGCCCGCGGGCCAGGTCGCGGGAAAAATCCGGCGGGATCCAGAGGACGGCGATGGCCTGCTGCTCGTTGATCACGGCCGGGATTTCTTCCGGCCGTTGCAGGCGGATCACCTTGCTGAAGGTGGCGGCTGCCGTGAAGTCCTGCTCCAGGGTCCAGGCCGGTCCGCCGTGGTCCTGGTTGAGGATGGCCAGGGTCTGGTTCTTGACCTCCTGGGTGGCGGCAAACGAGAAGATGAAAAGCTGGACCAGCGGCGGGACGATGAGGACCATGCGGCTTTTCTTGTCCCGCAGAAGGGCCAGCAGTTCCTTGATGATCAGGGCGCGGATGCGGTTGAACATGGCTTACCTCAGGCGTTTGACGGTTTTCCTGGCGGTGAGAAAAAAGAGCACGGCCGCCAGCAGCAGCAGGATACCGACATTGGGGAGCAGCAGCGACCAGACATCTCCCACCAGGAACAGGGTCTGGAGATTGGTCACCAGATAGCGGGCCGGGATAATGTGAGTCAGGGCACGGACCATGGGCGGCATGGAGGCGATCTCGAAGATAAATCCGGAGAGGAGAAAGGCGGGCAGAAACCCGGTGATCAGGGCGACCATGGCGGCGATGAACTGATTTTTGGCGGCCGAGGAGATCAGCAGCCCCTGCCCGAGGGCGGCCAGGAGAAAGGCCCCGGAACTGAGCAGCAGGGCGGGCAGAGATCCCCGGAAGGGCAGGTCGAACAGGGTCACGGAAATAGCCACACTGCCGAGCATGGCCAGCATCCCCAGGATGAAATAGGGGAGCAGCTTGCCGATGATGAGTTCGCTGATGGCAACCGGCGTGGCCATCAGCGCCTCCATGGTGCCCCGCTCCCATTCCCGGGCCACGACCAAGGCGGTAAGCAGGGTGCCGATGATGGCCATGATGATGGCTAGGGCCCCCGGCAGCAGGGAGTTGCGGCTGGTAAGCTCCGGGTTGAACCAGATGCGGGTCATCAGCTGCACCCCTTTCTGGCTGGGCAGACCGTGATCCCGCTGGTGCATGGCCCACCAGGTGTTGACTACCCCCTGGGCGTAGTTCTGGACATAGTTGGCGGTATTGGCCTCGCTGCCGTCGGCAATGACCTGCAGTCTGGCCGCGCCGCCGCCTTTTTCCACCAGCCGGGAAAAGTTCTCGGGAATCACCACCAGTCCCCGCAGACGGCCGGCCACCAGCTCCTGTTCGAGGAGCCCTTCGTCATGGCTGATCCGGGCCCGGAAATAGGGGCTGGCGAGAAAGGCCGCCGCCAGGCCGTTCCCTTCTTTGCCTGGGTCCTGGAGTGTCACCCCGATTTTGACCTCCTTGGCATCAAGGGAAACGCCGAATCCGTAGAGAAACAGCAGGATCACCGGCAGGACAAAGGCGATCAGCAGGCTGCTGGGATCACGTCGGATCTGGATGAACTCCTTACGGATGAGGGCACTCATGCGTTGCAGGCGGTTGTTCATGATGGCAGCTCCTCATGGCTGGCATCCCACTGCTGGAGCAGGGCGATAAAGGCCTCTTCCAGGGTTGGGTACGGTATTTGCGGGCTTTGGGCCTGCGACTTCAGTTCATCGGGCGGGCCGGTGGCGATCATCCGGCCCCGGTAGACAAGGCCGATCCGGTCGCAGTACTCCGCCTCGTCCATGAAGTGGGTAGTGACCAGGACCGTTACCCCGTGCTCGACCAGTCCGTTGATATGGGTCCAGAATTCCCGGCGGGTCAGGGGGTCAACGCCTGAGGTCGGTTCATCGAGAAAGAGCACCGCCGGTTCGTGCATGACGGAACAGGCGAGGGCCAGACGCTGTTTGAAGCCCAGGGGCAGATCCTTGGCCGAATCGCTCAGGTGTGGGTGCAGGCCGAAGATGTCGATCATGCGGGTGACCGTCTCTTTCTGCCGGGCCCCGGCCAGACCGTAGATCCCGGAAAAGAAATCGAGATTCTGACGGACGGAAAGATCGCCGTAGAGGGAGAACTTCTGGGCCATGTACCCTAGGTGGGAGCGGGCCTGGCCCGGTGCCTGCTGCAGATCGAGGCCGACTACCCGGCCGGTGCCGCTGGTCGGCCACAGCAGGCCGCACATCATCTTGAAGGTGGTTGATTTACCGGCGCCGTTGGGGCCGAGCAGGCCGAAGATCTCGCCCCGGCGGATGGCGAAGCTGACGTCCTGGGCAGCAATAAAGTCGCCGAAACGTTTGGTCAGTCCCTTGGCTTCAACCGTTATCGCCTGATCATTTGGCAAAGGGGCCATGGCAGCGGCCAGCGCCGAGTTTCCGCCGGGGCCACCGCCTAGTGCATCGACATAGGCGTCTTCAAAGCGGGGGGGGACGGGTGTCAAATAAGCGTCAGCTCCGGCATTGAGGAGAGAAAGAGTTGGCTGGTTTTGACCGGCGCGCAGGACGATGCGCACATTCTGCCCCTGGACAATGCCATCCTGCACCTCCTGCAGTTGCAGGGCCCTGGCCAACACCTGGCGGCGGTTGCCGGAAATTCCCTGGACCAGGAAACAGCGGTCGGCCACCCGTTCCGTCAACTGCCCGGGCGGCCCGGCAAAGAGCAGCCGTCCGCCATCGAGGAGCAGGACCTCCTGGCACAGTTCCGCCTCGTCAAGATAGGCGGTGGACCAGATGACCGCCGTCTCCTTGTCCACCAGTTCCTGCACCATGCGCCACAGTTCCCGGCGGCTGACCGGGTCGACGCCGACGCTCGGCTCATCGAGCAGCAGCAGGCGCGGCTTGCGGATCAGGGCGCAGGCCAGGCCCAGTTTCTGTTTCATGCCGCCGGAGAGCCGTCCGGCCAGCCGTTTCTGGAAGGATTCCAGGCCGGTAAATGCCAGCAGCCGTGCAAACAGCTGCTGGCGACCGCTTTCGGGCACATTGCGGAGATCGGCGTAAAGGCGCAGGTTCTGGATAACGGACAGGTCCTCGTAGAGGCCGAATTTCTGGGGCATGTAGCCGATAATCTCGTGCAGCTGGTCGGCGCTGGTGCCGGTGTCGAGACCAAAGACGGTAAGGCGGCCCGATGTCGGCAGGAGCAGCGCGGTCATCAGCCGCATCAGGGTCGTCTTGCCGGCGCCGTCCGGGCCAACCAGGCCGGTGACGATGCCGGGACGGATCGTCGCCGACAGCTCGGCGAGGGCCGGCACCAGATGGGCGCCGTAGCTGTAGCTCAAGCCTTTAATGACCAGTGAATCATCGGCCATGGCTTGCTGCAGAATCCTTCACCTGTTCGTTGGTCCGGAGTTTGATGGTGACCGGCATCCCCTGGCGCAATCCATGGTCCGGGTTGTCGGCAATAATGCGCACCTGATAGACCAATCGCGTCCGTAATTCCTGGGTCTGCACGGTCTTGGGGGTGAATTCCGCCTCGGGTGAGATGGAGCCCACATGTCCGGCATAGGGTTGTTGCGGCCGGGAATCGGTAATCACCTGCGCCGCCATTCCCGGGAAGATGTGCCCCAGATCCGGTTCCTCGATATAGGCGCGAATCCATACCGGAGAGTCGAGGGAGAGGGTGAGTACGGTCTGACCGGTGTTGACAATGGCCCCCGGTTCCACCACCCTGGTCAGGATGATACCGGTGTCCGGGGCCTTGCACACGGTGTCGTCCAGCCGGGTATGGGCGGTGGCGGTGTGCGCCTCGGCGGCCTGCAGGGCGGCCCGCGCCGCCTTGATGTCCTCGGCCCGGAATCCTTCGCGGGCCAGTTTCAACCCTTCTTGGGCAGTCGCCAGGCGGGCCTTGGCCTCAGTGAGATTGGCATCGACATTGTCGAACAACTCGCGGGCAATGGCATGGCTTTTCAGAAGGGTTTCCATGCGTTGCCGCTCGATCTCCAGATTGGAGGCCGTGGCCTGCCTTTCCCGCACCAGGGCCTCGGCCTGGGCAATCTCCTGGGGCCGGCTACCGGCCTCCATCTTCGCCAGATTCGCCGCTGCCTGTTCCTGCTGGGCCAGCGCCAGCTTTAATTCATCCTGATAAGGGGCATCTTCCAGATGGGCGATGTCCTGCCCGGATTGCACCCGATTTCCTTCTTCAAAGGCGATCGCAGAAACCTTTCCCCCGACCCGGAATCCGAGATCCACCTTGCGGATATCCACATTACCATAGAGGGTCAGAAGGTCTTTGGTAGCCGGTTCCTGTCGCTGCCGATTCCAGTAATAGGCGCCGCCGGTGAGGAAGGCGATCAGGAGCAATAAAGCGGGAAGTTTCCTTTTCATGGAGGATCCTTTTTCAATGAATAGTGTGCAGAGGTGATGGGGGCAGATCTTTATGTTTGATGTGATGTCGTTTGATGGTCATCAGCTCATTATTGATGACAAAAGACAAGGCCTCCATGGCCTGATGCGCTATCGGGCTGGAGGCCTTGTCGTGAACACTGAGTCGTTTCGCCTGCTATGCTTCCCAACCTGGGAAACAAAAATTAGTTTCAGCCACGGCAGACATTTTCTACGACGTTGTCCGCAAAGCGCCAGAGGTAATCGTTGACCATGCGTAACTGCTCATCACTGATTCCCTTCCAGGAGCCATTCTGGGCGCACTTGGGATAGCGGGTGGAAAAAACCCTGTTCCAGGCATCCTGGTTTTTCGATTCTGACCAGAGAAAGGGGGTGCTTTTATCGTTGCCGTTGTGGCAACTTTGGCATTTGGCCTTGAATGTCTTCCCCCCTTCGCCAAAGGCATAACTTTCCCAGTACAGAGGACCTTCACTGAGTATCCGGGTTGTGTTGCTGGCGGCGTCGTAACGGGTTACGGGATTTGCGTGTGCTTGTAGAGAGTAGATCAGAATTACCAGGAACATCACTATCGCGGATATTTGTCTCATATGACTTCTCCTGTTTTATTAGATGGATATATCTTTGTCGCGAAAAATGTATCTGTAAATGTGTCGATTTTTGTCCTGTCAGCTTTTATAAAATTCTCTATCATTTATTGTTTCTTTGCAAGTAAAGATGAACCCGTTATTTATCTCGTGGTTATTTCATGGTCAGCGCCTCCTTTTAGCTGATTGTTTAGTTGAGCTTCTTTATTGATATTACAAGTAATCAGTGGATGTTGCTATAGTAATTACCGGTGAAGAAAAATTCTAATTTTGTAATCGTCAGTACCGAATCAATATCCGTGGCTCACCCTGTTTTTTCCCCCCTCTTTTCTACCAAATTGTCGCTTCCGCCTCAAATTGTCATCTTCTGCACAAAATGGATTGTTGGACATATTCGTGTGTCCTGTCGGCTGATGCCGCGGCAATCCTTGTTGGTAAGGGAACTACGCTTTTTTGGGTTTTTGGCACAGCCTTTGTAATAGTCATGGCAAGACAAGATACGGTTTGCTTTCAGGACAGAACATTTTCAAGGCATTTTGTTCTTCACAGGCTGTGCAAACTTTAACCTAATTACAAGGAGATACCGGCATGATGAGAAAAGTGGCAATTTACGGCAAAGGCGGCATCGGCAAGTCAACCACGACCCAGAACACGGTGGCCGGATTGGCGCAGATGGGCAAAAAAATCATGGTCGTCGGCTGCGACCCCAAGGCCGACTCCACCCGTTTACTGCTGGGCGGACTCGCCCAAAAATCGGTTCTTGACAGTCTGCGCGAGGAAGGCGAAGACGTGTTGCTCGAGAACATCCGCAAGAAGGGATATGGCGATACCTGGTGTGTTGAATCAGGTGGACCCGAGCCCGGCGTTGGTTGTGCCGGCCGCGGTATCATCACCTCCATCAATATGCTGGAATCCCTCGGCGCTTATGCCGAGAGTGAGGCGCTTGATTATGCCTTTTATGATGTTCTGGGCGACGTGGTCTGCGGCGGGTTTGCCATGCCTATTCGTGACGGCAAGGCCGAGGAGATCTATATCGTCTGTTCCGGTGAGATGATGGCCATGTATGCGGCCAACAACATCTGCAAGGGGATTATGAAGTTTGCTCAATCCGGCGCTGTCCGCCTTGGCGGCCTGATTTGCAATTCCCGGGCCGTTGACAACGAAAAGGAGATGATCGAGGAGTTGGCCAAGATGCTCGGCACCCAGATGATCTACTTCGTACCTCGCGATAATGATGTGCAGCGGGCGGAGATCAACCGCAAGACCGTCATTGAGTGGAACCCCGATGTGCCGCAGGCCGACCATTATCGAGGTCTGGCCAAGGCTATTGATGAAAACAAGATGTTTGTGATCCCCAAACCGCTGGAGATGGAAGAGCTGGAAAAATTGCTCATGGATTTTGGACTTATGAATTGAGGGAAGGCATAAAGGCACAAGGGGCAAGGTTAAAGAGGGGAAGGTGCAGCCAGTCAGCTAATCGTTTCTTTGAACCTTTCGTCTCTTGCCTCTCCCTGTGATCCGCACACTACAACTTATTAAATATATAGGAGAAATAACCATGTTAACCATGATTAGAGCCATTGTCAGACCAGAGAAAGCGGACAAGATCCTTGCAGCCCTTATGGATGCTGGATTTCCCTCTGTCACCAAATACGCTGTGGCGGGACGCGGCAAGCAGCGCGGCATCAAGATCGGCGATGTTACCTATGATGAGATTCCCAAGGTCATGCTGATGAGCGTGATCAATCCGGCGGATAAGGATTTTGTCCTGGATACCATCATGAAAACAGCCAAGTCCGGAGTGAAGGGTGCTTTTGGTGACGGTAAGATCTTTGTCAGTGATGTGGAGGAGGCCTACACCATCAGCTCCGGGGTCAAGGAGACGGAATTTGAATCCGAAAGGGGGCCGGTATGAAAGAGGTGATTGCGATAGTGCGCATCAATATGATGAATCAGACCAAGCAGGCCCTGACTGATGCCGGTATTGACGCCTTCTTTGCCCATGAGGCCCATGGCCGCGGCAAGGGTTTTGTCAATATGCCTGTCCTTGAGGGGGCGAATCAGGGCTATGAAGAGGCAGCCTCCCTCCTTGGCGAGAAAGGCAAGTTGTATGCCAAACGGATGGTGACGGTGGTGGTGAAAGATGAGCTGGTCAGTGATGTGGTCGAGGCGATCATTAAGACCAATCAGACTGGCAAGCCGGGTGACGGCAAGATCTTTGTCCTGCCGGTGGCCGATGCGGTCCGGGTTCGTACCGGAGAGACGGGTCTGAAGTCCATCGTTTAATAAATTCAGGTGTAGCGCTGGCTGAGACGGGAACCAGCAGTAGGATGGGCAAAGGCCGACAGGACGTGCCCATCAATTCCCCAGGTGGATGAAGACCGTCTTCTCAACGACGAAATACCTTTTCAGAATAAGGAGTAGGTGAAATGGCAACAACAACCAAGAAAAAAATCGTGCAATGGGATCCTGCCCATGTCAAGGCGGAGCTGTTGGCGAAGTACCCGTCGAAGGTGGCCCGCAAGCGCTCCAAACAGATCATGATCAATGAGGCCCAGGGGAACGAAACGCCCGAGATTACGGCCAACGTTCGCACCACACCCGGAATTATCACCATGCGCGGCTGTACCTATGCCGGATGCAAGGGCGTTATCATGGGCCCGACCCGGGATATCGTCAATCTGGTGCATGGTCCCATCGGCTGCAGCTTTTACGCCTGGCTGACCCGCAGGAACCAGACGGATGCCGGGCTGGATGGTGAGAACTATATGAATTACTGCTTCAGTACCGACATGCAGGATTCGGATATCATCTTTGGTGGCGAGAAAAAGTTGGCGGCCGCCATTCAGGAGGCCTATGACCTCTTTCATCCCCGGTCGATTGCCGTCTTCGCCACCTGTCCGGTGGGTCTGATCGGTGATGATATCCATACCGTGACCAAAAGGATGAAGGAAAAATTCGGTGACTGCAATGTTTATGCCTTTTCCTGCGAAGGGTACAAGGGTGTTTCCCAGTCTGCCGGCCATCATATCGCCAACAACCAGGTCTTCAAGCATATCGTCGGCGAAAATGATGCGGAGAAACCGGGCAAATACAAGATCAACCTGCTGGGTGAGTACAACATCGGCGGTGATGGCTTTGAGATCGACCGCATCTTCAAAAAATGCGGCATCACCAATATTGCCACCTTTTCGGGCAACTCCACCTATGACCAGTTCGCCTCGGCCCATAAAGCCGACCTGAATGCCGTCATGTGCCACCGCTCCATTAATTATGTAGCCGACATGCTGGAGACTAAATTTGGCATCCCCTGGATCAAGGTGAATTTTATCGGCGCCGATGCCACGGCCAAGTCGTTGCGCAAGATCGCCCAGTACTTTGGCGATCAGGAATTCATCGATCGGGTTGAGGAGGTTATTACTGAAGAGATGCCGAAGGTCCTGGCGGCCCGCACCGATGTCCGCACCCGTACTGAGGGCAAGACGGCGATGATGTTCGTGGGCGGCTCCCGGGCCCATCATTACAAGGAGCTGTTTAACGAGATGGGGATGAGGGTCATCTCCGCCGGATATGAGTTTGGTCATCGTGATGACTATGAGGGACGGCAGGTTATTCCTGATCTCAAGGTGGATGCGGACAGCCGGAACATTGAAGAGCTGGAGGTCGAGGCTGATGCAAACCGCTTTAACCCACGCAAAAGTGCCGAAGAGATCAAGGCGCTGGAAAATGCCGGCTACAAGTTCAAACATTATGACGGGTTGGCCCCTGATATGGAAAACGGCACCCTCATTATTGATGATCTCAATCAGTACGAGGCGGAAAAGCTGGTGGAGCTGATGAAACCGGATATCTTCTGTGCTGGAATCAAGGAAAAATATTCCATCCAGAAGCTGGGCGTGCCCATGAAGCAGTTGCACAGCTATGATTCAGGCGGGCCGTATGCCGGTTTTGAGGGGGCGATCAACTTTTATCAGGAAATCGATCGCCTGGTGAACAGCAAGGTCTGGAGCTATATGAAGGCCCCTTGGCAGGACAATCCCCAATTATCTGCCACCTATGGATGGGAATAGGATGGCGTCGCGAAAAGGGCCAAATACTTCGTTGCGCTGCATCCTTCGTCATTGCGACGTACCCAAAAGTACGCCTCATTCCTCAGGACTTGCGCGCCTCGTCTTTGGCCCTTTTGGCTTAGCCATCCTCTTGCTGAGCGTTTACAAGTTCTTTGCGTATTCAACCACTTATTTGTCGAGGTAAATCATGCTATTACGACACACACCAAAAGAAATAACCGAGCGCAGCGCCTTGATGATCAATCCGGCCAAGACCTGCCAGCCCATCGGGGCCATGTATGCCGCACTGGGCATCCATGGCTGCCTGCCGCACAGTCATGGTTCTCAGGGCTGCTGCGCCTATCATCGGAGCACCTTGACCAGGCATTACAAGGAGCCGGTCTCCGCGGCCACCAGTTCCTTTACGGAAGGCTCGTCGGTCTTCGGCGGTCAGGCCAATATGTTGCAGGCCATTGAAAATATCTTTGCCGTCTATAATCCCGTGATTATCGCCGCCCATACCACCTGTCTTTCCGAGACCATTGGCGACGATCTCAAACAGATCAGGAAGAAGGCGATCACCGAGGGCAAGATTCCCGAGGGCAAGTATATGATCAGCGCCTCCACCCCCAGTTATGTGGGGTCGCATGTCACGGGGTTTTCGACCATGGTCAAATCCATGGCAGGCCTTGCTGAGACCACCGGCAAGAAGAACGGCAAGGTCAATATTATCCCCGGCTGGGTGGAACCGTCGGACATGGAAGAGATCAAGAGGCTGACCACGATGATCGGCGTCAAGACCATCATGTTTCCTGACACCTCTGGTGTTTTAAACGGCCCCCTGTCCGGGGAGTACAAGATGTTTCCGGATGGCGGCACCACGGTGGCCGAGCTTATATCCGCAGGTGATTCCATCGGCACCCTGGCCCTGGGCGAATGGTGCTCCGCCGCGGCGGCCCATGAACTCGATACCAAGAACAAAGTTCCCTGTCAGGTGCTGGATATGCCGTTTGGTCTGAAAGCCACGGACCGGTTTATTGATGCCCTGCGTATTATCGCCGGTGTTTCAGTGCCGGATGAATTGTCCCTGGAACGGGGGCAGCTGGTGGATATGATCTCTGATATGCATCAGTATCTGTACCACAAAAAGGTAGCGCTGGTGGGAGATCCTGATCAACTCATTGCCATGACTGAATTTTTGGTCTCCATGGACATGTGCCCGATCCACATTGTTACCGGTACGCCCGGTAAGGAATTTGAGCGGCGGATCCTGGAGATTACCAAGGACATGCCTTTTGCGGTCAATGTCAGGGCCAAGGGCGATATGTTCCTGCTCCACCAGTGGATCAAGAACGAGCCGGTGGATCTGATTATCGGCAACACCTACTGCAAGTATATCGCCAGGGACGAGGATATTCCGCTGGTGCGCTGGGGCTTTCCCATCCTTGACCGGCAGGGCCATCAGTATTTCCCGACGGTCGGCTATAAGGGGGCGCTGCGGCTGCTGGAGAAGATCCTGGGTGTCATCCAGGATCGTAAGGACCGGGATGATCCTGAGTCGAAGTTTGAACTTGTTCTGTAAGAAAAAACAGGGAACTGATTTTCCCCCCATGGAAAATGGGGGTCAGGGGGGATTTGTCAGGATAAATTGAAATCCCCCTCAATCCCCATTTCCCAAAGGGGGGCTTAAAGAGGCTCTGAATTGTAATCATCTTAACCATTGAATAAAAATGACACCTCTTTCTCAAACCTCGTGTTCCTGTTCCGCTACCCATCCCCATTCCCCGCAGGGGCGATGGGTGAATTTGCCGGTGGCGCCGCGTGCCAATAACCGTATCCGCTTTGCCTCGACCCAAGAGTCCAGCCAGGCGATGATCCCGGTACAGGCGCTGGCCTGGCTCGATGATCTTCTGGACAAGGGTGAAAAGATTGATGGGGTGAACATAAGTGGTCCCGGTGATCCGTTGGTTGATCTGGGTCCGACCCTTGATACATTGCGTCTGGTGCGGGAGAAATATCCGGCAATGGATCTGGGGATTATCACTCTGGGGTTGGGAGGCGAGCAGTCTGTCGAGCGACTGGTCAAGGCCGGTGTCAGCCATGTTACCCTGTTGGTGGATGGTGTTGATCTGGAAGTGGTGAAGAGATTGTATGCCTGGATCCGTCCCGGTATCAAAACCATTCCGTTATTCACGGCAGCCGGGGTGCTCCTGGAGGAACAGATAAGGAGTGTCGCGGCCTTTCTGCAGGCCGGATGCGATGTGCAGGTCAGAACCACGATCTATCCGGGGTATAATGACGAGCACGTGGAGCAAATTGCCGGGACCATGGCGGCCCTGGGGGTGAAATCCATGGCATTGCTGCCCTTTGATCCGACCACGGAAGAGGAAGAGATGCTTGAACGGCCGAGTCATGAACTGATGACCAGCATTCGTAACCAGGTGGCAAAATATATGACCATTCTGGCAGTCCCTGAGAAGATCCAAGCCGATAGGATGGCTGATCCCTCCGGAAAGAGTTGCTGTTCAGCGGCTTCAACGCTGCCCAAGCCCAGTGTTGATCGCCCTAATGTGGCACTGGTCAGCTCCAACGGTATGGAGGTTGATCTCCACCTTGGCCATGCCATAACGGCGCTGATCTATGGCCCGAGGGAAGATGGACTTGTTTGTCTGCTTGGCACCCGCACCCTTCCTGAGCCTGGGGCCGGCGCCTCTCGCTGGGAGATCCTGGCTGATACCCTGAAAGATTGTTTTGTGCTCCTGGCAGCAAGCGCCGGCGAGAGTCCCAGAAAGGTGTTAAGCAGCCATGGTATCAGTGTTCTGCTTACCGAGGACAATATTGAAGGTTCGGTTGAAGTCCTGTATGGCGGCGGCGGAAAAGGGAAAAAATGCCGTAAAAAATGATCTGCTCCGGCGGTTTGAAATTTTTTTTATTAACATGAAAAAGGAGAGAAAAATGGCAATTCCAGATCGACAAATCCTTGTCTGTCAGAGTTTTCGGGTGGCGGGCGATAAAAAAGGCCTCTGCCACAAGCAGACCGATGGTTTCCTCCAGTATCTTGAGGAAGAAATTCTTGACCGCGGTCTTGACTGTCTGGTCACAGCCACCACTTGCCTCAAGCAGTGTGAGTCCGGCCCGATCATGGTGGTTCAGCCGGAAAACTGGTGGTTTAAAGGGGTAAGCAGTACCGAGGCCATTGATGCCATTCTCGATGGTATCGAGGATGGGGAACCGGCGGCAGAGTATCTGATCGCCTCATAGGTTTTTGCCGGAATGAGGCGCGATGAACAAAAAAGAGGGAAGCGATGACCTTCAAATCATACCTGGAGTCCAATGGAGAAAACTGCCCCAAATGCGGTTCCACCGCCATCAAGGCCAGTGCGTCGCCGGAAAAGATGAAGGCTGGCAAGATGCAGGTGTCCATGTTTTGTGGAACCTGTGGCGCCAGGTGGCGAGACATCTATGCTCTCAGCAAGGCAGAAGAATTATAAATTGCAGGGGATGCCCTGGTAACATAACAGCGTTGGCAGATCATTCAGCCTTCTTCAACAGCAATAAAAGAGGCATATTGCCATGAAACCGACTCCCAACTTTTCTCTATCCGACCTCAAAAAGGCCCAGCCCATTCAGGGATGGGAAGATTTCTGGGGTGAGGGCAAGGCCTTCCTCAAGACCGCGTCAGCCGCCTATGCGCAGCACAAAAAGGCCTTCACCACCGTGATCCTGTACAACATTATTGCCATGGCCATTGAAAAGTTCGTCATGACCGCCCTGATGTGCCAGGGCAAATTGCCTAACAACCACACCATGAAAGATCTAGTCGAGGCCATGGATGAGGCCTTTCCCGGCGCCATGTCAGACATTCGGGAGGGGCTCTTGAATCTTGATCAATATCAGGAGATCTGTGATGTCGATACGTTCAATATCACCGGGCCGGCCATGGAGGAAATTCCTGTTATGCTGGGTCTGGCCGGACGGTTACAGGCATTGGTGGAACAACAACTGTGACAATCTCGCAAAAGGTCCAGACTGTCACAGTTCATTTCGACCATCGGGAGAAATCTTTTCTGGTTCCCATGCGCCGCATGGGAACCAGATTAACCCGGTTTATGCAATTTTATTGCATGAGCTGACAGTCACCGGGAAGAGAAACCATGTCTGATGACGTTAAGGTGAGAATGCGAAGCGCAGAACCTGCTGACCTTGACAGCCTGGTCTCTTTACTGGCAGCGCTTTTTTCTATCGAAGAGGATTTTGTCTTTGATGAGCCGAAGCAGCGGCGGGGTCTTTCTTTAATGCTTGAAAACGAGCGTGGCCGTGTGTTGGTGGCCGAGGCTGAAGGTCTGGTGATCGGCATGTGCAGCGGGCAGTTGCTGGTCTCGACGGCAGAGGGCGGTCTGTCCCTGCTGGTTGAAGATGTGGTGGTCGATGAGCGGTGGCGCGGGCGTGGGGTGGGCCGCCTGCTGATGGCAGCGATCAGCGACTGGGCCAAAGCGAATAAGGTGTCGCGCCTGCAACTTTTGGCCGACCGCAACAATGTCCCGGCTCTTGATTTCTACCGGAGCCTGGGCTGGCATACGACGGAACTCATCTGTCTGCGGACCTTTCTGCAGTGATGAGATAGGCTGGATAAACCATAGGACACAAGGAGGATGGCAGCATGAAAGAAACTTGGGAAAAAATATTTGAATATGCCTCAATGCCGGTCCACGGCACGTTGTCGAGGAAACTGCGCAAGGGAGTTACCCTGCAGATTAACGAGGGAAAGATGTATGACTCCGCCGTCATCTTTTTGGGGGAGTTTGTCCGCATATCGGAAGATGGAGCAGACGGCACAAATATCAATACCTACTATGACTGGGCCAGCATCGACATGATCAGGACATACAGTCCGAAGGAGTAAGGGCGTGCATGTTGATGGTGTACTCATGCCGTCAACATGCGCTGTTTTTTGGAAAGGGAAGAATGACAATCTCGCAAAAAGTCCAGACTGTCACCATGTCATTTCGACCATCGGGAGAAATCTTAATAGTACCCAGTGCTTAAGAAGAAAGATTTCTCGCTTTCAAGCATAGGATGACAGGCTTTTTTGACTTTTTGCGAGACCATCAAAGATAACGATGAGCAATAAAAAATTACAATCACTCCACCATGATAATTTCAACATCTGCCAGCTCTTTTACATAACGAGGTCCGGTCAGATAGTCCTTGGCCGAGAAAAGGTCTACCGGGCCATTGCCGTTATAAAGAGGTTTGCCATCCTTTTCGAGCAGGACCATGATGCCGTCACCGACTGACGTGTTAAAGACCTCCTGCCATGAAAAAACCGTTTTGTACCCATCATCCGATGAGGCAATAATGAACATCTTTTTGGTGTCATTATGATCAGTAATCAGGACGTTGGACCTGTGGATGATATCTGCCAGCAATACTCCCCGGCATTGATTGATGCGGCCTTTGGGCCCGCCACTGCCACAGGTCAGGAGCAGGTCGTCTGCCTCTACTGCCTCCATGGCCCGGAGTTTTTCAATGCTGAAGATAAGGGGCGTTTTCACCCTGCCGCAGATACGAAATCCGTTGTTGCTCTGTTCCGATTGATCGTTTGTTTTTAATATTTGTTGATAATTCATGTTGTTATCCTTTGCTTTTATGGCAGAAATGAGAGGTTTGCTTGCTGACGATTTTGTTTGTGTTGATCTTAAAAACGGCAGTTGCTTCATAATGTAAATACCTCTCCCCCTCATCCCCAGCCCTCCTCCCTCAGGGAGAAGGGAGAAAGCTCCCTCTCCTTTTGGGAGAGGGTCGGGGTGAGGGAAAAAATCTGGCCATGCAAGAAGTTATTGCAAAAGCACTATTTCCAACTGCCGTTTTTGGGTCGATAATTTCTTTCTGCACAGGCAAAACAAAAATAGAGACAGCATGATCAACAGAATACCTGAGAGGAGATCGCAGGCGAGCAGAGGCAGGCCGATAGCTCCAAGCTGTAAGGGCACGGCTATTCCCATAAATTGACAGGCAGAGCTTTTCCTGGGCGGGCAGGCCGGAGACAAGAGTCCCGATTCGCCGTCATACATGCAGATGGAGCTGCCTATGCGGACTTCCAGTAGATATTGGAGGCCAATAAAGATAAATACGACAAATAGGATGTAAGGGAAATGAAACATATTCTTCTCCTTTGGAATGTTGGTTAGCGAATCGTTGATTTTTCAGGCAATGGCCAGAAGAACGCTCGACGCCTTGATTATGGCGCAGGCCTCAACTCCGGGGATCAGTTCCAGATGCTGAACACCCTCCCTGGTAATAATCGCGGTAACGGTAATGCCGCCGGCAAGCAGGATCGTCACCTCATCGTTGACCGCACCGGTAACAATATTGGCCACCGTGCCGGCCAGGATGTTGCCGGCCGACAGCTGGTCTTGGTGGAGATTGCGCCCGACAAGAACCGATGAAGCCTTGACGATGGCGAGTACTTCGGTACAGGGCTGGAGTCCAAGCCGCTCCACACTGTTGTTGGTAATAACGGAGGTAATGGAGTCTTTGCCTTTCAAGGCCACCTCAACGACGCTGTTTATTGCTCCCGCCTTGATCGTGGTGACCTGGCCGGCCCAGATGTTGCGCGCGCTCAATTTCATCTCGAATCTCCGCATCGTTTTGAGTGCCTGTAATGCCTCTTGGGGATTTCCGGCAAAGAACGTCATAAATCGCTTGAATTCCCGGCGCAGAATCTGGGCCTTATCAAGAAACTGGCGGCCGGCATCGGTAAGGACTGTGCCTCCGCCTCCGGAACCGCCAACCATTCTTATCACAAGATCCTGAGCGGAGAGGTTGTTCAGGGTCTCCACGTGCTCCCAGGCCGACTTGTAACTCAGACCGACTGCCTTGGCGGCCTGGTTGATGGAACAATGCTGGGCTATCGCTTCCAGAAGATCAATGGCTGGCCCTTCCAGTTCGGGCCAGCCCAGAGAACCGTGCAACTCGTCAGAAGATTCCCGTGGGCATTGTTTGTGTCTGGTCATAAGAGATCCTGCTGATCAACGTTATTGCAAAAAGGGATAACGCCTTGCAAAAATATTCTTTTCCGCTGACCTCTCTCATATCAAGTTTCATGCCAGGACGATCTGGACAGGGTGTTTTTACGGGAACTGCTTGATTTTACAAATTTTGTGAGAGGTTGATGCGAGAAAAGAGGGTGCCGGTTACAGACCTTTTTGTCGCATGTCCTCCTAAAACGAAGGAAAGGTAACAAAATGGCAAGATTTTCCTGGTTGGTCAAGGACCTCATCCTGGAAAAGAGAGTGGCCTGGCAGGTTTGTTCCTGGTTGTTTGCAGGTTGCTGCGGGTGATGGGCGGAATGATTCGAGCCTTGAGTGTCGGTCAGGGCTCGAGGGAAGACCGGTGGATTTCGGAAATAACATCGTAGTCAGGCGGTTAATCATAATCAGGGAGGTTATACCCGGCTGGTGGCCGGGTATCCGTGATCAAGATAAGGATGAGAGCTTACAGTTAGATGAGATGAAGTTATTCAGACTTATAGGAGGTATCTTGAGTTTAATTTTGGCGGTGTACAGTAGTGATTCGTTTGAGCCGACAGTCAAGCGATTGAGATGTTCACTGGCTATTCACGGTGGCAGTGTAGGGAATAAATGACAATGCCACCGTGAATAGCTAATAGGATGAGTTTGTTGAGCAAGTATTCTACAAATGAATATTATTTAGTTCCTATAATTGCAGGCAGGAACATAGCCCATGGAAACTTAACAACAACCGAAATCATTTCAAACTGGACAGCAACGGTTTTATCACTGTCCATGGTAATATGGTTGTTTATAGTGGTTAAGCTGTCATCATCCGTGCCACTCCATGCTGCAACCTTGTAGCCGGCATCGGGGATTGCTGTCAGGTCAACAACAGTTCCCTCTTCATTGTTTCCGCTTGATGGTGAAAGGGAACCATGACCGCCTGTAACACTGGTGATTAAATTGTATTCAACAACCGAAATCATTGCAAACTGGACAGCAACGGTTTTATCACTGTCCATGGTAATATGGTTGTTTATAGTGGTTAAGCTGTCATCATCCGTGCCACTCCATGCTGCAACCTTGTAGCCGGCATCGGGGATTGCT
>JAUSAB010000117.1 GCA_030653035.1 Desulfocapsaceae bacterium | reverse complement strand
GGCGGGAAGGTGCGGCAAAAAACGGTGCTCAATCTTGGCAGGTCATTTTCTTTGCCAAAAGAACAGTGGGCTGAGCTCAGTTCTCGTATTGACGAGATACTCAGCAAGCAGCCGAGAATGTTTACAGCATCAAAGAATATCTGTAAGCCATACCTGATTAGGGGCAGTTGCGACAAAATTCTGGTCGAATAGGTTGTCTGCGACCGGCAGAGAATGGGCGGAGTTGGTGGTGGCCTTGAACTTCCGCTTTTGTCGACATCTCAAAAATAAAGGCGGAAGTTTTAACCCGATTTGAGACTAATAAAATTAATCAAAATGGACTATTGGAGGTTCGTGATATTGAAGACTGAACACAGAACAAAAGAAGAAGCAAGGAGCGCGATGCAAATCTGCCGTCAATCAGTCACATGTTGCTCTGCAAACTGAGCCATCAATTCATGGATATTATAAGGAGGACGTACCTGCTGAAAGTAATAATCAACAACGGAATGGCCGACCTCATGGGCCAGGACTCGAAGGCGGGTATCGGCGACTGATATATAGATCGTTTTCTCAGAAAGCGAGTAGTAGGCAATGTGGTTCACATTCTTGCCATATTTCTGCTTATAAATAAGCGCCACCCCAGAAGAATCTGGCAACAGAACCAACTGAATGTGGTAATTATTGGGGAACATATCAAGAACAACCTGCACCTTTTCAATAATGATATCCACCTTAGCTAACACCTCGTCAGCAGCAGTGATTACATTTTTTTGGTGTATGGCAGATTCAAGCGTCCTGTTCAGCTGCAGGTTGCTGTTAAATTCCTGCACGTCCTTCATCTCAGTATATACAAGAGTAACGTATCTGCTTTTCTGTTCCTGAGCCTGAACATTTCCAGCCACAAGGACCAGCAACCAAGAAAGGACAAACAATACAAAAAAGAGATATCTACTCATCAAGTAACTGGAAGGTCTTGGCAATTGCCTGAATATCTTGATTCTGACCAGCAATCGACGCATGAATGGATTGAATATCATCAGGGGTTATTGTTGAGGGATTCATGGTAGAATATTGCACAAGCAGAACATCAATCTGTTGGGAGCAACCCGCTATCTGTCTTATTTTTTTCGATAACTCACGGTTGAACTGATTCAGTTGTGCCGCGATCTCCTTCCCCTCGTCGTGTCCCCGGAGACAAATCACATCATCCAGCCTGCCACTGACCATGTTATTCACCGCTCGCTCCAGTCGGAATATTGGACCAGCCATGCGATGGGTAATAAGCATAGCCGCGACAATAATAATCCCGCCGCCTACAACAATGAAAATCCAATGAGCAGCCAAGACCTGCTTAAGCAGCATCAAAGGAGTTTGCCCCAGCTGCAGGTCATTATTCTGATACACAACCGTCAATGTATCAGCAGACAAAGCCGCAAGGATAACAGTAAAAAGAAAACAACCTCCCAACATGAAAAGGAAATAACCAAGAATCAATTTTCCTTGAAAATTCTTTTTAATAAAATAGTTTCTTCTCTTGTATAGGAAATTAGTCATGGATTTTCTTCTCCTCATCATAGACAGTGACAGATGCATTTTTATGCAGCGTATGTATCCAGAGGTCTATATCCCTACTTCGTTGATAATTATTGAGTAATTCCTTGACCAGACCACGATCGTACACCACTGGTTCCACAGCACCCTTCGTTTCTATCTTGTCCAGACGAATACTACTGATCTCTGTACCAGTATCAAACTTACTGACGCTTTCACCAAGCTGCAGGGAAGACAGCAACACGCGTAACGATTCAGACAGGTTATCAAAGAGAACTGTATGTTGCTGTCCTTGCGCCGTTAGCATTTCCCCCTTATCTATCGGCGTCTCAGTAAAGGTATATATTTTCCCGGAACAGGAAAGATATCGATCAATATCTTTATCACCGATATCAACTGTCATTGAAGATAATTTACGATCTGTAAGAACTTTGATAAGAGATTGCTCATAATACAGCTTAAGAGCCTTACGAAAATTCTCCTCCTTATCGATACCCAGGCGCTGTGCTTCCTGAATCAGAATTTGCCGCGTAACAAGAGATTCCACTTGTTCTTCGCGATTTCCCCCATGATACCCCTGGTTCTGAATTTGGGCATCAACCTGCTTCTGTGACATAGAATGCCCGTTAACACGAAGGACAACATCCTGTGGCAGGATCGATTTATCGGGCCGGAGAAAGTAAAGCGCAATCACCGAGATCAAACTCACTATAAAAAAGATGGTATAAAGGTATTTCATTGTCTTACCTACGTAAATTCAACTTTTAATTATATCACAAAAACACTTCATCTATTTCGCTCTTGCCACTTTTCAGGCTTTGCGATGTATCTCCTATATGACATATTCCGGATAACGTAGAGGTCTCTTATATAAAGTTTTCCTAAATCATTCTGAGCTTCTATTATGATATCATCAAGTTATGCATACATGCCACATATTAAAAACGATTCCTATTTATTAAACTGTAGATTCCAACACAATTGCAAGAAAATTATTTCCAATGAATAGAGACTACTATCTATTTACTCTTCCCATCAGAGGTTTTATTATATAATGATCTCAGCCCCATGGCCCGAGATCATTATGACAGATATGTCCCCATATTTTTCATAAAAATTCCCAACATATCCACCCATAAATATTAACAAAAATTATTTTTCCATAACAGACCCTGGTACCTGATGTAGTATTATTATGAAATATCTACTTAAGTTTTTTCATTTGCCATTTATTGAAAAAAAAATACTTTTTCATGCACTTTACCTATTGGTAACATACAGAATTCTTCTATTCTCGACGCCAATAAAAGATCTATTCGATCAAGTTCAATGCCTTTCTCACAAAATTTTGCCCACTCCCGGTGCGATCTCACCTGCCCGCATGGCCAGGCTGATACAAATTGCCAGTCACCTTGTTCCCGGTTCAACCTGTCTCTCCAATGCCCTGGCAGGACAGATCCTATTTGCCGGCCATGGCCATAAGACCCAACTACACATCGGTGTTGCGCGCAATGAACACAACGCCCTTGAGGCCCATGCCTGGTTGAGCTTGGATGGAGCAATTCTGATGGGCAACCTTCCCGACCTCTCTAGGTTCACAGAGCTGCCTCCACTGCCAACCACACTGTAGTATTTTCCCTCCTTCCGCCCCACCACCAAAGACAAGATCTACACATCCGCCCTCTCAATCCCCTTACTGGACCCGATCAGATACCAGCCCAAAACGACCATCCCACCTCCAGCCATGTCAATCATAAAATCTTGTACAAGTGGCGAACGCTCCTCAATATAGAATTGCATTAGCTCTGTAGAACAGGCAATCAACGCAAGATATGTCAACACCAGAGAAACGGAACTTTTCGGATTGCCAAGAATGAGCAGCAATGCAAGAAAAGAAAAAAGTAAAAAATGCGCCAGATGAGTAATATCCACCTTTAGCATTTTAAAAGAAGGGACATCGACGACATGCATCCCTACTACCATGTGTTCGACGGGAACAATACAGGATTTTATTTCTCGGATCGCATCTCTGCGCAGATCGTTTTTGACCCAACCGGGAAGAGTAACGCCAACAACCAAAACCACCACAGTAAGACCCAAAAATATTCTCACCAGCTTGCTCGTGACACCATGCCAGTAGGGTTGGAAAAGGCACAGATAGAAGGCCAGCCATAAGGACATAGCCAGCCACTTGGTCAACACATAAAACGGATTGTCCTTTACTCGGAATACACAGGATTTTGTATAGACAGTTTTCCGCTACTCTGACTGAGCTGAACACCCACCTTTAAAACATGACAGTTCGTTGCAATTCTGAACACGTCACTGTATTTTTTCCATCCTCGCGTTCCGGTAAGAGAAGACACTACATGCCGCAATGCATAATCCGGCTTTCCACCTATATACTGCACAAACACTAATCTGGCCTTGTTCCAGCTTTTTTCACCAGCTTCTACGTTAGCAAGCTGCAAATCAGCCGTAAAACGGAACCGGCCTTCACCTTCCGACACTGTCAGTTCCTGAAAAACCTCAATTGACCTTCCTTTATCCTGACTTTCAAGAGTCGCTATTCCATTATCAGCAACGACCTCAAGCCCTTTCTCTCCTCTAATTTGCCACCCCTTGAGGTCCTCAGAGAATATCGGGTTAAACAAAAGCTGCTGACTGTCATCCTGATATTTTCCAGTCAGCATATTGGCAATTATAGTCAATAATACTGCAAAAAAGAAAAGAAGTATCGTGCGAGGTTTGATTGGAAACATTAAATATCACTTTATTTCAGCCGGAAAGGCACTAACTGATGCCAGAAAAAACAGAAATAACAAGTAGGAATATTATGCAACAACACCCGCCCATTTTAAACAATATATATTGTTGCCATAACACATCAAGATATGATAGCATCATTTTAGATCAGCTATTATTCCCAATTTTTACAACAAAACAAACAAGCTCCAAATTGCGCACATCTTCTACAATGAATACCCACAATAAAAGCAGCGACATCTTCACGGGTCTTCATCAAATCACAGACATCCTTGTTATTTCCATAGCATACTGGGCAGCATTCCAGACCCGGAATCTGCCAATGAATTCTAACCCCCCATATCTTCTCATTTTTATTCTTACTATCGTATGTTGCCATATTAACCTGCGACTGTTTGGCATCTATTCTTCAACAAACAACAAGAATTTTCCCAGAATCTTCTCCCAAATTATAAAAGCCGGCTTTGCGGGAACTGCCACCTTAATCTTTGCCATATATCTGCTACACATCGAAGCTATCAGCCGCCTGTTTCTTGGCATTTTTCTGATTTATTTCATCCTGTTTTTCACCCTGACCAAGGCAATTATTTATTACATGTTGCGACACAAACGCCGACAAAACAACAATACCCTAAACATTCTTATCATTGGTTCCCGACACAGGGCCATTGACCTTATCAGCAAAATTTTCGACAATCATGATCCCGATTACCGCATCCTTGGTTGCTTAGAAACAATGGACTCACAAGACGAAGTTGGGAAAAAAGTCTTTAATGAAGTTAAGGTCATCGCTACCCTGGAAAAATTTAACGAAATTCTCCTCACCGAGGCCGTCGACGAAATAATCTTTGCTATGCCGCTCCAAAAAATTGACAAGATTCATGAATATATTTTCTTTGCCGAAAATTTGGGCATCAACATCCGTATAATGCCTGACTTCCAGCTTCAAAGTATATTATATAATCCGGCGACAGCAAAGATTTTCATTGACTCGTTCATGGGCCTGCCTTTTATGTCACTGTCATCAATTCCTTACAAGAACGCTGACCTGATAATAAAAGCTGTTATTGACTATTTCGTTGCAGGATTTAGCCTTATCATTCTCTCGCCGCTTCTGATTCTCATTGCAATTACCATCAAACTTAGCTCAAAAGGCCCTATTCTCTTTACCCAAATCCGAAGCGGACTCAACGGACGCCAGTTCACACTCTACAAATTCAGAACCATGGTCAGCAATGCCGAGGAATTAAAAGAACAGCTCAAAGTTATCAACGAAATGGACGGCCCGGTTTTCAAAATAACAAATGACCCCCGAGTAACTCCTGTCGGTCACTTTCTACGCAGAACCAGTCTTGACGAACTGCCTCAACTTTTCAATATCATAAAAGGTGAAATGAGCCTGGTGGGCCCCCGCCCACCTCTCCCTTCAGAAGTGCAGGAATACCAACTCTGGCAGCGTCGCAAACTTTCCATGAAACCAGGATTGACCTGTATCTGGCAGGTCAGCGGCAGAAATAATGTTTCTTTTAAGGAATGGATGACCATGGACCTCGAATATATCGACAAATGGTCTCTTTTCCTCGACTTTAAACTCCTTGTATTAACAGTTAAAGAAGTAACGCATGGAGGCGGAAAGTAAAAAGGTCAAAGACAAGTCGCCCAAAGATGACTAAAGGAATTTCAGCATGCAATTACAGTTAGTTACATCAATAGTGACAGTCACTCTTGATTGATTAAAAAGAAAAAATTTCTGAAAATTATCTGCCAAGTTACTTTTTAAGCAATTTTAACTTATTTTTATTGCCTTCCATT
Organism: Desulfocapsaceae bacterium; assembly: GCA_030653035.1. Lineage (GTDB taxonomy): Bacteria > Desulfobacterota > Desulfobulbia > Desulfobulbales > Desulfocapsaceae > UBA2270. Next base: position 10,228 of record JAUSAB010000117.1, on the reverse strand, counting down.
GTTTAATGATGTTAACTAAATTAATAATAGTTTAATTTTCAATTAAAATAGGAGGGAATATGAAAAAAATTACATTCACCATGCTCTTTTGTTTACTTATTGTTTCAGTTGCACATGCAGACTGGATCGAAACTTTTTCTTCGCTCTTCAAAAGTAAAGGAATAGAACCTGCGGTTACACAGGCGCTTAAAGAGGGCCAGAGCCCAAGTGCTATTATTCATGAGGGACTAAAACTTGATGGATTGAATCCCCAAAATCTTCTTAAAGCTCTCTATTGTGCCGGAGTGAAAGGAGATGATATCAAGGCAGCATCTGATGAAGAAGGGATATCTGTTATTTTGCTTGTTGCTGCCTATGAAAAAAGTGTTGCCGAGTGTGGTGATCAGTTAGCAGACACTCAGGCATACACCCCTGTCGGCCCGAGTTTTTCCGGCATTCCGTCTCCAGGTTCCGGCGGTAATAGTTACGGTAGCCCTGCAACTTTCTAATAAAATAACAAACAGGTAAATATTTTTCCAAAAACAGCCCTGTATCCTCCATACAGGGCTGTTTTTATTTCACATTTAATTTGTCTGGTTCATATCCCCTGAAGGTGCGCAATGAAACATCGATATCACGTCATTCTTTCAACTTTGCTGTTTACCTGTCCTTTATCAGCTCATGCTGGTGATTCTCAATGGTTGAATATCAACAAAAATATAATAATTGCCCAGAATGATATCCCCGCCACATCAGCACCAATAGCTACTGCCAGTTCTGGTCAAGATATCCCCATGGGCCAGGGGTCGGAAAATTCGCCAAATCTTCTTCCAGGAAATACCCAGAAAAACGATGCGGACGAAAGATTGTTTGGTCTTCCAGGTGGCGGCTATGTTCATCCCTTTCTTAGCCTTGGGACTGAATACACCGATAACCTTTTTAATCTTAACGAAAACAAAACAAGTAATTTCCTGACCACAATAACACCGGGTATCTGGCTGGCGGCTCCTCAATTAAAGGAAGTACCCATAGCAATCATGGCCAACAATACATCTGCTGGTGGGTTGCAAATGGCCATGCCTGATTACAAAGGATTTGACAGGTACAACACCTATCTCCTGGGATCAACCGATTTCAAATACTACTCAGAAGATTCAGATCTCAATGATTATGGCGCTAACGTGGAAGGGCTTTTCAAGTATAATCTCCGAAGCGGACTTTCTTTCCGTGTTGTAGACAGATTTACTCGTGGCCAGGATCGTTTTGATGCCGGTAATGCCTACGCAACAGACAAACTGCGGCAATACAATTCTAATATTGCCTTGTCAGATATTGACTGGAATTTCTCAGAAAAATTTCAAACAAAAATCGAATACTCCAACTTCCTGCTCGATTATAAAGACGCCACCGTTGATTTCCTGAACAGAACAGATAACACAGGATCTATTTATGGAATTTATAATTATAGTGTAAAAACAGCCTTTTACATGCAATATCAATATATGGATGTCAGTTATGACAATTCAGAACTGCGTGACAATACACAAAATTACATCTATGGAGGTATCAACTGGAAATCTTCGGTGAAGACTTCAGTGAATTTCAAGGCTGGATACCAGCAGCGAGATTATAAAAATGACGCTGCAGATGAAACCATCAATGCCATTACAAATTCAAACAATGGTAGTCTGGCCCTCGAACTTGCTCTTCAATATCAGATCTGGGAAAAAACATTGATCTCATTAACTCTCAACCACAAGATTGACGAAAGTGATAGCTACACGGCTTTCAGCAAAGAGATATTTGGTGGCGTCTTTCGCTATCAACAACAGTTTACCGAACGAATCACTGGACTTTGTGATTTTTCCTATGAACATGCGGACTACAATCAGGTGTTTGATTATGACCGTAAAGATGACCGTTATGTTTTCAAGCCTGCCATCCAGTATGTTTTCCGTGATTGGCTGATGGTTGAGTTGGCATATAAGTTCGACACCAGAAGTTCATCAAACGATATTTACAATTACGACACAAATATAATTTCTCTCTCACTCAACACAGCACTGTAAGCCACCAAACAGCTGATTCATAATAATTCCAAACCAACACTGCTGAAACATAAGTTGGATATGATATTTAATCTTCGCCAATACAATGTGTATACTCACATTTGGGCAATTGTTTTTTTGTTTGTCCTTCTGTTCCCTTTATCAGGCATTGCTGAAGACTATATTGTTGGCCCGGGTGATGTTCTCAAGGTCACAGTCTATAATCATAATGATCTCCAGACAACTGTACGGGTAACGGATGATGGCTTCATTGCCATGCCGCTTCTGGGTCAAGTTAAAGTCCAAGGCATGAAAACATCTGACATAACAGAAGAACTGACAAAACTCCTGGCAAACGGTTATATCGTCAATCCTCAGGTCAATATTTTTATTGAAGAGTTCCGCAGCAAAAAGGCTGTTATCCTTGGTCACGTCAGCAAACCGGGCCTTGTTGAAATCAGAGGCACAACCAACTTTCTCGAAGTAATGTCTCAGGCAGGAGGTTTAAAGGATGGAGCAGGAGATACAGCCACCATTAAAAGAGTAAAAGACGGAAAACAGGAAGTAATAGTGCTTAATCTCAAATCCCTGGTGGAAGGCGGCGATGTTAACCAGAACATTTCCATCCACGATGGGGACACGGTCTATATCTCAGAAGGTGGCACCAGCTATGTGACGGGAGAGGTGAACAAGCCAAATGGATATCCTTGCACTCAGGGCGCCACAGTACTCCAGCTCATCACTCTTGCCGGCGGCTTTACCGGTAAAGCCTCAAAATCAGGTATAAGTATCGTTCGCATAGTCGATAATCAAAAAACCGTTTTGAAAGATGTCGAGCTCAACACCTCTGTAATTGCCGACGATATTATCGTTGTGCCGGAAAGTTTTTTTTAGGAACGACCATCTCTAAATAGTATATTTTTCCCGACTTCCTTTAAACGCGCGGCAAGTCATTCTCTTTATACCTGCATCTGCTTTTCATCTATTCCAAGACACCATGACAAATACCACATCCTTCAATCAACAAAAAAGCATGCCCGATAGTCAGGAGCAGGAAATCCATCTCCGTGACTACATTCGTGTTCTCAAAAAGCGTAAAAAAACAGTCCTCACCTTTCTTGTGCTCACTTTTTTCACCGTTATTATCACTACCTTTACTACCACTCCATATTACACGGCTTACTCTCAGGTTCTTATTGAAAAAAATTCTGCCTCGGGATCACTTGAAAACAGCCGTTCGTACACCCCGTATGATCCCGATTTTCTCACCACCCAATTTGAGATCATCCGCAGCGCCAATGTTGCTCACAGAGTTGTCACAACTTTACAACTGGACATTAAATACAGACATTATTTTCTGCAAGATAACAAAGCAGGAGCATTTACTTTTCTCGGGAATCTGAAACGGGGCGTAAAGCGTTTTCTGTCTGGCCTCCTTTCTTCCAAAACTCCAGATGAAACAACCGGGAACAAGTTGGATAAGGAGACTTTACCCGTAACGGCTGAACCCAAGACAGATGCTGACATTATTGCCGCGATAATTCGGGGAAATCTAGCTATTACCCCCATTGCCAATACCAAGACAGTTTTTATCACCTACAGTGATAAAAATCCGGCCATGGCCAAGGTTGTTATCGATGCTGTTGTCCAGGCCTATATGGACGAAATTCTGGAAATGAAACTCGCTCGCAGCAACTACACGCTTCAGTGGATGACAAGCAAGGCCACAGAAGAGGGGAAGAAACTCGAGACTTCAGAATTGGCGCTCCAGAAATACATGAGGGATAACGATCTGGTGACCACTGAAAATAAGCTGGCGGTCTATCCGGAAAAACTTGCCGAATTTAGTTCCCAGCTTTCAAAGGCCCAAGCAGAACAAAAAGAAATTGAATCTCTGAATGCCAGGATCAAAAGCGCCGGCAGCAACTACCAGAATATTGAGACCATTCCCATCTTTGCTGACAACAAAGTACTGCAGAGTTTGCGCGAAAAAATTTTTGCTGCAGAGCAAAACATCAAGGATCTTTCGAAAAAGTATGGCCAAAAACACCCGAGCATGATGAACGCCAATTCAGAAAGGGAGCTGCTGCTCAAGGAAAAACAGTTTGAGATTAACAGAATCATAGAGGCAACCCGAAACTCTTACGAGCTCGCAAAATCCAAGGAAGAAAACCTGAAACAACTTCTGGCGGGTGCCAAACAAACAATGCTGGATGTCAATGAGCGATTCACACAATACTCGATTATGAAACGGGAAGTGGACATTAATCGTGTCCTCTATGACACCCTTACTTCAAATATCAAAAAATCCACTGTGACTGAACAATCTCAAGAAATCAATATATGGGTGGTCCAAAAAGCTGAACGGCCCCTGTTTCCTTCCAAACCACGCAAAAGCCGGAATCTTGCTCTTGGTCTTATTCTCGGGCTCTTTGGCGGCATTGGCCTGGCATTCTTTATTGAATATCTGGATAACACCATCAAAGATGGTAACACCTTGGAGCGCAAGTTTGGCCTCACAGTTCTTGGTTCTGTTGAAGAGATCACAGAAAAAACAGAAAAAGTTGAGACATTTCTTCTCAAAAATCCACTGTCACCATTTGCCGAAAGTTATCGTCTTATCCGCTCCAGCCTGCTGCTGTCATCTCCTGACCGCCCACCACGCACTATCCTTATCACCAGTATGTCTCCAAAGGAGGGCAAGACGGCTACTGCCGCCAACATGGCCCGCATTCTATCACAAAATAATCGGAAAGTTCTGATTATTGACTGCGACATGCGGCGACCTCGCATCCACTCACTTTTTGCTGTCTCCAATTCCTACGGCCTGAGCAACTACCTGACAGGTATCACAGAAAAAAATCTGGTAAAACATCTTGAGGGAGAAAACATTTCCATCATAACTTCCGGTTCTATCCCTCCCAATCCGGCCGAGCTTCTCAACTCATCCAGATTGAAGCTGTTGATCGATGACATGCTAAAGATCTTTGACTTCATCATCCTCGACTCTCCGCCGGTCCAAAGTGTCACAGACAGCCTGACTTTGAGCCAACTGGTGGACGGCACCCTCCTGGTTACCCGTGCCGGCAAAACAACTTATGACATGATGGAATCCGGTCTAAAAAAAATGCATGAGGTACACACTCATATCCTCGGCGTTATCATTAACGGTCTGCATAAAAGTCAAAACGATTCAGGATATTATGGTTACGACGATTATTACAGTAAAATAGAGACACAGAACAAAGTGGATACGCTGTAGCATTCATTCTATCAACCCCACGAATCTACATGATCGATATCCATTGTCATATCCTCCCCGGCTTAGATGACGGTGCTCTGGATACGGAAGCATCGATCGCCATGGCCAGGATAGCCGCTAAAGACGGGATTCACACCATCATTGCCACCCCCCACCTGACCAGCGCCACGTTTTCGAAGAAAAAACTCCTTGAGGCGGTTGTGCAACTGAACACAACCCTGCAGCGCCATAAAGTTCCGCTCACCGTTCTCTTCGGGGCCGAAGTACAGGCCCACATCGCCGTAAGTGTTGCGGATTACTTCTGTCTGGCCGAAAGTTCGTTTCTGCTTGTCGAATTCCCCCCCAGTTACCTGCCCGTCGATGCAAGGGAACTGATTACCGCGCTTAGAAACCGGTCAATCACTCCGATCATTGCCCATCCGGAACGAAACATCCAGATAGGTCGTGAACCATGGCAATTGACGACACTTCTGGAAGTGGGAGCAAAAATACAAATTACCGCTGAAAGCATTACCGGCAAAATGGGTATAACTGCAAAAAACTGTGCCGAATACCTTCTGCAGAATGGACAGGTGCACTACCTGGCTACAGATTCTCATGCCCCGGGATTCAGAGAACCCATATTAAGCAAGGCCGTTAAACTTGCCGCCAGAATCATCGGCGAAGAGCAAGCCAGACAACTGGTCATGGCAACCGGCATTCTCTCTCCTCTTGCAGCCTGACTATGAACGCCCTTTCCTTCTTCCTTTTCATTGCTACACTGGTTTTTGCACCACTGGCTTTTGGCAGTGTGGAAACTTGGTCCATCACCATTGTTGAATGCCTGATTTTTCTGACTGCCCTGACTTGCTTTTTCCACAGCCATCGCCAAGGCAAATCAATTCTACAGATACCGGGCATCCTTCCCCTGTCTCTTCTGCTCCTCTGGATGTTTCTGCAACTGATCCCCCTACCGCCAGACCTTGTCAAGCTGATTGCTCCAGCCATTCACCAGACCTACGCGCCACTTCTCGACCTTAACGGGAATAGCTATTGGATCCCGCTTACAGTCAATCAGAAAGATTCTCTGCTGGAATGGATCCGCTTCACCTCATACGGAGTTTTTTATATCCTGACCGTGCAACTGTTAGGTCGCAGCGAAATGTTAACCAAAACAGTCAAAATCATTGCCTGGCTATCCATTGGCATAGCCTTTCTTGCCATTATTCAGAAATTTACCTCCCCCCACGAAATCTACTGGTTTCGCCCAACCCCCAGCAATTCCGGCACCGTAGGTCCCTGGGTGTACCACAACCATTACGCCGGATTCATGGAGCTCGTCTTTCCCCTGACCCTGGCTCTCTTTTTTTATTATCGTCCGACATTTATATATCAGCAGAATTTCCGCTCGCGCGCTGCATCCATCTTCTCTGCCCCTGGCTCTAATCTGCATTTTTTCCTGGGATTCGGCGGTATCCTCATTCTGGCATCTGTTTTTATTGCCCTGTCCCGAGGAGGAATCATTGCCATCAGCCTTGGCCTGTTCTTTTTCCTGCTGCTACTTAGCAGTAAACGTGCGAAATCAGGGAGCGTCCTGCCACTCGTCCTCATCGGCTGTCTTCTTCTGGCCGTGACCTGGCTGGGCTGGGACCCGATTCTCGCCAAATTCAACAGAACGCTTACTGAAACCGGTGGCATCAACGACGCCCGTCTGCATATCTGGCAGGACTGTGCCCCCATGATCCGGGATTTTTTCTTTACCGGCACAGGATTCGGCACCTTTATCCATGTGTACCCGCAATACAGCACCATCCCATCCACCTCCATTTTCGATCATGCCCATAATGACTATATTGAATTGCTCACAGACGGCGGCATCATCGGCTTTCTCCTGGCCGCCTGGTTTGTACTGACCATCGTCATCCATGGATTCCAGAAACTTCGATGCAGACGGAATCATTACTCCATCCTCGTCATTATTGCCGGTCTCACCGCCATCTTTTCCCTGCTCCTGCACAGCGTTACCGACTTCAATATGCATAACGGAGCCAACGGACTTTATTTCTTTTTCCTGTGCGGCCTCCTGATCTCGGCGGGGAATACCCGTTTGCAATACCGCACCCGTCCCACCCTGCTTTCCCCTGTATCTTCCCGGTGGAAATGGACTTATTTTGCGGCTCTTCCTCTGCTTCTCCTGACCGTTACCTTCCAGGGCGGAATCCTCATAGCCGGCAATCTCTACCAGAAATTATCCCATATTTACCTTAACCCTCAACTCTCAGAGCAAACCCTGCAGAAGTTGCTGACAACCATCAACAAGGTCACAAGTCTTGATCCTCTGGAAGCCAGTTACCCCTACTACAAGGGGAATCTGCTCTTCACACTCAAACAACCCGAACTCGCCTTCACCAATTATCTGCTGGCTGCCAACAAAGATCCGCTGGAAGGTGTTTATCTGCAACGACTGGGGATGTTCCTGACTGCAACCAACATCGGTAAGGCTGCACAACTTATGGCCACCGGTTACGCCAGGAGCCTGAATAAAGAAAAGCTGATCTTCACCTGGGCCGAATGGCTGGAACGCATGAATAGAAAAGATGAAGCGATAATCGCTCTTCATCAGGGTTTTTCTCAGTTTCCTCATCTGGCCCCCAAGTTTTTTTCGCTACTGCTGATCTCCCCGTTCAGCAGAGAAGAAATTGAGGCCATTTTCCCAAAAAAAGTAGATATTTGGATACAATTCGGCAAATTCAAGGAAGATCTCGGCCAGATGGAAGAGGCGGAATATTACAGACGCCACGCACTTGACTTTATTGACATGGAAGACACAATAAAACCATGGTATTTCCTTCAGTTATACTCATTTTATCAAAAACAGAAACAAACCGACAAGGCAATTGACGTCCTCCGCAAGGGAATTGAGCAATTGCCCGACCACGCCCCCTTTCACCTTTATCTGGGCGATTACTACAAGCAGCAGAATATCCCCTACCGGGCAAAAGAAGAATACGAACAGGCCAGAATACTTGAGCCCGCTAACGAATCCATATTGAAACGGCTGAAGGCATTTTAAAAAGTATTGCTTTTATCGAAAATATATCACCAGGGTACTTTTTTCTATGAACAACAGTATAGACAAGCAATGCAATACCATCCGCCACGATCCGTTCGTGAAAGGATTATTAACCAGGTTGCCCGAAGCAGAGAGAGGCAGTTTCAGCGACAACCAGCTTGTTGCCCTTAAGGTTGCCTTGGGGGCTCGACACTGGGGCAAGCACGCCTTTGACCTGCGTAACACCATCGGTCTCTGGCACTGGCGTTATTACTACGTTATCATAGGCGGCAGAGAACGGCGGCAGTTGAGCAGCCGTCAGAGGGAAATGGCCACACTGGCACAGGCTCTCTTTCTTGCAGTCGTTCTCCTGTTCTCCTCTCTCCTGGGTTTACTTGTTCTCTATCTTGTTAAATCTGCCTTGGGCATTGATATGCTGCCCGCCTTTAGCCTGGGGATATGGGACTGGTTCAAAAAAAATTGAACTGTTAGAGCCTTTTGCAAAATGAAGATTTTCGTCCCAAAATCGAGGCATGCGAAAAATTTTACCGCAGGCATATAGTTGATATTCCGAGGATAAAATTTTGAGCCTAACGAAGAGTTTGGGCAAAAAGATCATTTTGCAAGAGGCTCGTTATATAAGCCTTTTACTCATGACCAAGGGCAACACAGCAGGATGCCAACACCTTTCTTGAAGTATAGCCAGGGAATTCATTTCTACATGAAGCATTATTTTTTTGATGCACATTCTTAACTGGACATCACTGAAATTTTATGACATCAATTCATAATGTTACAATATATTCCAGCCCCTTCTCCCCTCGTGAAGAAGGGGCTGGGATGAGAGGATAATCAGGTGAAGCATTCACTCGGAATAAGCATTGTGCTAATTTTTATATAAAGCCATTTTCTTGGAAACTATGAATATACTGATATGCGGTGGCGCCGGATACATCGGCTCTCACATGGCGAAGATGCTTGCCACTCAGCATCATAAAATTACGGTGTTTGACAACTTTTCCACCGGCCACCGTCAGGCGGTTAAGTGGGGGGAGCTTGCAGAAGGGGATCTCCTTGACCAGAATGCACTTGAACAGCTTTTCATGAAGGAAAGCTTTGATGCAGTCATGCATTTTTCCGCCAAATCCCTGGTAGGCGAATCAATGGCTGACCCTGCTTTATATTACCGGAATAATGTGGTCGGCACCCTGAATCTGCTGGATGCCATGATCAAACACGACGTAAAGAAATTTGTTTTTTCTTCTTCCGCCTCAACCTTTGGCAATCCGATCAAAGATTTTATTGACGAAACACACCCCCAGAACCCTATCAATCCATACGGCCAGACAAAGCTGATAGTGGAACGAATCTTGAAGGACTATGTGCAGGCATACGGCCTTAATTCTGTGAGCCTCCGCTACTTTAATGCGGCCGGCGCTGATCCTGAGGCAGAGATCGGAGAAGCACACACCCCGGAGACACATCTCATCCCTAATGTCCTGAAGGCTGCCCTGAAAGGCGGGAAGAGGCTCAAGGTTTTTGGTAAGGATTATGACACTGCTGATGGGACCTGCGTCCGGGATTATATCCATATATATGATTTGTGCACAGCCCATCTCAAGGCTCTGGATTATATGGGCACAAAACACGGCGCCCATGGTTTTAATTTGGGAAACGGCAAGGGATTTTCCATTTTAGAGATTATCGAGGCAGCCCAAAAAGTAGTGGGCCTGAAGATTCCTTTTGATTATGAAGAAAGACGCTCAGGGGATCCATCCACCTTGGTTGCGGACAGCACTTTGATTCATAATGAGTTGGGCTGGCAGGCCGCCTACACAGAAGTTGAGGCGATTTTAGCTACGGCGTGGAAATGGCATCAAGGGCAGAAATTTTAAAAGAATTCTTTCT
>JAUSAB010000116.1 GCA_030653035.1 Desulfocapsaceae bacterium | reverse complement strand
ACAGCCGATGACGGCAACAGCGGAATTACACCTTACACCACCCTCGGAGTCAATGTGAAAAGCGGATTCCCATGGTGGAGCCTCGTACCGGGCCTGATTGCACCTAAAGAAACCCCTTGGATTCTGTATTAGTGCCTTTATTAGTGCGCGGATTATTTTCTTGTTTTTTTTTACAAGAAAATAATCCGCGAAAGGCACTTATCCCGTTTTCCAGGGTTAGGAAAAAAGGCGGATTCTAAATTGAAGTGCAACTTTTATCGCTTGAGCAAAGAGGGACAGCAACTGTGTTTTAGGCAACACCAGGACAGAACGGTTTTAAGGGCATGAGACTGTAAAATCGACTGAATTGCATGTGTCATCTACAGGCAAGCAAAAAAACAAAATTAGTGGTCGCTGCCCCAGAAGAAACTTAGCAACTTGGAAGCCTGACCCTGTGTACTCCTGACCCTGTGTACTCCTGTGCTCCTTACCCTGCGCTCCTTCTTGACCCTGTGCTCCTCATGATGACGACAGTAATTATAAAACTTTAAACTTCATAAAAGAAGGTAACTCCGCCTGAAAAGGCAGCTGAATTGCGGCCTCTTGTCCATATCATGATTGGCAATATGAAGACATTTCTCAATGGTACTTTTCATAGGGTATCTTCAAATTATCTCCAGGAATATCTGGACGAGTTTTGTTATCGATTTAATCGCAGGTTCTGGGAACCAGAATTGCCATTGAGATTACTCAACGCATGTTTGGCTCACGTTCCTGTCAAAATAGCTGAGTTCATTAGGAGCCACAAACAGGAAATGCCTAACCAGAGTTGAAACTGCCCTTGAGAACTGAGAGAGATGAGATGCTGGACACTTCCTGCTTTTTATGAAACAAGGACATTGAGGAGAAAACTATTGTGAAAACCAACGTGGTCTTTATTTTATTCGTAAGTTTCCTGTCCTGTGCCGCAAGTGGTGTAGCTGACACCACTGTATTGGCTGGTGGCTGTTTCTGGTGTATGGAGGCTGATTTTGAAAAACTTGCCGGGGTAACCGATGTGATCTCAGGGTTTACCGGTGGAACTTTAAAAAATCCGACCTACAACGGTAACCATGAAGGCCACCTGGAAGCTGTTGAAATAACCTATGATCCCAACAAGGTTAGTTACCAGGAGTTGTTAGCATACTATTGGGTTCACATTGATCCCTTTGATGCTAATGGACAATTTTGTGATAAAGGACCAAGTTATTTAAGTGCTATTTTCGTAGCGAATGAGACAGAAAGAAAAATTGCTGAACAATCTAAAAGAAAGGTTGCAGAGCAATTTCCCAACGAAAAGGTTGTTACGCCAATATTAGAGGCATCAATCTTTTATCCCATTAAAGATAATGAAAGTTATCATCAGGATTATTATAAAAAAAGCCCGATCAGCTACAAGGCCTATCGTTGGAATTGTGGACGTGATAAACGATTGAAAGAAATCTGGGGTGATAAAGCAATACATTGAAAGGCAGCAAGCTTCAGGTCTCTCAAAATTTCTGTCAAAATTTGACAGAAATTGAAAACAATGGCGCCATTGGCTATCTCAGAAAAAATGCGGTATGGTTTTTACGTCTTCAATTTCAGTGCAACTTCCAGACATATCCGTTTACTTGTTATGGGCACCTGTAAAGAGGCGACCCTTAAAAGCCTCCAGTTCTCCTCTTGGAATCAATGAAAAAAAACAGCTTTCCATGGTTGAATCTCATGCCAAGTCTGGCTTCACCAAATAAAGAATCCATGTGAGTGCAGTGCGGAAATTCGAAACCTAAAAACAACTTGGAAAGGATCTGTTTTTGGATGGAACCCAATATTGACCGAATAAAAACCCCTGGCGGCATGATTACGGCCATGCTGGCGCTGCAATTTACTGCTGCCTTGCTATTAACCATTTTGGTGATGTTTGCAGCACCTGCCCAGGCAGTACAATTCAGGAATTTTTCAACTTTAGTAACCCTGGCCCCCCTGCCGGATGGTTTCTTCTCCGTGGCAGGGGTTAAGGTGAAAACCACCGGCAGGATAGTCGTCAAGGCGGTGCCGGGAGTGGGAAAGGAGGCGCTGCACAAGGTAGACACACGGGTTACCGAGGTCACGGAACTCTATCTGCTCGACAGTGGCAGCTATTTTGCGATTTCATTTGCCGACCCCGGGGATCTGGAGCAAATTCTTGTCCGTTTTACCGCCTCATCGCTGGTCCTCACTGCCCAACCCGATCTGTTGCAGATCCATGACAAGTCCGGGCGCGGCGCTACTCGTCGTGAACCAACGGCCTATATCAAGAAGCTGGGTATTGAAGCATTGTGGGAAAATACCAAGGGCAAGGGGGTTAAGGTTGCAATCATCGATGATGGATTTGACCTGAACCATGAGGATCTCCGTGGGGTGGCCTCGACCTTTGGCTACGATCTGGAGAGCGGGACCCTGGACCCTTCTCCCCGAGTGGCCCTTGATACCCATGGTACCGAGGTGGCGGGGATCATCTTTGCCAGGCATAACGGAATCGGGATCGACGGCATCGCCCCGGAGGCTGATTTTATCGCCATCCGGCACCCCGACACCTGGACTTCACGAACCATTCTCAGTTTTTATCTGGCCCAAATGGCCGGAGCCGATATTATCAATTGCAGTTGGAAGTCCCGTTTTCTGTTGGAACCAATCGCCGATATCATCAACGATTTGACCACCAAGGGACGGCACGGAAAAGGGGTGGCCCTGGTTTTTGCCGCCGGTAATGAGGGGGGGGGCCTGTCCGACCATGGCAGTGAAGCCGCCTTGCCTGAGGTGATCACCGTAGGCGCGGTCGGAGGGAACGGCAAGCCCTTGAAGTTCAGCAATTTCGGCAGGGAGGTGGATGTTTACACCTTCGGGCAGGATATCCTGACCACCAGTAACGGGGCAGAAAAGTACTCCCTCTTTTCCGGGACCTCCGCCTCGGCGGCGATCATTAGCGGCACCATCGCCCTTTTTTTATCCCAGGCCCCAGACTTAAATCTGACGGATCTTCATCAGAAGATCGTTTCATTTTTCCAGCCGAGGTAACATTTGTCACAAAAAGACGAGCAACAAGAGTGCCCTGAAGGGCAGCAACATTCCCAGGAAGACCCAGTGGAAAAGGAGTTTGATTTCAGCAGCGTCCATACCGACAATTTCCCCGGGATCCTGCATGGACTTAAAATTTCCTTGGCTGTGACCAGCTATCAGGCGCAACGGTTGTTTTTCGTGCGCTCCACCGGTGATTCCATTGAGATCAACTATAAATTCTTCCCGCGCCCGATGGGAGTTTACGCCGACCATGAACGCTTGACCCTGGGCACCTTGAACCAGGTCATGGAGTTTAAACGTAACGATGATCTCCTGCGCCGGATTCGCCAGGGGGAGTTGGATCAGCCTGAGAATATGAGCAAGAAAGTCCTTGAGAAAGATTCCGAAAAAATGATAGAGTTGCTGGAGAAGCGAAAGAAAGAGCTTACCGCTGTTAAAAAGGCCGACGCCCTCTATCTCGCCCGGGCCTCCTTGACCACCGGGATGATCAATATCCACGATATTGCCTGGGGAGACGGGGGGTTGTGGGTGGTTAATTCCACCTTTTCCTGTCTGGCCACCCTTTCGTCCGCTTGCAGTTTTGTGGCGCGGTGGAAGCCGCCGTTCATTTCCAAGCTTGCGCCCGAGGACCGCTGTCACTTAAACGGCATGGCCATGCAAAACGGCCGGCCGCGTTATGTGACAACCTTCAATCGGAATGACCGCCGGGATTCCTGGGTTGACAGTGACAAAAGCGACGGCACCCTGATTGATGTGGACACCAACGAGATTTTGCTTGATGGCCTGAACATGCCGCATTCGCCGCGCTATTACCGCGACCGGGTCTATCTTTGCGATTCCGGGCGGGGCGAGATCTTGGTCTACGATCCACAAACCAAAAAATGCAGCACGGTGATTAAACTCCAGGGCTTTCCCCGGGGGATGAATTTTTACGGGCCGCTGATGTTTATCGGGCTCTCCCAGACTCGGCCCAGTGAAAAGCGTACCCCGCCGCCGATTGCTGCCGAGTTTGCCGAGACCTATAGCGGCATCTGGGTCATCAATTTAGAGGACTATTCGGAGGTCGCCCACATCCGCTTCACCGGCGACGTCCAGCAGGTTTACGATATTGCGATTATTCCGGATTCTGTCTTTCCGGAACTCATTGACAACAGTGACAGTTTGATCCGACACACCTTTGATTTTCAGGAGACTGCATTATGAAGGAAAGATCCAAGAAATGTCTGGGGGCAATCATCCCGGCTCTGTTGTTATGGTCACCGGCCTTTGCCAGTTCCGCTCGATCGATTTCACGGGTCCGGTCCAAGAACCTGGCAGTGCAGAGTGAGGTGACGGTAGCCGACAGCAGCCTTGCGGCGAAGGTCAACAGCGGCGACCCCTTTGGTGTCTTCGGTGACAGCCCTGGAGCTGACGTGGTCGTGACGAAAGCCGCCGACTCGGAGGTCCTGGAGTTTTTAAAAAGCAACGACCTGCTCCGGGGCCGCCAAGAGGAAATCAGCCAGATAAGCGGCGAGGTAACCGCCGACGCTCTGGGCCGCAAGGATTTCGCCGACGTCCGTGCCAGAAGCCACTGTCATATCTGGGGGACGGTTTCTTACTCCTATACCCATGACAGTTGTACCAGCCGTGGCGGCATCTGGGATCCGTTGCCCACATCTCCGATCTTCGAGAGCACCTCGGTATCCAGTAAGACCTCTACCAGCTTTAATGTCGGGGTCGATCTCAATCAGTCGAGTACCGTGTATGCAGTACTGGTTCTTGCTACCGATCCGGCGCCGACCAGCACCCAGGTTAGAAACGGCCAGAACAGCAGCGGCGCGGCGGCGCTCCAGGCCAAAAACCTGGTGGTCAACAGCGGCGCTTTTACCGGCACGATCCCTTTCACCGGGTTAACCGTCGGCACCAGTTACCGGGTTTACCTGGTCGGACAGAATGCTGCCTTGGAGCTGACTCCGACCCCTGAGGTCGTCAGCCCTGCCTTCGAGCACGGCACCATCTTCTTCACTACCAGCTACTATGTCTGGCCTAAGGTTGCGGCCAGCCCGAACGGCAATCTCTATGCGCTCTACTGGGACAACGCCAATGCCCGTTACACCATCAACAAGTGGAGCGAGGCGGCGTCTTCCTGGGGTGGATACACCTCATTTACCAGCGCTAATACCGGCACCTATGCTCTGATGTGGGGCGGCTATGATGGCGCCGATTTCAGGGCCAGCAGCCCTGATGCTTCCACCGACTATATCCACATGGCCTTCGGGGCAGGCGCCACGGTTATGGCGAACACCAAGGATCCCTATTATGGACTCTACAACGGCTCGTCGTGGACTTTTACCAACACCTATGACGACCTTGATGGCCCTGATGACTTCGATATTTTCATCGACGCCGGTGGCAAGGCCCACATCACCTACGAGGTCGGTGCCGGAGCCTCTGGTTATCTGATGCGCTACGAAACCAATGCCAACGACCCCTTCCCCAATCCCGTTGCCGCCATTCAAACCAACTCCTCCGCCTCCAGTCTGGAAATGGGCGAAAGCTTCGTGGTCCGCGAGAGTGGCGGTACCGTCCACATTTTCTATGGTTCGGAACAGGATCCCTGGCATCTGGGCTATTACATGGCTGACTCCTCGGACAACTTCGTCGCCAAGACCCTGGTGCTGGACAGTTGTACGGTGGCCAGTTGTGGGTCAGCTTTCGATGAACCCAACCGGATTTATTTGGATATGGGTAACGTGATCATCGATTCCGCCGACAAGATCCATCTGGTCTATACCGATACCACTAACGGTCGAGCCTACTATCGGACCAACAAGTCCGGCAGCTGGGTCACCACCGAACTGACCACTGCGGGCCGGAGCAACCTTGCGGCCCATGACCTCAAGATTCTTGGCTCGACGGTCTATATCGCCATGGGTTCCAACGCCGGCTACTATCTGAAGGCCTATGACGGCACCACCTGGTATGACGGCAAGCTGTTCGATCTCAACGGTTATCTGCGACAATTCGAAATTAACCCGGTGACGGAGCGGGTGATGATTGCCGCCGAGGTTAGTTCCAATCCCTATAAGGCCAATTACACAACCGGCATGATCGCCGATTTCGTGACGGTTGCCGCTCCCAACACCGCCCCGACCCTGGGCGGCAGCTTCACCACCGCCGGCACGGTCAACGACAATGCGACTATCGCGCCCTTCAGCGGAGTGACGGTCGCCGATGCCGAAGGGAATAATGTCAGTGTTGCCATCACCTACACCGCTGCCAACGGCACCCTGACCGGAACTGGCCTGACCGGATCGGCCGGCAGCTACACCCTGACCGCAGCCGCTCCGGCCACGGTGACCACCAACCTGCAGGGGCTGGTCTTTCACCCAACCGCCAACCAGGTGACCCAGGGCAATACGGTGGCAACCAGCTTTACCCTGACTCCCAACGATGGGACCGTGAATGGCTCGGCCAACAGCACTACCCAGGTGACCGCCACCTCGATCAACGATGCCCCGGTCAACACTGTGGTTCCAGCGATCAGCGGCACCACCACCGTAGGCAGTCTGCTTTCTGCGACATCAGGAACCTGGACCGATGCCGATGGTGATACGCCGAGCTACACCTATCAATGGTATCGGGCTGATGATAATTCCGGAACCAATGAAGCGGCTATCTCTGGCGAAACTTCCAGCAGTTACACTCTGACCGTTAGTGATGCCCACCAATACCTGCGAGTGGTCGTCACCGCCAATGACGGCCAGGGCAGTGCCGACCAGACAGCAACCAGCACCCGGTCAGTCGTTACTAATACGGCCCCGGTCAATACGGTGGTCCCAGTCATCAGCGGCACCAGCACTGTAGGCAGTCTGCTTTCCGCCACCTCAGGCACCTGGACCGATGCTGATGGCGATACGCCGACCTACACCTATCAATGGTACCGGGCTGATGATAACAGCGGAACCAATGAAGCGGCTATCCCTTCTGCAACTGCGGGCAGTTATACGCTTACCGTAAGTGACGCCCATAAATACCTGCGGGTTGTCGTCACCGCCAATGACGGGCACGGCAGTTCCGACCAGACGGCGGTCAGTACCCGGACAGTCGTTTCG
>JAUSAB010000115.1 GCA_030653035.1 Desulfocapsaceae bacterium | reverse complement strand
CAGCCCACCAGGTACAACCGGGCAATGTCGCGGCAAGAGTCACGCATCCAGAAAAGATGATAAATTGACGGCGAGCAACAATTCGCTCACTCCTTTTCTCAGATTGCTCCGCTCAGGATCCGCCAGGCTTCATCAACATAGACCGTAGCGACAGGTAATAGCTGATATTAAGTAAACCTCATTACATGATAACGGATCAATTTTTGATTTCAGGCCAGGATCAGTTCGTATACAATTAACACTATCAAAATAGCAAGCTGAAAGTCAATAACACCTCCCGTACAATTCCCTGTAATGACCAACGGCATTCCAGCAGCCATTGACCGTATCTAAGCAGGACATTCAAGCATCCAGAACCTGTTTAACCTGGGCGCCATAATCACAAGTGCTCCGGCACGAGTGTCAATGCTCTTTTTTTTTAAGGATCCCACCAACCGGATTTACGAGATGAATTTCAAGATAGTAAAAAACGATACTGCAAATTACCGTATTGTACGAGTTTTATGGTAAGGTTTAATAGTATGGGATTTATGCAATGCTGGAGATAACCATCAACGCCCGGGCCGCCAAGCCCATAACGGGGGCAAAAAAGAGATGCACGAACTGCGATCAAAGGGATAGATGCGATATTGATTCCAAAAGGATATCCAGGACGGATCCTCCACGGGGCCTACTCCCCAGCCTTATGTGAGCACTTGCGGCAGGAGATTCGACGTCTTGAGGATTTCGAGCGGTTGGGGCTCGCCCCCATGCTCTATGTGGCGGCTTGGCAGGAACAGGAGAAGCTGATCTGATATGAATTTATCGGCATGCGACTTCTCCGGCTCCTGGACTGCCGTAGTGACCAGGCTGCGGCCCGCCTCCGAGCCCTTGTTCTTGACCAGCGGACCTACAGCTCCCAGGAAGGTGACCTCGACGTCCATGAGGAGATTATCCCCTCCGACCGTTTGCGCGAGGATGAGGACCACCTGCGCGAGCACCGGTTGCAGGCTGGGCGGATGGAGGCCATCTGCGCGAACACCGGTTGCAAGCCGGACGGATGGAGGAGGCCCTGCTCCATATCGTCAAGAACGGGATCGAGGCCTTGCCGGGGGGCGGAACGATTGAGTGCTTTCTCGAAAAGGCAGGGGGAGCGCTGCAGATCAGGATTCGTGACCATGGCGCCGGGACCCAGGAAAACCTCCGGGCCCGGATCTTTGAACCCTTCTTCACCACCAAGGTGTACGGAGCGGGACTCGGCCTTTCCATGGCCGACAAGGTGATCCGGCTGCATGGCGGCACCCTGAGCCTCCAGGCTGGTCAGGAACGGGGGACAGAGGCGGTCATCATCCTGCCGCAACAGGAAATGACAACAGCCGTGCCAACATTATAGGCTTCATATCGGGGACAGCTTTCAGCCGGGAGTCTCCTGGTTGTTCACATAAACGACCAGTGGCTCCTGTATCCCGATATACCGGGAGAGACTATCCAGGCTCTGAATCTTCGCCCAGCTGACCTCTTCATCCTTCCAGATAAGCACGGCCCCATCTTTGGCCAAGGCGTCTTCCGCCATCACCATACCCGGCAACAGATCCTGATACGAAATACGGGCGATATTGCCATGTCGGATCCGTCCCTTATATTCAGCCAGGACCGTGAGGAGTTCAGGGTCGTAAAGGGATTGGCTTTGAAGAAGGGCCAAGGCGGCAGCCGGGGACTCTCCCTGGCCGAGTAAACGGTCATAGGCAAGGGCAATCTGCAGGATCTGAGCGCCGACTCGCACCTCATCCTGAATGAGGGCCTCATGATCTCCGTCCCACTTTTCCTTGGGGGGCATCTGCATGCCGATGATTGCCGCCACCTTTTCCAGGCGCGGAATCTGACTGATCAGTTTCTCAGCAACTTGAGGATGGTTTTCGCACATCTGCATTTCCTCTGCGCCTAACAGGATGCCGGCGTGGTATTTTTCCAGGACCTCTCTGGGTAGGGTAACGCAACCAACCTGAGATAAAAGGGCCGCAATCTCTATCTGCCACTTTTTGCTGATTGCCAACCGCTCTGCCATATAGACCGCTATCTCGCGCAGCCGGTAGCTGCTGCGAAAAGCCGAGGCATTGGCCAGGCCTAAGAGTTCACAGAGGACCTTGATGCTGTTTTTTAAGGTATTATTGAGCAGATCTCGTTCCGCCTGCAATAATTCATATTGTCTCAACCCTTGCCGCAGGGCAAACTCGAGCACCGAAGCGGAGCAGGGCTTGGTAAGAAAACGAAAAATCTGACCGGTATTCACGGCCTCAATAGCATTCTCCAGATCCGCATGACCGGTGAGCATGATTCTGATCGTCTGCGGATAGAGGGATTTCACCTTGGCCAGAAGCTCAATTCCTCCCATCCCCGGCATAGACATATCGGAAACGACCACCGCACAGGGGCCTTTTGTCTTGAGAATCCGGAGAGCCTCATCTCCACTTGATGCGGTCCGGATGGTGAAAGAGTTGCGCAATTGTCGACGGATGGCCTCAAGGACATAGGGCTCATCGTCAACAAGAAGAATCGTTTCGGTACTCATGGCCTGGGATCCCCGGGAGAAATATAGTTGTAAATCAGATCAATATCCTATCAGGCGCGAGCACACACAAGTCCTGATGATCAATTCCATTTCTAAATAAAGCAACTTCGCCGCTTCACTGCTGTCGGCTGCGCTGTGCGACGCCTCGCCGTACTCATTGTACTGTCTCGTCGCTGCTCGCTCGTCGATGGGTCTACGCCCACCCACTGCCTTCGCGCTTCCATCTTGATTCAGAAATGGAATATGAAACGATGGAGATAAAAACGAGAGTAAAATTTACACCATTCTGACACATACCTGGTCGGAATGCAAACCCAACCGGCTGTTTTATCCTCTCACTCACGACCTTCATTCCGGCAACAGATCTCTCTCCGAACAACATGAAGCCAAATGCCTCAACTTTTCCAGAGCCTGCCTGAGTGGGCAGCCAGGGGATATTTCAAGACCTTCTCTATATACCTGAAGCAACTCTACTGACCGACCGGCCAGCATCCTTCTGATTTCTCGTCTCTTGCCCTTGATCCTGGGGATCCTCATCGATTCATAAGCAGTTGATTGATGCCTCATCCAGGCAATCACGGCTTTTTCCGCCCGCTCTTCGACAGGAATCATCACTGTCCGCGCCACCGTTCCACTGCCTACTGGAACCGCATGCACGGTAATAGCCTCAGCCATCTCCTTTTCCCACTCTTGGTATCGTGGAGCAAAGGTGAGGAAGGCGCGAACTTCAAGACAAAACTCCTTCTCGTACTCAGCCTGTTTCTTGCCCCGGCGCTGCCGATCACCGTCCAATTTCTTCTGATATGCCGCCGTTGACCGAACCGCCTCAACCTCTTGCCTGGCCAGTATTATCGTTTCTCCTGGCGCCCAGATCCCTTTGGAGATAGTGCGGCGACCCATCTGGACCTGAACTCGCCAGAAAACTCCCTGGGCGGTTACCTTTCTGGTGAGTCCGGCATCGCCGGCAGCAAGAAATACCCATCCTGCAGGGGGAGACACCTTCTCGCCATTTTCATCTCTCAAGATACCGTTCAAACCAGGCCTAACGATTTTATTCTCTGATTCCATAAACCTATCCGCTCACAATGACATCCATTCGCATCCGGATCAACTCCTGATCATAAAAGGCAGGAGCACAAGTCCCACGCCAAGAACAATCGACATCCAGATGCTGCTTATAAAATAGGGAAAGACACAAAGACCGACACCAGCAAGAAAAGCAATCAGATGCGATTGTTTTCGACCATAAATGATGTACCCCATGCCAATAGATCCGAATAGCAATCCGGTGAATATCAGTGTTGTATCCACGTATTTTGTCCTTCCATTATTGCCAATGCTTATTTTTTCTGAATGGCGGCATCGATTCGGGCGGTTCCTGCTCATACCCTCCCGGCAAATTACTCCCCAAAACCAGACTCTACTCTGGATGAGCAGGAATAACCTCTTTCTATTCGAGCCTCTTGCAAAATGCTCTTTTCGCCCAAACTCTTCGTTATGCTCAAAATTTTATCCTTGGAATATCAACTATATGCCTGCGGTAAAATTTTTCACATGCCTCGATTTTGGGACGAAAATCTTTTTTTTGCAAAAGGCTCTATTCTGCAACAAAAAAACAGCGGTGCATAGTTTTTACTGCACAAATCGACCCCATTCCTGCTTTATTCTCTCCTTGCCACCGAACAATATTTCTAAAAATCACTGTAATTTCATCATGATAATAAAAAAATACTCTTATCATGCCAAGTTGGCGTCATTATTGCTCTACATAGACAACGCCATATCGGGCACGAACGTTATTATTCAGCAATCGTCCGTGTTTGTCAGATAGCAAAGATCCATAAAGGAGGTCAAATGGTACAGCTCAAGGGAATCCAAACAAGCCCGTCTTCTTTTCAAGACATTCTCTTTTCAAACAGGAGGTGGATGATATGAATATCAGATTTCGTGTATTGCCGGCACTCGCCCTGGCGATGATTTTACTGTTTGCCCCGCAAGTTCGAGGGGAACAACCAGGGACAGGCGCCGCGCCAGCAGCTACACCTGCGGCAAATGCGCCGACCATCAACATCGACAAGACCTCCCTGAACAATGGCGGTGATATCCTTGTCACCGGCAAGGCCCCGGCTGGCTCCCAAATCTATGTAGAAGTTTTTTCTGCCGATAAGAAAGTGCGGGCCAACCGCTTTGACGGCAAGAAAGATGAAAAAACCGGTAAAATCCCTTACAAATTCTATATCACCACGGATATGCCGGCTTTTTACAAAATTTTGGTTCCCAAAGACATGGACGGTGAACTGGTCAAGGCCAAAGCCGACGGCAGCAAATGGAAATATTCGGAAGTCCTGAAAAAGATTGGCGCCGATGCTGCCTACAGCGCACCAGCCAAAATCAAGATTGACAATTATCAGGCCACCATTATGGCCAGTATCATCGGCTCCCGCGGCACTCTGCTGCCGGAGATGGATGAAAAGGCCACCAAGAGCGAATCCATGAAGCTGGCCAAAGGCCGCTTCCGCAGTGTTGGCAACCTGTTGGGCGCCAATGTGGAAGTCCAGGCAGACGGATCCTATTCCGCCAAGTTCAAACTTCCCGCCAGCCAGGCCCCCGGAAAATACAACGTCACCGTTACCGCCGTCACTGACCGAATCAAGGAAGGGGACAAGGAAACCGTCAAAAAGGTGAAGAGTGAAGTGGCCTCGTTTGAAAACAAGATCGCCTTCCCCACCATGTACCTGAACAACGCAGGCACCAGCATCAATCTGCTCTGGCCCTTTCTTCTCTGTCTGGCTATCTCCATCTTCGGAATCCTCATGGGAGCTGGCGGCGGCTTTATTCTCAACCCCATCCTGGTCACCCTCTTTCCGCTACCACACACCATCGTCGCCGGTACGGTTATGCCCACCGTCCTTTTTGCCCAGGCAACGGGTATCATGAACTACAACAAGGTTAAGTTCATCAACTGGAAACTGGGTGTTGGTATCGGCTGCGCCATGCTGGTGGGTGGATTCATTGGCCCAAAACTGACCGAGATGATTACCCTGGATCAGTTCAAATTCCTCTTTGGCTGGGTTCTTCTGGTACTGGCTGCTCTGATGTTCTGGCAGACGACCCCTGGCTATCTTGCCAACAACAAGAAAGAACAGGCAATCATGAAAGAGTTCAAAAAACGGGCAGAAGAAGCTGCCAAGGCAAAAGGCTAATCAGAAACTTATCTGGAGGAATCCATTATGAAAGTAGAATTTTGGGGTCAGGAATTTGAAGTCAACATGTGGGTCGGCTGCACTGGCGGCTTTCTTATCGCCATCATGTCTTCCATGTTCGGATTTGGCGGTGGCCCCTTCATGGTGCCATTGATGACCGTTGCTCTCCGGCTACCCATGTATATCGTTGTCGGCAGCTCGCTGCTGGCAATCTTCTTCAATACCGCCATGGGGACTATGCGCCACATGCAGTTTGGTAACTTTGACCTGATTCTCTTCCTGGCCATGTTTCCGGCAGCTATAATCGGTGGCTATATCGGCCCCATGATTGCCAAAAAAGTCAGCCCGACCGTTGTAAAGCGTATTGCCTGCGCCGGTCTGCTCCTGCTTGGTCTCAACCTGCTGGGTGTCTATTAAAAAAGGGAGAGTTCTTCCCTCCAGATCCAATTTTTATAGCGACCTCCTTGTTATAAAAATCGGATCTGGTTTTTTTTCTTTGTTTGCTTACATCTGAAAAGGGATTTTTCCCTCTCATTCCAGTCACTGCGTCCCCCCCCGTCGTGGAGTCTGGAATGAGTCTTTTTTATCAGGAAGAAATAGCTAAGAGGACAAAGGCTGAGGACTGCGGCGTACTTTCGGGTACCCCGCAGTGACGAAGAATGCAGTGCAACGAAGTATTTTGACCGTTATGTTTGGCTGTCAATATTCAATCGGCAGTTGTTTGACCTGACTGCGCGTAAAAACCGGGCCGTCCTTACACACCAGAGTAGGGCCGACATTGCAGTGGCAGCAAACCCCCTCCCCGCATTTCATCCTGTTTTCCAGAGAAAGATACACCTGATCATCCGTCCAGCCGATCTTTTCCAAAGGCGGCATGGTAAACTTTATCATGATCGGCGGGCCGCAAATGAGGGCCACACTGTTGTCAGGTGATGGCGCAACATCACCGGCAATGGTGGGCACAAAGCCGACCAGTCCATCCCAGCCCGGTGCCTCACGGTCAATGGTGATATGCAGATCGATATCCTCGCGCTGGGCCCATTGTTTCAGCTCATCCCGATACAGCAGCATACCGGGGGTACGGGCGCCATAGATAAAGGTGATCTTGCCGTAATCTGGGCGGCGGGCCAGCAGGGAAAGCAGGGTGGCCCGCAGGGTGGTCACCGCAAAACCACCGGCGATGATGACGATATTTTTGCCCTTCATGGCCGTATCGACAGGAAAACCGTTGCCCAGCGGGCCACGCACGCCCATACGGTCACCAATGTTCATCTGGTGCAGGGCAGTGCTCACCTTGCCGGCCCGGTTGACGGTAAAAAGCAGATGCCCTTCTTCGGTGGGTGAAGAGGCAATACCAATGGGCATTTCTCCCTGCCCGGCCAGCGACAGCATGGCAAACTGACCCGGCACATGGTTCCAGGCCTTTGCGTGGGTCTCATTCTCAAAAACAAGTTTGAAGGTCTTGAGATTTCCGTCTTCCGTCTCAACCACAATGTCGTCAATGCGGACAGGATAGGGCATATAGGATATCATAGCTTACTCCACCGCCAGGAGGTCATTCATGACCTCACGGATATCAATGTTAACAGGACAATCCTGGACACAGCGCCCGCAACCCACACAGGAGAAGGGTCCGAAGCGATCCGGAAAATATTTCAGTTTGTGCAGGAAACGGTTGCGAGTCCGCTGCACCTTCTGCCCCCGTGGATTATGGCCGGAGGTATGCAGGCTGTAGAGAGGGAACATGCAGGAGTCCCAATAGCGGATGCGACGCCCCTGGCCGCGCACTACCTCGTCCTGGATGTCAAAACAGTAACAGGTCGGACAGATAAAGGTGCAGGCCCCGCAGTTGATGCACGACTCGCCCAACGGCTGCCAAAGAGGGGCATCATAGAGTTTACCCAGCTCTCTGCCTTTCAAGGTGTCAAGTTCCGTTGAACTGGCCTTAACCTCTTTTTGGCGGCGCGCGGCAAGGGCAGTAATCTCGCTCTCATCGGCCGGGGCCAGATCAAGACCAGTCACTAAAGCCTCGCCTTTGGCGCTGCCCACCTCAACAATAAAACCATCCTGAGTTCGGGAAAAGGCCAGATCAAGACCTTCACTGCCGAGCGGCGATCCCCCCATCTGCGTGCAGAAGCAGGTTGACAGGCTTTGATCGCAGGTAAAGCCGACCAGCGCCGTCCGCCGCCGATTGGCCTGGAAAAAAGGATCTTCCTGGTAAGGCAGATTGTTGAGCAGGACGCTTCTGGCATCACAGGGACGGACGCCAACCACCACCTGCATCTCTTTGGATTTTTCCGGTTCCCGCATCAGTCCCTTGTCCGGATGGTTGTTCTCCAGGGTATAGGTGAGCAGGGTTTCCGGTTGCGGAAAGAAAAATGTCTTCACCGAGGCCGGCGTTGGCCCAGTGGACAGGGTGAGCGCTCCGCTGCCATCCACCCGTCGCCAGCCAGGCGCACAATTAGGAGATGCTGCAGGTTGTTTGACAAGGGCTGGGGCATAAACCCGGTGGGCCTTGCTCCACTGCTGCATCATCGCATCCAGCTCGGCTGGTGTAACCTTCAAGACCTTCACGATTATTTGCCCTCCTTGACAGACCCGGGCACAGGCCCGCGATGGCCCAGTGTCGCAGGTGCCATTGACGGCACAGGCGCGACCTCATTTGCCATAAATTTCTGGGGATCATCCATCGCATAGGTGGTCAACGGTAAAGGGGCATCAGGCTGCATTCCCGCCTCGATCCCGTAAAGATTCAAGACATCCTTGTTCAGCTTTTTCGTCAGCATGCGCATATTGATCCCCATGGGGCAGACCGTCTCGCAGGTGCCGCAATCAGTGCAGCGGCCGGCGCAGTGATAGGCCCGCAGGACATGAAAGAGACCTGTATCCACCGCATCCAGACTCTTGCCGACCCATTGGGGTTTGGCATCATCGACAAAACAGGTGGGACAGTAGCAGAGTGGGCAGGCATTGCGGCAGGCATAGCAGCGGATGCAGGTGGAAAACTCCTCAGTAAACCAGGCCCAGCGAGCGTCCACTGTTTTCTGCTCAATCTTCTCAACCTGTATAAACGGATTAGGAGGTTTTCGCTCCGAGACAGGCTCACCAATCCGCACATCCACCAGAACCGGGTCAGGATGAGTGCAGGTCTGACAGTTATCGCGCACTACGCTCCAACGATTGATGGTCTCGGAAAAATCAGCGCCCTGAACAATCAGCTCGTGGTCACCCTCTTCCACCTTCAAAATTTCTTTCCCCGAAAAAATGGCCTCCACCTTGCGCCTGCTCACCATGCCGCGGCTGCCGACGCCCATGACCACCACCCGGTCACGGTCCACCTGATGCTCCTGGGTCTGCACCACGATATTGCGTGACCAGCAGCCGGTAGCGCAAATCGCCACCTTGGGCAGCGGGCCTTCCGGTTTGGGATCACGCGGTCCACGCGGCGGTTCAACCGATTTAAGCGTCGCCGGCAGATAGTTGGCCAGGTTGAGCACGCAGAAGGTGTTCCAGATCAGCTTGCTGCAATCCTCAGGACTCCGGACCACCAACGGTCTGACCGTCATCGGCAGGGTGCCGGCAGCATAACCGATCACCGCAGCCACCGTGCCTTCTTCCAGAAGTTTCCTGGCCTGGGCCCGAATCTCTTCACTTACTATTTCGTTTATTGTTGGCATGATCTTTTTTACGCGACCTGTAATTCCGTTTCTAAGGCATCAATTTTCTTGACCAGCCTGCTCGCCGACCCCAGTGCTTTTACTTTCTCAGTCACCCCTTGTACAACTTCGGCAAACTGCTCACCCTCGGAGGCCGACACCCAGGAAAAATTGACCCGTCCCGGCTCGACCCCGATAAAATCAAGCAGATTGCTCAGCAGGGCAAAGCGCCGCCGTGCGAAATAATTGCCGCTGATATAGTGGCAGTCACCCGGATGACAACCGGACACCAGAATCCCGTCAGCCCCGGATTTCAGCGCCGACAAGATCATATTCTCGCTAACCCGGCCGGAACAGGGAACCCTGACAATCCTGATATTGGATGGATACTGAAAGCGGCTGACACCGGCCAGATCAGCACCCGCATAACTACACCAGTTACACAGGAAGGCAATAATCTTCGGTTCCCAGTTAGTGCTCTGCTCAGTCATGATAGTCTCTTTACAATAATTGTTCTGACAACTCTGTTTCTCATTTATCGTACAACGTCCGCATTAAACGCCAAGTTAGGAAACTATTTTGCACGAAGATACAGAACCTTCTGATGCGACCCTGGTGCTTGCCGTTCTTCTGTCACAAATATATCAGTCTTTGCTTTAACAAGATCAGAAAGCTTCTTGTAACCGTATAACCTAGAGTCGAAGTCGGGTTGCAGTTTAGTAAGGTAGCTTCCAAAAGTACCAAGCTGCGCCCATCCAGCATCGTCAGTCGACTGCTCAAGCGCAGTTAGGACGAATTTTTTTGGAAATTCGTTGGTTGGCTCAGTTGTTTCGACAGATTTCTGAGACAGCACAGGCCTTTTCTTATTCTCAACTTTTAGCGGCAAATCATCTGGCTCGCCTACTATACTTGGGCGAAGAACTTCGGTGAACAAAAACTTATGGCAGGCATTGCGGAACGCCTCCGGTGTTTTCTTTTCACCAAAGCCGAGAACCGTAAGCCCCTCTTCACGCAACCGCATCGCAAGGCCAGTGAAATCACTATCACTTGTAATCAGACAAAAGCCGTCAAATTTTCGGGTGTATAGCAAGTCCATTGCATCAATAATCAACGTACTATCTGTAGCATTCTTGCCGGTCGTGTAAGCAAACTGTTGAACGGGCTTGATAGCGTAACGCTGCAACACCTTCTTCCAAGAGGAACTCGTTGGAGCGGTAAAATCGCCGTATATACGCCTCACAGTAGCTTCCCCAAAACGTGCAATTTCTGCAAGTAAGCCTTCAATGACGGCAGCTTGAGCGTTATCAGCATCAATCAAAACGGCCAATCGAAGAGTTGGTTCCTCGGACTCAATTTTTGCGATTAGTCGTGGTGATACCATGGTGACTCCAATTTTCTTTCCATCACATAAACGCCGCATCAACCGCGGCCATGATCTGCTCGTTGCCGATGTTCTTCAAGGTCACCGCATCAGAGCGACAGCCGGCAACGCAGGCGCCGCAGCCTTTGCACATGCTGGTATTCACTACCGAGACACCGTTCTCATCAAGACTCACCGCGTTATAGGCACAGACCGCAACGCAGAGTCCGCAGCCGGTACACTTGGCCGCAGTCACAACTGCGGTGACACTCTCGGCAGGGACCGCGTCATAGGCCAGGATAATGGCAGCCCGGGCCGCCGCGGCCTTGGCCTGGGCAATAGCCTCTTCCATCGGTTTGGGATAATGGCAAAGACCGGCCAGAAACACGCCTTCCGTGGCAAAATCCACGGGCCGCAGTTTCATATGGGCCTCCAGCAAAAATCCCTGGGAATCCACGGCACACTTGAAGAACTTGGAAAGAACACCGGTCTGCTGCCGGGGCTGAACCGCCGTGGCCAGGACCAGCATATCGGGATGGATAATAATATTGGCATCAATGATCGGATCATGGGCATGAATAACTAACTGGCCATCTTTGTCAGTCACCTGCGGCAGATGCTCCAGGTCATAACGGATGAAGAGGATCCCCTTGGCCCGGGCCTCCTGATAGAGACGCTCCCGTTGCCCGTAGGTGCGGACATCGCGGTAGAGCATGAAGACATCCATATCCGGATTCAACTCCTTGAGCCTGACCGCCGAATCAATGGCATGGGTGCAGCAAACCCGGCTGCAATAAGGCCTCTCGGGAATACGTGAGCCGACACAGTGGATAAAGACTGCCTGTTTGACCTCTTTCAGCGATGCATCTTCGTCAATGAAGCGCTTGTCCAGTTCCAGCAGGGTCTGGACATGGGGGTTGATGCCATACAGAAACTGCCATTGCCCTTCCGGCTGATAGGCCTTCCCGCCCACGGCCATAACCGCCACCCCATGTTCAAAGGAATGGCCATCATTGAAGGTGGTGGTAAATTTGCCCACGGAACCGGTGACATCGCTTATTTCCGTGTTCAATTTGACACTGATCTGCGGATGGGTCGTGACCCGCGCGCTCAGCTCATTGATAAACGGCAGGAATTTATCTCCCTTCCAGTTGCGATAGACCTTGCGGCCATTGCCGCCTAAAAAATCGCTTTGCTCAATCAAGGTCACCGGATAATTCTGCTCGGCCATGGACAGGGCCGCCGTCATTCCGGAGACCCCGCCGCCAATGACCAAGGCCGATTTCGTCACCGGCACGGTATTATAGGGCAGGGCGCCTTCGCTCCGAACCCGGGCGACAGCCATGGCAACCAGGTCTTTAGCCTTGGCCGTCGCCTTCTCCGGTTCCTGCTGGTGCACCCAGGAATCCTGATCTCTGATATTGGCCATTTCAAAGAGAAACTGGTTCAGGCCCGCATCCCGCAGCGTTTCCTGAAAGAGCGGCTCATGGGTACGGGGCGAGCATGAGGCCACCACCACCCGGTTCAGCCCCTGTTCCTTGATGATCGATACCATCTGGTTGATGGTATCCTGGGAGCAGGTAAAGAGATTGCACTGGGAAAAAACGACGCCATCCAGGTTTTTCGCATGGGCGGCTACCGCCTCCACATCAACAACACTGGAGATATTAATGCCGCAGTGGCAGACAAAGACCCCGATCCTGGGGGCCTGGGCATGGATATTCATCTCGGCCGGATAGACCTTTTTACTGGTCTCGCTCCAGCGGGCCGGGGCCATGATTTGCCCGGCCTCCGCCGCGGCCGCGCTGGCCTCCATCACTGACTGGGGGATGTCCTTGGGTTCTGAGGCCGCGCCACAGACAAAGATCCCCGGCCGGCTGGTGGCCACAGGATTGAAGCTGTCCGTTTTGATAAAATTATCAACATCAAGTTCCAGGCCAAGCATTGTCGCCAGTTCAACGGTATGCCGGTAGACCTGCAGACCAGTCGATAAAACCACCATGTCAAACTCAGCAAAATTGACCTGGCCCTGTTCATCCACATAGCGAAGCTGGAGGTTATTTGAATCTTCCGGTGCCGGAATCACCGAGTGCACCCGCGCCCGATGAAACTGGACACCTTCTGCTTTAGCGCGGTTGTAATAATTCTCAAAACCCTTGCCGTGTGTCCGCATATCCATATAGAAAATAGCAGACTCAAACTCGCCTTGGGCATGTTCCTTGGCAATCACCGCCTGTTTGAGGGCAAACATGCAGCAGATGGAAGAACAATAGGGATGACCGACCCGATTGATGTCACGGGAGCCAACACATTGCAGCCAGGCAATCCGCTTTGGTTCCCGGTGATCAGAGGGACGTTCCAGGTGGCCCATACAGGGGCCGGAGGGACTGAGCAGACGCTCAAACTCCATGGAGGTCACGACATTGGGCAGACGGCCATAACCGGTAAAATCAAGGGGGGAGGGATCATAACGGGAAAATCCCAAGGCCAATACCACCGACCCCACTTCCAGCACATGTTCTTTAACCGTATCGTCGAAATTGATGGCGCCTGCCGGGCAGACCTTGGCACAAAGGCCGCAGCGGCCTGGTTTGTTGACCCAAATACAGTGACCAGGATCCAGGGCATATTTCAGAGGAACCGCCTGGGGATAACTAAGATAGGCCGCCTTGCGTTCGCCAATGCCCATATTGAAGTCATTGCTCACCTTTTTGGGACATTTTTCGGCGCACAGACCGCAGGCGATACATTTTTCCGGATCAATATAGCGGGGACGCTGGCGAACAACAGCCTTAAAGCTGCCCGGCCCACCATCGAGAGAAACCAGATCTGAGAGGGTCAGGAGATTGATGTTGAAATGACGACCGCACTCCACCAGTTTGGGCGAGAGGATACAGGCGGAACAGTCATTGGTAGGGAAGGTCTTGTCCAGTTGCGACATCTTGCCGCCGATGGAAGTCGTCCGCTCCACCAGATGCACAAGGAACCCGCTGTTTGCCAGATCAAGCGCCGCCTGCACGCCGGCGATACCACCACCAATCACTAATACCGATCCTGCTGCCATGATAAATTGAATTACGAATTACGAATTAATAATTACGAATTACGAAGCACGAATTACGAATGTAATAATTTTTCATTCGTAATTTGTAATTCGTAATTCTATTTCACCAGGGCCTTGACGATCCAGTTCCACAGGTGGGTAGTCTGCCATTTGCCGCCGTAATGTTCGGCCAGATCCATAACTTGGGCATGGCAGTTGTGACAGGGGGTAATCACCACGTCAGCATCGGCGGCATGAAGCTGATCAAACTTGGCCTTACCGTGTTTCCTTCGATTATCGGGAAAGCCTGCCTGCAACGCCCCACCGCCGCCGCCACAGCAGATATTGTTGGATTTATTGGGCCAAACTTCAATGAAGTTTTCTTCACCACATACTTTTTTAATCACAAAACGCAGATCCTCAGCCACCGGATCGCCAAGTCCCTGGCGCACCAGCTTGCAGGGGTCTTGTACCGTAAATTTCAGCCCTTCGGTGTTCCAAGAAGAATCCACCTTAAGTCGGCCTTCCCGGATCCACTGGGCATAATAACTAATAATACTGATCACCTTGAAATTATGAGGGATGTTAAAGCGTTTCAACCCCTCGGTGGTCGCGTAAAACATATGCCCGCATTCAGTACTGATATAGGTAGGGCAGCCCAGGGCATTCACCGTCTCCGCCTGTTTGCGGGTTACGTATTCCCATTCACTGGGGTCTCCCGAGAAAAGACAGTAATTGGCCCCGTCCCACCACTTGGACGAATAAGTCCAGTCAATACCGGCGGTATGAAGAATCTTCCAGATCGGCACCATCTCCTCCGGCTCAACCGTCGGCTCTTTGGCATTCTGGTTCAGGTAGAACTGGGCCCCCACCTTGTCCACCGGGGCCTGGAGATCAGCCCATTCCGGTTCGTTAGCATGAACTTCTTCAAGAATATCGCCCACCACCCAGACAAAATCCTCATTGGGAATCCCGGTCGAATTGCTTTCCTTCTGATAATCACAGGTCTTCTGCAGGTTTCTCGGTCTCTGTTCTTTCGGACGCATGCCCTTCAGCTCATAGACAAAACGACCGACATTGATCCCCATGGGGCAGGCATATTCGCAGCGCTGACAAATGGAACAGGAATAAAGCCAATTAGTATTTCTGAGCAGATCGTCCTGACCGAGCGCAAGATAGCGGATAAATTTACGGGGATCCATGCCCTCGATATCACTGGCCATACATCCGCTGGCGCAAAGGCCGCAGGTGAGACAGTAATCGATTTTGGCATTGGGAATTTTGTCCTGAAACTGCTTTTTCAGTTCAGCCCGCAGAGGTAAAAGGTCAATTTCTGTCATGACATACCGCCAGTAAGAGAAATGGGGAGAAAGATTTGAATTTGTCAGAGATTCAGACCCATCTAAAATGGATTTTGTTATAAACGTCTTCGGGAAGATTTGCAATATCTTCACTCAATCTTCACTCAATATTCACTCAATATTCACTCAATATTTCTTAATCAATACGGATAACATACTGAAACAATAACCAAAAGCACATATGCACGATACCATTTTCTTGTACCGCACGCTCTCGGAAATCATTGCGCCTTCAAAACAATATACTCAAAACACCTGCAAACCTCTTTTTATCCGGTCTCACTTATCTTCAATTTTCTTTGGGAGTGTAACGGATCACCGTGGCCTTTTCGAGAGTGATCATCCCGCCATTCATCATCTCATCAATGCGAGGCATGACCGCGTCGATCTTTTCCTGACTTTCCACCACCTCGATAACAATGGGGAGATCGAGCGAAAGCCGCAGGAGTTTGTCAGTATGAAAGACGCTGTGCGCACCAAATCCGGCAACACCCCGCAGCACTGTAGCCCCGGCAAACCCTTCTGTGCGGAAGAAATCAACCAGGATTTCATAGAGTGGACGGTGCCCAATCTTGTCGCTCTCGCCCAGAAAGATCCGCATCAATACTTTTTCGCCGCTGAATCGTGTCATCATTGTCTCCATTCTTTTATCGCCCCTTTAAAGAGCCCGTGCCGCATGAATACCAAGCCAAGTGAAGAAAAGACAAACGACCACACTCACCAGAACATTAGTGGTGGCCACAAAAAACTCCCCATCCTCCAGCAACCTGAAGGTCTCATAGCTGAAGGTGGAAAAAGTTGTAAGTCCGCCGAGAAACCCGATAGTCAACCCAATACGCAGACTGACCGGCAGCAAGGTGCTCCGCATGCCGAACTCCATAACCAGACCGATGACAAATGCCCCCAGGATGTTGACGGCAAACGTGCCGTAGGGAAAGCTCCGCCCAAACAGATCATAGACCCAACCGGAGACAAAGTAACGGGCCAGACAACCAAGCGCCCCGAAACCGGCAATCAATAAAACCACCTGCATCGAAATCCTCCAGAAAAGACACTCTAAATTTTTCGATAAAAAACTAAGACTCGCGCACAGGCAACTGTTGCGAATAATGGATCAAAACAATCAGCACAGTGAAGAGGATTGCCGCCAGAGTTGCTGTTGCCGCGCCGAAATAGAAGGTCGCGGCCGGAGAAACGTGATCCGAAAGCCATCCGGCAATGAGGCTGGCCGGTAACATGGCAAGACCTACGGCGGCAGCATAGACGCCAAAGGCGGTCGCCATGAAATCAGGCGGAATAATGGTTGCCAGAAAGGCCTTCTGAATCCCTTCGGTCAGCCCCATGAACAAACCATACAGGCCGAATAACAGCCAGATGGTAGAACCATTGCTGGCAACCGCAAAGCCGTAATAAAGCCCGGCAAACAGCACGAATCCAAGCAGGATAATCCTCTTCTTGCCAAATTTATCGGCCGCCATCCCGGCCGGAAGAGCCGAGAGGGAGTAAACGAGATTGAACATCAGATAGACCATCGGGATCATGGTCACCGGGATCCCGACCTGCCCCGCCCGCAGGATCAGAAAGGCGTCGCTCGAATTTCCCAGGGCAAACAGGGCCGCAATCACGATGAAGAATTTCACCTTCCAGTCAAATTGGTTGAAACGCAGCTTGGGCCGTTCGGCCTCGGGTTTCGGCTGCTTTTTCTTCTCCTGGATGAAGAGAATAATCAGGATGACCGCAATCACCCCGGGCACCATGGACAGCCAGAAGATCTTACGATAGTCGTTATTGAAAAACCCAAGAAGGGCAAAGGTGACGGCCGGGCCAACCACCGCCCCCAGGGTGTCCATGGCCCGGTGAAAGCTGAAGGCGCGGCCCAGATGGGTGGCTTGGGTGGCCTCGGCAATGATTGCATCCCGGGGAGCAGTGCGGATACCCTTGCCCAACCGGTCGGTACAGCGAGACGCCAGAACCTGCTGCCAGGAGCCAGCCATGGCCATAATTGGCCGACTCAGGGTGGAGATGGCGTATCCGGCCAGCATCAGATTCTTGCGCTGCCTGGTCCGATCAGAAAGCCAGCCGGAAAAGACCTTGAGCAGGCTGGCCGTTGATTCCGCAATCCCTTCGATCAGGCCAATCATGGACATGTTAACCCCCAGCACACCTACCAGGAAGAGAGGAACCAGCGGGTAGATCATCTCGGAACTGACGTCCATGAAGAAGCTGA
Source organism: Desulfocapsaceae bacterium (assembly GCA_030653035.1). Classification (GTDB taxonomy): domain Bacteria; phylum Desulfobacterota; class Desulfobulbia; order Desulfobulbales; family Desulfocapsaceae; genus UBA2270. The sequence goes on along the minus strand of JAUSAB010000115.1, from coordinate 6,051 downwards.
CCAGGCCCGTAAAAAAGACGTTTTCCCCGAAGCCGAAATAGGTTTTTTCTTTTTTCAACGGGGTACTCCTCAACGAAGCCGAAATAAAAAACTCCTCCCTTTATTCAAGAGTAGAATTCATTGGTCTTGCAGACAAAGCGGTCAATAGCGAACTCCATCACCATTATTTTTGATATGCATAAACCAGGATCAGTGCATTGTCAATCGTCGGAAATGTCCTCTGTTTTTTTACCAAAAAGTGGTAACTTAAAAATAAGAGGACTTCTATTAACGTGGAGGGGGAAATGGCTCGCAAAATTAATCATGCCACACTCATGGATTTCGTGCAAAAACTGCGTCAGGCTACAGGCGGCTATAGCGCCACGCCGCTACTACCCGCCACCATCGAAGACACCTTTCACGCTGTGGCCATCAACCTCGTACTGACCAAACTCCCGTCCACACCGCAATCAGAGCCCGCATTGACCGAATATCTTGCCCGTAGGCTGGCCGCGCCCTGGTTAAGAATCGACACCACCTTTCGTCTGCTAACTATTTGTCACGTCTGCGGGCTTACCCTGGATACCAAACGAGTGCGCTCCCATCTCACCGCCTGCCTGATCAAAGACGATTCCCTTGATGCCAGCTATTATGTGAGCAAGATAGCCCGAGAAATTCTTGAAACGGAGCCGCAAGATTTCCTTGGTTTCAAACGACCGGTGGCGCTACCTGCCCGCTACGCGGTGGACGATGTGGCCCGCTATCTGGCCGTGAAAGCAATGGGCGACCAGCGGATCGAAGAAGCAGAGAACCTAACAGAATGGCTCCAGCGCTCACAAAACGGCGATGGCGGCTTTGGCTTTTTTCCGGGAACCACCTCGTTCATCGAGAACAGCCATGCCGCTCTTGCAGCCCTGAGTCTCCTGGGAGCACGACCGGTTGACCTGGCCAATGCCAGATCTTTTATCATCAGCTCCCAGACCGGAGGTGGCGGCTTTGCCCGGAGCCCCGGCGCGGCGGCTTTTCTTGACGCCTCCTGGCATGGTACCGCCAGCCTCCGTCTGCTTGAGGAGATGGAGCGGCCTGCGAGTGTCTTACCAGAGGTTTCACGTCAACAAAGTTGGCTAATCCTCTCAGTCTAAAAAAGAAAGGGCCCGATATACTTGCCGGCCGTGAAGAGCAGACACACCACCAGAATCCATTTTATATACTTTGCCGGCACAAACTTCTGCAGCCGCGCCCCGCAATACATGCCGGCAAAGCCGCCGATCCCGAAGAGAAAGCCCAACAGCCAGTCCGGGGCAATAACCATACCCGGATAATAAGGCGCCAGAATCTGATAAAAGATTACCCCGGCCACCGAGGTGACAAAGGTCCCCATCAACGCCGCCCCGGCCACGGTATAGACCGGCAGCCCCAGAAAACTGACGAAGAACGGGGCAATAATCGAGCCGCCGCCAATACCGTACACCCCGCCCACCATCCCGACAATCAGGCTGAGCAGCATGACGGCGTACCCATTAACCGTAATGGTCTCGCCACAAAAATCATAGACAATCCGGCTGAGCGTCCATTGCCGGACCACAACCCGGGAGGGCTGAAAAGACTTGTTTTCCCCTGTCGTCCCCTGGTGTTTCAATTGCTGCTGAAACCGCTCCTCCGTCGAGGGTGTGCCTGTCTTTTTTTTGGTGAAAAACAGATCTTTGAGCAATCTCGCGCCGATATAAAGCAGCACCAGCCCGACAAAGAGCTTGAAATTTTTCGGATCGGGCAGATATTTGATGCGAACGATGGCCCCGACCAGCACCCCCGGCAGGGTGCCGATAATCACAATCCAGGTCAAGGGCCAGACCATCCTCCCTTCCCGGATATAGCGGTACACCCCACTGGGGATAGCCACAATATTAAACAACTGGTTGGTCGAACTGACCGCCGGGCTGGTGAACCCCAGAATACTGACCTGAAAGGGCAGCAACAGAAAGGCCCCAGATACCCCGCCCATGGAGGTAAATAGAGAGATCACAAAGGCAATCAGCGGCGGCACCAGCGGGTTGACCTCAATATCGGCAACGGGAAAGTACATCAGGGTCCCCCCCTTTCTAGGCAATGGTTCTTAGAATCGCGTCCACCACCTGGCGGACCTGCCCCAAACATCAATGGCCAGAGGGGTTTGTCTCCGTGCATCGGCAATGACCTTCTTTTTTCTCAGCAACAATGCGTTCCATGATCAACGAACAGCCATGGCGCAGGACATCCTGGCACAGATCTTCCTCGGTGTAACCAAAGCAGTAACAGATGAGACGGGACATGTGTTCCTCAAAAAAATGGAAAGAATTTACAAGCAGACCATTTCTACCCGAATAGCAGACTGATATTACTACAGACAATGAAGAGAAACAACCGTTTCCGCAACAATCACCCGGTGGATGTCGACCATCCGCAACAGGGCCGTCAAGGCGGCAATAGCAAGAAACAGATGGAGGCATACAACCGGGAAAAATCCAGCACGACCCCGATTACCAACAAAGGAAAGGGAGAAACATGGCCGAGGTGACAATACGGTCACCAACAAAACCATGGAGCAGATAGCCGACAAAGATTGCCGGAATCTCAATGGGGCCAGGGGAACTGACCTCGGACTATGCCACAATCTAGTAACGCCTACACACTTCCGAAGTTATCACCAAAATGTAGTCAAACCTCTTATTACCAAAAATAGCGGACACGAAACTCCACCTTATTGCTGTTCTGCTTTTCTCCATATTCACTATAAATCTGACCTTGCAGCCAGGAGAAACGCAGGCGTAGCTCCCAGTTGGTAAAACCGGTATAGACCGTCTCCGGGCTGACAGAAAAACTCTGGTCATCTGTATTCACGATGGCAGTGACTCCAGGCGTAAAATAGAGAATATCATATGGTTCTTTCCAGGTGATCCGGGTGTAGAGGTAGTCACGCCCGGACTGAGGGGCCAGATAACCACTCTGACCAATACGGCTGGCCTGATGAAGAAGACTGCTGTCTCCATTCGAAAGATACGCCGCATACCCCCGGTCGATAAGCCGGAAGAAATCTTCCTGCTCCGCCTCCGTATAACCGTCATCGTTGTGATAGAACTCGACAATGGTGGTCATATCATTTTCGGTCAGATAGCGCAGACCAAGAAGATAGCTGGTGTCGCTTCGCTCGCGCGGTAAAGAAAGCCCGGTTAATGCATCACAGACGATCTGTCTCTGTTTGGGGATATGGGCCAATTCACCATGGATCTCAAAATTTGTGGCCAGATTTCTGGAAAAATCAACACCATAACGGGTGGAACGGCTATTGCCTGTAAACCCGACCAGATCGATATCCGTATCCAGGTAAAGCAGGTAGAGTTTGGCGGCCAGATTCAGGTTGTCCCTGGCACCGAAATCCTCATTCACTTCCTGCCAGACAGGCAGGGCCACCGTGGTCAAAGCCACTGTCTGCAAGGGGCCATCATAACTCTTGACCAGATCAAGGCCGGTGCCGATGTAGCCCTCCATGGCATCTTCCGGGTTGTTCGGGTCCTTCGGCCGGTCAATAAAACCGACTGGATTCCAGGCGTATCCCTTTCCCCATTTGAATGTTTTCTTGCCGGCATCAAGGCTCAAGCCAGGGTTAATCTTGATGCTGGCATACGCCTCAAAGATATCCGCCTGATCTTGCCAGCTACTTTCATCCTGACTGCCCGTTACCTGTGCAACCCAATTCAGGCTGGTCATCCCCTGCTTGTAACTGCCGTCCAATTGCACAGTAGCACCTATAATATCGCGGGTGGAGCGGAGATCATGAAAATCATTGAGGACAGTTAAGGCGCCTTCCCGATTGAGGGCACTGTGCTCCCATTTTCCTTCCAGATATCCACCCCATTTCAGATTCTGATCCTCAAACTCCTTTAGATCAAAGCTATATTCATCAACAGCAAGCACCTGGAAAGGGAGAATGAGAACAAACAGAAAAATCCCCGATGCAACATGCCGACGTCTCGTCTGCCAGAGAATCTTTCTTTTCACTGTAATTCTTCAACCCGCGGTAGGTAATTGAGGGTGAAGATCTCGTCGGCAAATTCTTTTTTGTTGATTTTGGCATAAACCATCACCGATTTATAGCCTTTGTACAATGGGCTGTCCGTTTCCAGCAGAGAAGGACGCTTGAAACCATCGCCAAAATCTTTGAGGTCCTTGAAATAGAGGGTCTTGATCAACATGCCGCTTGCGGCGTAACATTCAACCACAGTCGGCACCAGCGCTTTTTTATCCACGCGCATCTTCAAACGGTCATAAGCAACAGCCCCTGTCTTTGCCTTCAAATCAAGCTGATATCCTTCATCACTTTCCCCCAGCTCACTCACATCATATTCAACGCTATAGTCAAGCCGCAGGATGTCCGCATTATTGAAAACCCCACCCACCACTGATTGCAGACTGGTGATGCGCAGAGGTTTTCCCACATTGGGGATATACAGCCACATATTGTCGCCCAGACGCAAGGTGGCGCGCCCTTTCTCACTGGCCGGGGCGAGAAACATGGCCACCATCTTGTCCTGACCTTTTTTGACCGAATAGAGCACAAATTCCTTTTTGGTGCCATCCGGTTCAATATTGATCAATTTCCGATACATTTCATAGGACTCGGGCTGGAGATTACGATCTACTTTTGCCAGAATTTCCTTGCCATCCATGGCCATAACCGGCATGGCGGAAAAGATCGTCAGGCACAGAAAGAAGGCAATGAGACTTCGTTTCAACATGGGATACTCCTCTTTATGTAAAACAGCTTATGCGATATCTTCCGTATTGTAGTTAGTAGTTACATGTAGTTACACATGCCGAAGAGCGGTAATCGGATCCATCCTCGCCGCCTTCCAGGCGGGTTGCAGGCTGGCCAGCACCGCGATACCAATGACAATAAGCAGGACAGGTACGATTTGCCGGACAGAAATAACCGGTTGCAGGAGCAGACCGGTTTGCTGGCCGAAATTAAAGGTAAAAGCCGCGCGATTCAACCCGGCAATGGCCAGCAGGCTGATCACGGTACCCGTCACCGTACCGACAATGGCCAGCAGGAAACCCTCGGCCAAAAAGAGCGAAAGGATTTTACCGGGAGTAGTACCAATGGCAGCGATAGTTCCAATTTCACCAATCCGCTCATAAACCGCCATGATCATCACATTCATGATGCTGACCAGGACAATGGCCACCAGCATGACCTTGATGAAGAGGGTCATTAAATCAATCATCTTGGCGATATTATAAAAAGGAGAAAGTTTTTCCCAGGTATGGATTTCAAAAACCGGCTTGCCCTCTTTATTCGTTATTGCCCCGAGCTTTTCTTCAAGACTTGCGGTCACTGCCGGCAGACGGGCAATGTCCTTGAGGCGCAGAGCAATCTCACTTATCTCGACGCCTTCGATGCGCAGCAATTCTTTAGCATCGTTGAGTTGAATAATCCCATCCCGGCCGCCCGGCCCGGAAATACCCGCAAGCACACCATGGACGACAAAAGGCTTACCATTGACCGACCCTTCGCGGTTCGTGGCCACCAGCACCACCGTATCTCCAACCTTGACCTGCATCCCCTTGGCAAGCAGTTCCGGCACGATAATCGACCCTGGCGCCAGCAAATCTTCGCCCTGTTTTTCAAAGATCCGGGAGGCAAGCAGCGGCATGGTCTGAAACTCTTTTTCCGGGACCACGGCGTTAAGACGGATATTGGTTGTTTCAGTAAAATTACTGAACATGGCACCCAGTTTCAACCGAAGCGTAAAAGATTCCACTGCCGGTTCGGTGCGCAGGATTTCTTCAACCTTGACCATCTGCTTATCATTGAGATTCCGGTTAAGCGGCAGATTATCGATGGAGGCCACATAGCCCTTACGATGAATCTGGACATGACCCATGACCGAATCGGTGATCTGGCCGATCATCAGACTTTTGAATGAGCCGGACACGGCAATAAAAAGCAGAACCGCCACTACGCCGAGGGCAATCAGGGCCGTGGTCAACAGGGTCCGCCGTTTATAGCGGAGGAGATTCTTGGCGGCAATTTTC
>JAUSAB010000108.1 GCA_030653035.1 Desulfocapsaceae bacterium | reverse complement strand
ATTCAGGAAGTTAATGAAAATGTCAATCAAAGTTCTACGGTTGCAATTGCCATCACCCGTGACATCACAGAGGTATCCTCCTCTGCGCACAGGATATCCAAAAACAGCAACGAGGTTAAAGACAGCGCAGAAGGTCTGCTCGCCCGCTCTACGGAGCTGAGTGAGATCGTGGGAAGATTTAAAATATGATTTTGGTTATTAAATCACAAGTGTCCCAACGTTTAATCAAACAATAACAGCTATTTACTCTTATGATCGACCTTGGTTCTGTAATCTTCTTTTGTAAGTGCTTGTAATAACGGCATTCGTTCAAAGATGGTCACGCTCGCATTTAAAGATCATTATTGTCGAGGATGGTTTAAGCTCCAATGCCCCGCATATCAGGGAACTGCAATCTCACAATCTGCGCTATATCCTTGGAGCGAAGCCCGACGATCATACCTTCCTCTTTGATTGTGTTGATGAAAAGGATATGCAGGGTCAGGTCGAACATTTTATTGTTGATGATCCGAAAGATCAAAATTAAAAGCACCGGTTCCGTTTTATCAATGATGTTCCCTTGAACAAGGCCAGTCAGGATGATTTGCGGGTCAATTCTCATACACAAAACCCTTAAACTAGTGCCATTCAGGACAGGCCCTAAAAGTCCACTGCACGCTGAATCAAAACTCACCTGCCGACATTACTTGACCAGGATTTGAACTTCCATAGGCTGCAGGTTGACCCGGATCATCCGCGCCGGACCCGTGGTGAGCCTACCGTCAACTTCATTGATCTCCAGATCCGACCGGCTTTCTACCGGTCCCGGAGCCGAGGCGCCAGCGTCGTTGAGGACATGAAATTGCTCGCCATCATTGTTGATAGACCAATCAATCAGCACCTCACCTTGAAACCCAACCTGCGTGCTGGTGTTCGCAACAACCAGGACCTCTATATTATTAAGAATTCGTGAGAAAGCCAGTACTCCCGGGGCAAATGGCGATGCGCCGAAATGGATGCCGTCTCCAGAGATCGGCCTGAAATAAAGTCGGCCATAGCGCAGAGCCGGCTGGGTATCGCGAATTTCCGAGAGTCGTCTTATTGTCTTATAGAACAGGTGATTGCTGTCGAAGGCGTTGGGCTTGCCCCAGAGTGCCTCGCGCACGAATTTATCACTGTTCCCCCGGCCATGAAGCCCTTGCTCAGTGCCGTAGTAGAGGCAAGGGATTCCCTGAAGACCAAATAATACTGTGATGCCGAGAATGACTTGCGGGTCGAATTCGTCAGGTCCGTCCGTATTTGCTCCACGGAACCGTTCCTTCATGTCATGGTTGTCAAGAAACGTCACGAAGAACCGTCCCGCCTCGCCATGGCTGCTCAGAATGTCGCGTTCGACCTCCTTGCGGCGACGGAAAACATCAATAAGCTCAGTCGGTGGGGCAAATCCCTTGGCAACCGACGGTAATCGGAAGAAAAGCGGGAAGTCGAGAGCGGCGTCGACCCCAACCATATCACCAGCATCACTGGTGTTCCGGCCGATAAACTCTGCGATCCGCTCTTCACCGTCAAAGACTTCTCCATAAGTAAAGAAGTTTTTCTTGCCGATACTCTGACTATATTCACGCATTGCATTGCCGAAGGTCTGGGCAAAGTCCCGTTCGATATACTTCAAGGTGTCGATGCGAAAGCCATCAACGTCGTAGCGCGCAATGGCATATTGATAGGCGAGGATCAGGGCGTTGCGGACAGGGAAGGTCCGGCCTTCGCGGACTTCGGTCACGAACTCCTTAAGCGACTCGAAGTCGCCCCCCTCCTCAGCACCCTTGCCCTTGCGGCGAAAGAAGCTGTTTCGCTGCAACTCCTCAGGCCAGATGAGCGCGTCAGGATTGCGCTGAGTAACGGGGATATCCTCAATGGACGGAAAGTCGGACCGGGCTTGGCCGCTCCCGTCACGCCACTCGATTGGTCGGATTTTTGGGCTACCCGGTGCGGAGTGGCCGAAATCCTTATAGCCGAAGACATCACCGGCGTGATTGAGTACGATATCAAAAATCACATACAGGCCAACGGCGTGGGCCTCATCCACAAGCGCGCGCAATTCATCATCCTCCTTACCCGGTGCCGACGCGAACCTCGGCTCGGGCTGAAGAAAATCCTGGATACCGTAGCCATGGAATGTGCCCCGGTCAGACTGCCTGTTTTTCAGCACGGGTGAGAGCCAGATCGCCCCTGCGCCCAAATCTTTGATGTATTTCAACCGATCCCTTACGCCATTGAATGTCCCGCCCTGGAATTCACCAAAGGGTTTATCGTGGGGCATACTTACCGGTAATTTACCGTCGGCCCGATTGAATCGGTCGAGCATAAGGAAATAAATCCAGACATCTCGCCAGTCCTGCGGTGACGGGAAAGGTGTTGTGATTTTGTGGCTTTTAGTCCCTACCTTTACCTTTCGCGTCGTTTTCATTGCCACCTGGTCGAAAGTGGCCTTCAGCAAAGTGTCCTTAAGTGTTAAGAGCATTTTTAGTCTCCTTCTTGTAAAGGGAATCTGCCATTTTTGCAGGGGGCAGGTTTAAAGGGCAATGACAACCAGATCAGCTGCAACATTCTGCGGCGCTACGTTGCCAACTAATACTGGAAAAGGCGGGACCTCGTCTCACAAAGGGTGTCGGCGAATTGAATCAGGAACCAATACGCCACCAGCCGCGCCATTTCGCCTCGGCAACGTTTTGGTCCCAGGCCGCGGTCCAGATTCCTCCATCGGTACCAATGACAAAGACATCGAGTTTATCGGGATCGCGTGAAACGACGGTAACACCACTGCCGGGCGCGGCCACGCCACCAAGGATGCGCCACCAGCCACGCCATTTCGCCTCAGCGACGTTTTGGTCCCAGGCCGCAGTCCAGATTCCTCCATCGGTACCAATGACAAAGACATCGAGTTTATCGGGATCACGTGAAACGACGGTGACACTACTGCCGGGTGCGGCAACGCCATCAAGGATACGCCACCAGCCGCGCCATTTCGCCTCGGCGACGTTTTGGTCCCAGGCCGCGGTCCAGATTCCGCCATCGGTACCAATAACAAAGGCATCGAGTTTATTGACGTCGCGTGAGACTGCGGCAACCTGGGAGCCGGGTGCGGCAACGCCGTTCAGGATGCGCCACCAACCGCGCCATTTGGCCTCGGCAACATGCTGATCCCAGGCTGCGGTGTAGATTCCGCTATCAGTACCAATGACAAAGACATCGAGTTTATTGGCATCGCGTGAGACTGCGGCAACCTGGGAGCCGGGCGCGGCCACGCCGTTCAGGATACGCCACCAGCCGCGCCATTTGGCCTCGGCAACATGCTGATCCCAGGCCGCTGTATAAATTCCGCCGTCAGTGCTTACAAGAAAGACATCGAGCTTATTCGGATCACGCACGACAGCGCTAACCGCCCCTCCTGCCGGGATATTGCCCGTAAGAATATTCCACCAACCGCGCCACTGGCTGTCGGTCACGGCATGGTCCCAGGCCGCGGTGTATGTCTTGCCGTCAACACCAGCGACAAAAACGTCGAGCCTGTTCGAGTCCTGGGCGACAACAGTAACAGGTGTCCCTTTTTTCGCTTTGCCGTCCAGGATCGACCACCAACCGCGCCATTTCCCGGCGAGGATATTCTGCTGCCACGACGCTCCGTGAACCACCCCGGTGTTATCCGTCACAAAAATGTCGAGTTTGTCTTTTTGCTGAATAACGGCCTGTATGCCGATGTGTGCCGAAAAGATGTCTTTGGTTTTATAGGCGACAAGGTCGTTGGCATAGTTCAGGACGTAGGCGAATGGCATGTATCCATATCCGTTATCGCCCCATCCCTGCCCCCAGCTATTGCGAAAGACAAAATAACCGCCGCCCGGAAAGGCGGTATCTCGCCGGTAGCCAACCAAGGGGACGGAATGGCCGTCTTCCAGAACGATAGTCTTCTGGCTGGTCGCCGGCACGTCCATCACTTCAATGCCATTAATGATATAAGTGCTCCATTTTCCACTCCGGAACCACCAACCGCCGAAGGCAACGGGGATGTTCTGGTCCAAACACCTGATGGCCAGGTCAAGCTCGCTTTGGGTGGCGCCTTTACTGCTGTCCCATGATTTGATAAAAAACGCCTTGAATCGGGTCCACCTCTTGCCCGTATTCAGGATGTCCTGCGAAACAGAGCCAACCGGAGTTGATTGGTAGGGAACCGTCAATTCCGGGATAATTCCCCATGTCTGATAACCCGCATCCAGCTTGTCAAAGAAATCCCCATCGCCGTTAACACCGCTGACAAGGTTGGTCGTATAGTTGAGGTACTCCTCGGACAAATCATTTGCGGTCACGATCAAGCGCGTGCCATACATGTATTCAAGCAGAAACGTCATGGCGAAGACAGAGCATGTACCTCGCCCCCCCTGGTCTCGTATGGCAAGATTAAGCGACTGGATCTCCGGTCGCAGATCAACTTGCGGCAGGCTGGCTTGCGGTGCTGGTGGAGATAAAACCACATGGTATGGCTTAATTGCGCGAAAAACTCTACGGAGAGGAGACGGTGTATTGGCCATGGTTAAACTCCTTGCAAGTTAAACGACGATTTGTGTAAAGTATGCGGATTATTGTTTCGCATTCCGTCCAACGTATAAGCTTGATGGCGTTTATGGTTGGGTGGTTGTGGTGACAACATACCCGATAAGCCATTCCTCAAAACAGTTGCCTGAGATATTAAGCTACACATATGCCGAATTTCGGCAGCAGATCATAAATGACATAAAAACGATGGGCCTGCAGGCCATCATGGAAGAATTTCCAGTTGCTCTGGAGAAAGGCCGGGTTCCATGGGTATTTCAGTTTGTCTTCACTGGTACCAAGGGCCTGCTCTTTCCAGGAGCCCGCTCCCTTGGCAGGATAAGAGATCTTTTCCGAACCGAAACTAAACGGATCGTCCTCGATGGCCTGGAGCCAGGCCTCATGCCGTTTGTCCCCATTTTCTTCCTTGAGTTTTATGAAAAGATCCTGAATTTTGTTCATATCCTGCTCTTTGATGCCGCTCACATCGGCATGGGGATCCATGGCTATATAGCGTTTCATGGCCCGGCACAACTGCTCTGCTGCTTGGCAGAACTGGTCGGTATTGTTGCGTTCTATTCGTTCTTTACGGCCGTTCTCATACTCCCAGGACAGAAAGGGCATATCAGGGAAAACCGTTGCCCGGCCATGGCCGAGGGGGGGGACGGTATCATCCAGTATGCAGGATAAAAAGGAGCCAAGTCCCGATGAAAAGACCCCTGAGTTACTTGTCTCTTTTACGTTATCCACATCGTTGATCTTATGCAGGATGCCTGAAAAGCCCTGATGGGCCCAGGTGTCGGCATAGACATGCATGGCCACCCCCAGCCGATGCAGACCATAAGAGCGATTCTGGTCGACAATGGTCTGCCGGACCATTTGCCGGGCGATGGGGCTGTCAGGCTTGCAGACAAGCTTGTTGATAAAGGTACCGATGGGATTCTGGCCTTCTCCCAATCCGTCGTTACCGGGCAGGAAATGAAAAGGGATCCAGGCAAGGTGGTTTGCCAGTTCATCGGCGTTTCTCAGGTCCAGCATCTTATGGGCAGAACTGATGCGGGAATAGAGGGCCTCAATGTTTTTAAAACGGATTATGCCGCTACAGGTGGCATCGTCCACATACTGGGCGGCATGGGCTACAATCTCTGCCCTGTCCTGGGGAAACCCGGCCAGACGGGCGGCGACATACGTTGTGGCATGATGGAAATCAATCTGCATTCTTCCTCTCCTTTTTCATTTTTATGGGTCAACAATGTCGAAATCGGTAAAAAAACGCTTCCACTTATGCAATGCCCTGTTATTCATAGGTTTTTGCGGTAGAGTGTTGTCCTTGCCTCTTGTCTTTTCCGCCTTGGCAAGTCCGTAAGGATGGTAGGGAAGCAGCGAGCAGCGGCGCACCTTAAATTCTTTCAACAAGGCGGCAAGGCGAGTGATATTTTCTTGGTCCGCCGTGTAGCCGGGGATCAGGGGGATACGGGCAATCACGTCGTCAGGTCTGGCGTCAAGCAGCCTTTGCAGATTGGCCAGTATCACCTCGTTGCCGATACCGGTGATTTCCCGATGTCTGCCCGAATCGGCAATCTTGACATCAAAGAGGATGAGATCCAGATACGGCAGACATATCGCCTCAAATTTATCCCAGTCAAAAAAACCGTTTGTCTCAATGGCCGTATGGATCCCTTCCCTGTGCAATCTCTGCAACAGCTTTCCACAGAAGGCAAGTTGGGCAGTGGGCTCCCCGCCGGACAGGGTGACGCCGCCCCCCGAGGCTTGATAGAACAGTCTGTCCCGCAGGAGGATACTGGTGAGCTCTTCCACATCATATCTTCTGCCTACCAGTTCAAGGGCCCTAGTCGGACAAGATTCAACACAAAGGCCACAGCCGGAGCAGCGGCTGCGGTTGATCCGGGCAATCTTGTCAACTTCCAACGCCGCCTCCGGGCAGAGCTCCCGGCATTCGCCGCAGCCGATGCAGCGGTCCGAAAAAAAGGCGATTTCGGGCCGGTCGGCAATCAATTCTGGGTTATGGCACCAGGGACAGCGCAGCGGGCAGCCCTTAAAAAATACGGTGGTTCTGATGCCGGGGCCGTCATGCACTGCATAGCGACCTATCTCACCGACCAGTGCCTTTTTCACTGGGGCAGTTGTGGCATCATCAATTGCAGTTGTTTTGCCATAAAGCCGAATTTATACAAATAATTCAGATTGCCGTCAGTCACCACATCATGGCGCAGCATAGACCCTAGAATATCCTGCCGGGGTGAGATGATGAAATTGAGCAGTGTCTTGCCGTCGCGAAAGGTGATGGTGATATTCGGTCTCTCAATCATTTTTTTTATCACTTCCATCCTGCCGTTATGAAAAACAGCACCAATGGTCACCTGTCCATCCTTGCTGCAGAACTGATAACGCCCTTCGAAATTTTTTATATTGCGGCGGTAATCGTAATTCACCACAAAAACAATCATCATCAGGTTGAGTAAGGTCTGCAGGAATTCTTCCGCCACCTCGGAGGTGAGACAGTTGTTGAATTGTTCCCATAGTTTTTTCTGGGCTTGCTGAGTTATCAGGTCCAGCATCATTGTTTTCCTCCATTTTCAGGGAGATATGCCACTGATTTGCCATTTGCCAGATCATACATGGTGCGGGTGATCAGCTCATCTTTCATCAGTTCGTTGAGATCTTTGAAATAGGCGGAATATCCAGACACCCGGACCATCAGTTCCGGGTATTTTTCCGGGTGCTTTTTGGCATCGAGCAGCATCTCGTAGGTCATGATATTGAACTGCACCTGCTGGCCGCCGGACCGGAAATAGGCCTCGATGGTCTGGGCGAAACGTTCGGTCATCTTCTCAACATCTGTCTCAGGGCTGTATTTGATGTTGAGCGCCCAGCAGCCCGGCACACATTCTCCGCCAAGTTCCGCCACGGCATTGAGGCAGGCCGTCAATTCCGGCGCGGCGCCGGAGACCGGGGTGATGCCGCTTGCAAAGAGCTCGCCTGATTTGCGGCCGTGGGGCAGGGCGCCGGTGATTTTCCCCAGTCCCGCATGATTGGTCATGGTCCAATAGGCGGGACGATAGAGGCCGCCGCGGTAATTGGTATGGGATTGATAGAGGTTAAAAAGGTGGCCGACGATATTGCGGGCGTTTTTGCGGGCGAGGGGGTGCTCCGTACCGTATTTGGGCGCCCTGTTTTTCAGATAAAGCCGCATCTTTTCCCCTTCTGCACCTGCAAAATCTGCTTTCACCATCTGCAGCAGCTCGGCGAATCGGTATTTTTTATCGATGAAAACCGTCTGTTCAATGGCGTTCAGGGAATCGACCACATCGGCAAAGGCGATGTGGGTGGCCCCGGAGGAATTGTAGAGCGAGCCGCCCTGAACAAGGTCTTTGCCCTTATCCAGGGGGCCCTCAAAGAAGGCGGACAGGAGCGGCGACGGCATCATCTGCTGATGCACGGCACCCATGTGTTCATTGAGTTCGATTGCTTTTTCGATCAACCAGTCGAGCTGGGTCTTGAACACCTCCCAGAATTCCTCGAAGCTGTTCAGGGTTGCCGGGTCAGGGGTGGAAGGCCCGATCTGCTCTTCGCCGGTGATCGGTCTTTTGCCACAGAAGAGGGCCATCTCCAGAGGTGCCGCCAGGTTCAACATGATGGAGCTGGAGGCCGGGTAGTCACGGCCGCTGCTTGCCAGTTCCACGCAACCGATGACCGCATAGTCCCTGGCATGTTCGATGCTTTCGCCTTGGCCGGTCAAGGCGGTAATGTTGGCGTGGTCGTTAAAAAATGCCGGAACGGCCTTGGTGTTGAGGATCACTTCCGACACGCGGCGGCAATAGTCGCTGCTGTTTTTTTCATAATCATAGCGGGCATTGACATTGGGATCGCGGATGCACAGCAGTTCGGTGACCCGCAACATGATGTAGGTCAGGTCATTGACCGCATCCTCGCCGTCTGCGTCCACACCGCCCAAGGTGATGGCCGGCACCGTACCTGCTCCGCCGAACATCTCTTCCGATGCTTCAGGGACCATGGTGACATTATCGGCAATCTTCAGCCACAGGCAGCCGATCAGTTCAATGGCCCGACCGATATCAAGCCGTCCCGCCTCCATGTCGCGCTTATAATAGGGATAGAGAATTTGATCCAGCCTGCCGGGACTCATGGCCATGTTGATATTCTCGGCATGGATTCCCACCTGGCAGATCCAGATGGCATTGACCGCCTCTCGGAAGGTGGTGGCAGGCCCGGCCGGCACCTGTTGACAGACCTTGGCCATGTCAAGAAATTCCTGCCGGACTTCCGGATCATCCGCCACACCGGCCAGCGTTACCGCCTCATCGGCCAGATGTTCGGCGTATTGGATAATGCCCTGCAGGGAAATCTGCACGGCCCGGTAAAAATCGGCCTGCCTGTCCCCCTCATCGCTGGCAAGGAGAAAAGCAGCCGCTTCGCGCACAGACGCCATATCAATCAGGCCGGACAGTCCAAGCTCCAGCATGGCTTCATAAGCGGGCACGGCATGGGAAATACAACCGGCTTTGGCAGCAATAAAGAAAACGAGGCTTTCAAAGAGTTTCAGGCTTTGCGCACTTTCCGTATTGCTGATACGTTTGCGGGTCAATTCCAGGACGTTTTTATCCATCCAATAGGGGAAGATTTCCAGGTTGAGCTCCCGGGCTTCGTCCGGGGTCAGCTTTTGCGGATTTTTAGCCCTGGTACTGACAGTGTCAAGCTCCGGCCATAGGGTAAGGGCAAAAAACTCCGGAAACAGCGGGGCGCCCAATGCTTTGCTGGTAGTGCTGCCAGCCAGGAGATTATGATCATGAAACACCGGTCTCTTGCGTTGCAGAAAATAATTGACCTTCCTGGCCTGCCGAACCTCTGGAGAGTCGGTGGGGTCGTCCTTGTCGCGCAGGTAGCGGGTGACGTATCTGGCCCGTTCAATGCAGATTTCCGGTTTCCGGGCAAAAGAGAGACGGCGCAGCTCTTGCAGCCGGGGCAGATTTCCCAGGGTGAAATCTTTGAGACTGATGTCATCAAGTGTAATCTTTGTCATTGTATACTCCCTCACGGCGCAGACTCCGCCTGGCAGATAAACAGATATGTTCTTTTTAATTATAAGTAGTTAGGCGGTAACCGCTCCCTGTTATTTCTGCCAGACGTCGAGCTTGATTGCCTGGCGGTGATACTGCCAGACATCATCAAGGAGGAGGAAATAGCCGAAGAGCTGGTATTTATACTCTGCCGGATCAACAGAAGAGTGATACGGCACATCCAGGGCGGTGGAATAGATAAGCTGCCCGAGAAAAAGACCGTCGGCGATCTCCACCAGTTCGTCCAGGCAGAAACCGATGGGTGCCGGCCCACCGATCATGGGATAGCGATAGTGAAATTGGAAGACCTTTTTTTTCTTTTCACCTTCGTTGTTCATCGGCAGAATTGATTCCCTGTCGGCAACACCGAGAAAGATGTAGCCCTGCCTGGCAAAGGGTGAGGGGCCGGCGGCAGACACTGCCAGCAGTGAAGGGTCAGGCACCCGGTAATTCATGTCAATTATATGCATCAGGGGATCAGCGGCCACAATGCGCTCATCCTGGATATTGTTGCCGTCAACCCAATGTTCGGCCGCCTCTTTTTCCCAGAAGGCCTTGTCCTGCTCGTTCATCCCATGATCCCAGGAACCGCTCTGCAGATGCTCGGCATAGGCACCGGGTTGCGGCCAGTAATGCTGACTGGCTTTTTTTACCAGGGCATAGTGGGGGGCGCTGGCCAGATGGGTCTTCAGCTCTCTGACCCGTTCCGGGTATCGTTTGGCAAGATCATTGCTTTCGTCCAGGAACATGCTCAGTTTGCGGCCGCTGATTTTTTCAAAGGACTTGCCGGCCCAAGGGAAAATATATTTGCCGATACTGTGCCAGACCATATCCAGCACATTGGGGCCTCGTAGGCCGTCATCAGCCAGCAGACCGGCAAGCGCGCTGGGGAATAGCTGGCTGTTATCAAAAATTTTGCCGATTTCCGGACAGAAGGTGTCGCTGAAACCGAGATGCAGATTCAGGGTGGCGCCGTGATAGTAGTCAAACCCACGTGCCGCATCTGATCTGCCGTACCAGTCACGTTTTTCAGTGCCGTCAACGCTGCAGTTGCAGCCTTTTTTGCCATGGCCCTGGAAAAGGCCGTTTTCAACCCGCGGGGCAACACCGCAGCGGAACAGACGATGGAGTTTGTCAAAATGGCTGAGGCGGTCTTCCTTGGCGGTCTGGGCGGAAATCTCCTGACTGATCCGTTGCAGCATCTGCAGGATGGATTCATTGTCGCGCCGCATCTCCCGCACATTACCACTGTCTGCTTTTTTCGGAGACTCTTCCAGGATGAACGTGGTGAATTTTTCGCGCAGGGCCTCATTGTCTTGCCAGCCAGCCACCCAGTCTTGGATGTCTGGCCATTGTTCAGGAATACCGGCAGGCGGCGGTGCGGTTTTGCCGGTAGGGGCTATTTTGTCATACCCCAGTTCAAAGTAACCTCTTTCCCCCGGCCGAGGGCGTAACTGGGGAAAGGCGCTGTCGGCATAAACCTCTTTGGCATAGGCCGGATCCATCATGAGGAAATAACCGTTGTTTTGATACCCGTAATCAACATCCTTGTCCCCGGAAAACAGTTTGAAAAGGAGATCAAATGGGTTGTCGTTATGACTGGCGTATTTTTCTCCCAGGGGAATTCCCGCCATATCGGGGTTGGACAACAGGCGCAGGCTGCCCAGGCTGTAATGCCTGGTTGCAAAAACGAGTTGGCCCAGATAGATGCCGTCGGCAACCTGGACAAGCTCGTCAATGAGCCGGGTCATGGGGTAAGCGGGGTTAAGCCTTGGCCAGCGGTAATTGAGCTGATAGACTTCCTTGCCGTTCATTTCCGGCACAACGGATTTACCGGGAGCGGCCAGAAAGATGCCGCCGGTCATGCTGTACGGGATGTTTCCTTCCTTGGCCAGGTTTTCTTCAAGCAGCAGGCTGTCAAACAGTTTTCCCGCCGCTGATTTCGGACGAGGCTTCAGACCCCACAACGAGGTCAGCACCGGCAGGCCGAGTCCCTGGATGATGTCGGGCTGGGCTGGCTCTCGGAAGTAGTTGCGGCCGATGCGGGTTGTTTTCTGGTCATAATGGGCCAGCATCTCGGCATCATTGTCCGTCTTGTCCGCCACTACCTCTTTGCTGACCGGTTCAAAGGTTTTGCCCATCCAGAGACCGGTATCGGCGAAGGTCATGTTCCAGGCAGTGGCCATCCATTCAATGCTGGCAATCTTTGATCTTTCCTTGCCGAAATGCCGGATCGTCTCCTGAAAGTAATCACTGTCCCGGATTGATACCGGGATGCCGATCATGGGCCCGTCGACCACGGCATTTTTTCCGCACTTGAAAAGTGTCTCCAGCTTTTTATGAACGACGGACCACTGGTGACGCTGCCGGTTATCAGCTAAGATCTGCTGAAATCCTGCAAGCATGGCATACATGTCCCCTGTGAAATCACTGTTGAGAAGGGTTTCCAGTTCTGCTGCCAGTGTGTTGGCTGAGGCTGAAGAGACAGAAGGAAAATTATTGCTGCTGAGATATCCTGTGGTCATGTCTTCTCCTCATTTGTCCGTTTATTATTTTGGGGATGAGTATCCGGTTTAGTTTCTAATGATCAAAAAAACAGTATGTAATGAATTTTATCATTTCTGCAGGCGTATTTTAAGCAACGTTCGTCTAACTCTATGCCACCAATGTCACAATTCTGGACACTAGGCCAATTACCTTACCTAATGTCTCCATTGCGCTCAGGAAGTTCTTCATCTCCGCAATTTCCTTTTGGAGTTCTATCGTTCCTTTTTCAAGAGATGGTGCTAATTCAATGAGTTTGTCTGCAAGTACTCGAAGTCTATTGGTCTCTAATTGGCTTCTATATGTACTTACTTCGGTTCGCAGTGCTCTGAATGCCGCTTTATCGCTATCGGACTGGTTGCCCAACCACTTGTTAAATTCCCGCGAGAAAAGCTCCAGTTCCAATGCGCGCACGCTGTCGAGGAAATCAGATTCTTTCATTTCGATACCCTCTTATGAGTTGAGTGCGTCTATGACATTATAGATGCTTTCGACATCTATAATGAGTGCATTTATATGCCCAATCGAATCTTCGCCAGATAGAAGGCCTTCAAATGCCTCTCTCATTTTTCTGGCCGCATCTCCAGCAGAAGCAACTTCCTCCACGGTGATCGGCATATACAGCACTTCTCTACGTGTAGCGACCCATCCCTTGGCATCTTTCAGCGGCAAGTTACTCATAATTGGGATAATAACAAGCTGCTGTTCTTTGGCATCCTGCTCAAGCTTTAATGCGTGAGAAATATCGCCGGTCAGCTCCTGGAGTAATTCCTCTTGTACCTGCAACTCCTTACGAATAACGTCTTTTCGCTTTTCCAGCTCCTCTCTTAGTGCCGCCCTAATCTTTAGATCTACTGCCAATTGCCCAAATGCCGGCAAAGCGGCTTTCGAAGACGGCAACGCTAAGCCGAGTTTGTTTATATTGGCAATTACGCCTTCAATTGCAGCTTTTGTTTTGTCTGGTGCCTCTGACGTAGCCAATGATTCCAAATAGCCGAAATACTTGGCAAGCAACTTAGCATGCACTCGCAAGCGCGAAATCTCTATTAGCCGTTCTCTATCCACCTTGGTTTTAGCGGTGTAAGTCCTGTCATCCATACCGGAGGAATTTTTCTCTGTCACCAAAGTCCACGATGTAGAGTCGATTTGTGCGATCCCAGCTGAAGTTAATAGTTTGTCTACAGCGGCTGCATATCCAGCACCGGCTTGTGCAAAAGCAGTATATTCGCTCTTTGGTGCACCCGCACACCCAGCCAACACTATGCCAGTGAGTTGCGCAGTTAATATCATGCGTATAGTCAGTCTCATCTTTCACTTTCCTCATTTGTTGACTTACGGGAGCAATATACGCAAGTGCTCAGTGCACAACGTCAAGCCTCTGCTGACCTCGCGCGCCTTTGGCGCGGGGGCCGATAGAGGCGAATGTTAGCCAATGAGTTTATTTTTGACTCTGCGCAGCCATTCCATCCTCTCCGCGAGACCAATTTTCCCACCGTTAATTAGAAGAGTAACTTTTGTGATATTGTCTGAATCAGCGGGTGCGTTGCAGCCCTTGTGATACCATTCTCCAGCAGCAACCTCTACACACCACTTCGTTGAAATTACCTGATCAGGGTCATCAACAAAATTTGGGCAAGTAGAATTATACGTTCCAATTATTTCTGTGGCCAATTGATAGCTCTCTCGACCTGTCAATTGGAGCAACCCCCTGCCTCTGTATTTATATCCGTCTCCGGGATTTGTATTGCCCATTCGATTTCCATAAACTTCGTTAGCTAGCTTTTCAGGATTATGTTCATATTCAATTGGGTCTAGTGGCCCCTTTGGTAAAAACCGACTCGGCCAGACCTGTGGTAGGCGCTTAGCACTGTAGTTTAGGTTCTCAAATTGAATTGCCAGCCCACCTGTCTCATGAAGAATTTGAGCTAGAAAATGGCATAATCTCAGCTCGTTTTCCGAAATATGGTACCTGTTAAGGATGTCTTGACAACTTTCAATTGCCGCCTGATATCCGCTACGTACGTTAGGTGCCAGATCCATCACTTTTTCTGTATCAAGGATGATCGCCATGATTAAGTTCCTCTGCTATCGGTTACGCGGATCGACGTGTTTTGGTAGTGCTGCGGCTAATAGTCGTGCCTTCAAGCCAAGCCACATTATCCTTCCGTATACAATATCCTGTGGTTTTTATCATACACCTTACCAAGAAGCGCATAGAACTCGTCGGGATACTTCTCTTTTATCCATTCCAGATCGACATCTGTATTGCTATGCACTGCAAGCGCAGGCTTTTCGTCGAAGGCTTTCTTTAGACATGAGATTATCTCATCTTTCATCTGATCTTTATTGTAATCACATTCTTTCCCAAGTATTTTAAGATCTAATTTCGCCATTACGCTTAGGTCGCATGCCTTGTTGTAATAAGCGGCCCAGCTCTCAAAGTTGTTGATGACCGTATTGACGATATCTAATGCCTTATTCATATCACTGGCCATAGAGGCCTTGTCACTTGCGAATAATTTCGCTTTTTTATAATATGCAGTGGAGAGTTTGTTTATACAGTGTTTCGTGAGGCTGCTTTTGGGACAATCCTTAGTAGTATTAATGAAATCCTGAATTTCATCTTTATTCTTTGAATCTACTTTCAGCATGCAGAGCCAGCAAGCTGCAGATTCAAAGTTCTTTACCGCTTCCTCGAACGCCTTCCGGCTTTGCTTTTCTTTTCCCATCTTTTTTAGGATGACTCCTTTATATAAAGAGGCCTCGGCAGAAGGATGCCCGTCTAATTTGGTTATATTCTCCAGGGCCTTGTCGAATTTCTGCTTTTTGTAATAAAACTTTGCCAGATTCAATCTGGTTTCAGCATTAATTGGCACATCGATGCCACAGTCTTTTTGAATATCAAGCAGGAAATCTAAGATGCGCACATTTTTACAGGCATCTTCACTGATCGGTTTCTGGGCCGTCTTGGGACACAACAATTCAAGACTATCTTCGTATGGCTCTTCAAGTAAACCGATTTCAATATTTTCGAGTGATTCACCGAGAGTATGAATGTGGTGGTCAATCTGATTGCTTAGCACGTCCAGTGAGTTGTACAAAACCTGTTTTTTCTTGTACAGGATGAAGCTTACGATCAGGATCACTACTGACGCAAAGCCATAGGCGGACAATACCAGCAATGTCCTTCCGTCAGAGTCAGAGGGAGTGTTTGTGTTGTGAAACATCATAAACACGAAGGACAGAGGCAAGAGTATCATAATTACGAATATTGAGAGTGGGTGCCTACTCCATGTTACAAAGAATGAATCGATAGCCTTGCCGCCAATCTTGTCTTCGTCTGCCATATCTGCCTCCTATCTTAGTGCTCAAATATCGTATCAGACGAATCTAACTGTCAATTGATACAATGTTTAGGATGAGCGGCAAGGGGGGTAGCAAAAAAGTCCATGACCACCCAGCGTTCTCCGCCACAGCCAACGCCATGGTAAGATGCCGGCGGCCAGTGAACTTGCCATGAAAATCGGGGCATTCCCGCCGGTTTGCTTGAGCGGCAGCGGCCAAAGACCTTGCCGAGTAGCGCCACCGCCCGTTTCCTGCCGCCCGCTTGATATGCAGGTTTGCCCATAGTTTTAACGACTTAGACATGCTAACCCGAATGTTTCATAAACTTGAATAACCTACTAAGGTTACAGTGTATTGATATTATTGCTTTTTCCAACAATGGCTTTGTTGAAGTTGTTAAATATCAATATGTTACAAGGCTACCAGGCTTGTTTGTGAAACATTCGGGCTAACGCTGTTCTGTGCCAGCGGCCAATATAATTGTCATTCGCTGGAGGCTCTTTCAGAATGAAAACAAGCATACGCATATTATGCGTCGTTCTGCAAAATCATCTTGTAAATGGTACTTAAGTTTTTCTTTTGCAAGAACCTCATCAATTAGAAAATTATGGTGCGTCCTTGTTCCTGCGCTTGACTCTTTGTGTAACTGACTCTATGGACAACTTTGCCATCACGGTTTAACAAACGGACTTCACCGCCTTTGTTTGATAATTGAATTGAGTTCTTTGGCAGGGTGATAGCGACTGTCGCACCAGCAGCTATTTCGTTTGGGGTTCCAGGCAACACATACCGGTTATTCATTGCGTCCAGTAGAAACCAGCCTTCTATTGAAACATCAGCCGGTCCGGTATTAATTAAAGTCACTTTTTCTTGACCCGGATCGTCTCCAAGTGGATTGATGAGTGCAGCTATAATCCTGATCGAGCTATCAATAATAGCTGGATCTTCATCTGGATGCGGAGTGGGAGTTGGCGTGGGAACCGGTGCCTCTTCTGCCGGCCCCAGATAGACCGGGTAAAAGGTTCGAATATTCTGGTTGTTATCGCTACGGAATAGTTTCAGATCGTATCTCGCACCACTGATAACCGCTTCCTTAGGTGCCCGTGCACCAAGGTGCGCGCGAACGGCACCGATAGCC
>JAUSAB010000105.1 GCA_030653035.1 Desulfocapsaceae bacterium | reverse complement strand
AAAAATGTGTGGTTGGCGCGGGTGCCTTGCTGCTTGCTGATGCGGCGCCCGAAGGAGTTTACCTTGGTACAGCGACAGAACGTTCAAGAGTCCCAAGCACGAGATTGAGAGGGATATGAGTATTGACATGAAATGGGAGAGACTTGGTCTGTTGTACTGTCCTTCCAGCACCAATCAACATCCTAAACTTATCTCCCATGCCGCAAACCCCTTGCCAGTTTTCATTGAGGGAGACGTCTGTCGTGTTTTCTTTAGCGGCAGAGATACAGATAACCGATCTTCGGTCGGTGCGGTTGATATTGATATTGTTAAACGCAAAGTTGTTCAGGAGCACAGCCATCCTTTTTTCGAGCATGGGCCTGAAGGCAGTTTCTATGCCGATGGCGTGAGTATTGGTAATTGTTACGAAATCAACGGGGTGCGGTATATGCTTTTTATGGGTTGGCAGAACCAAAAAGGTGGTCACTGGCGGGGAGATATAGGCCGACTTGTTGTGAAACCTGATCTGACATTGGAGCTGGAAAATAATGTGCCCCTCATGAATTCTGACAGTATTGATCCAATAAGCCTGTCTTATCCCTGGGTAGTGCGGAATGCAATGGGCGGTTACAGTATGTGGTACGGCTCAACGACAGCATGGGATGCCGGCAATGGAGAAATGCTGCATGTCATTAACTATGCATCATCGGCGGATGGCCATAACTGGAATCGTGAAGGCCTCGCTGTTCCTTACGAGCTTGGAATAGCCCAAGCATTTTCCAGGCCCACTGTGCTGGGAAATATAGATACAGGTTATGAAATGTGGTTTTCCTATCGTAGCGGTGGAGGTGGGCAAGCATACCGCATTGGATACGCGCGAAGTAACGATGGGCGAAAATGGGAACTTTTGTTAGAAAAGGCGGGGCTTGATGTCTCGACTGATGGATGGGATTCAGAAATGATCGAATACCCGTTCGTTTTTGATCATAACGGTCAACGCTATATGCTGTACAATGGTAATGGTTACGGCAAAACCGGCTTTGGCTTGGCTGTATTAGCTCATGGATGATTTATCTTTTGTTGTTAAAAATCGAAGATCGATTACACAATTATTTCGTTATGCCCTCGTCGGGATCGTGAGTAACTTCGCTGGTTATATGGTTTATTTGTTAATAACCTATTTTGGCGCCACGCCGAAGATCACCATGACCCTTCTATATGGAGTGGGTGCCGCAGTTGGTTTTTGGGGAAATCGTAAGTTGACATTCGCACATAATGGAAGCCTGGTAGGAGCAGGCGTGCGCTACGTTATGGCACACTGTCTCGGATATTTTATTAACCTCGCAATTCTTGTCGTGCTGGTCGATAAACTTGGCTATGCTCACCAGTTGGTTCAGGCAATCGCTATTTTGGTCGTGGCCGTCTTTCTTTTCTTGGCATTTAAGTTTTTCGTTTTTACGGATTTTAATGTCTCAAATACGGGGGAACAATGAAACGTTGCCTCGCCTGTGATGCGCACTACGCTTCTTCAATTGCCGACTGTCCAATCTGTGGATTTAGACCTGTTCTGGTGGATGGTTTTCACGCTTATGCCCCTGACTTTGCTCACGGTGGAGGTGGTTTCAAGTCGAGTTCTTTCTCGGAGTTGGCCCGTTTAGAAGAGGATAATTTTTGGTTCCGGGCCAGAAACCAGTTAATTCTGTGGGCACTCGATGAATACTGTCACAATTTCCAGTCCTTTCTTGAGATCGGTTGCGGTACTGGCTATGTCTTATCTGGAGTGTCGAAACGCTTTCCATGTTCAACACTCCATGGAAGTGAGATTTTCACAGCCGGTCTTAATTTTGCGGTCGCAAGGTTGCCTGCTGCCAATTTTATGCAGATGGATGCCAGGAGCATTCCTTTCGAAGAGGAATTTGATGTGATTGGCGCGTTTGACGTTTTAGAACACATTGAAGACGATGAGGGTGTCCTGGCACAAGTACACGCGGCATTGAAACCGCAAGGCTTGATGTTGCTCACTGTACCCCAGCATGCTTGGCTGTGGAGTGCCAGTGACGAATATGCTTGCCATGTCCGTCGCTATGCCGCTTCAGATCTCCATAAAAAAATTGAGACGGCTGGGTTTCAAATTGTCAGAAGCACATCGTTTGTAACAACTCTTCTGCCTGCCATGATGGTTTCTAGATTTTTCCAAAAGAAAGTGTCCGATGGAAATTTTGATGCCACAGCAGAGCTACAAATTTCTTCCTGGCTTAATTTATTATTTTATAGATTCCTTAATGGGGAACTATCAATTATCAGGAAGGGATTTAGCTCTCCGGTAGGCGGCTCCAGATTGGTTGTTGCGAGGAAGATTTAGCCGCCATGTTTTTAAAGAATCCATTTTTAATATTGAATTATAAATGGGCGTTTATTGTGTACTGCCTTTTGTTTTTTGGATTGACCTTACCTCTCTTGCTGCGTGGAGAGGTTATCGCGCCGCATCGACAATATATTGAAATTAGGGCCATAGACACCAATGTAAACTCGGGACACATTGAAACCCGCAAGTTTAGTGATTTTACAAATTCTTATATCCCGGAAATTTTTCAAAACCTGAAAAATGCTCGTTCAGGTTGGCTAACACTTTGGACCAATCAAAATGAGTTAGGGCGTCCGACTTATCAGATCTCAGGGCTTAGTCCTGCGTATTTACCTTTATGGGTAGTTGCTCATCTCACAGAGAATCCGTGGCGATTTATTACAGCCTTGTCT
>JAUSAB010000103.1 GCA_030653035.1 Desulfocapsaceae bacterium | reverse complement strand
GCATAGTAGTGGATTCATGTTTGATGAAGCGAAGGCCTGAAGCCAAGAGAGAATATTCCCCATTATGCTCTATCCTCAGATTGAGCCGACCGGTTCACGTAAGAGTTCTTAGGCGCGATAATGGAAACGGAATTTTCAAAGATAATCAAGGTGGTTCCTCTTGGTTAGCTTGTCCGGCTACGGTCCGACACTCTTGGTAACCGCCCGGTGCGGACCCGCATGCCGGGTGGTGTGGGAGGGAGGGGGATTAAAACCCCCTTCCTATCCCTCTTATGCCTATCTTTGACTCATTATTTTTTCTGGATCTACCTGAAATATTTCATCTTTTTTGGAAGTAAAAGGAATTCTGTTGTGTTCTACCCCAAACCATTCGTATATACTGCTTACCAAGTGAAACGAAAAAATTTCTGCTGAAAAGGCTTCAGTATTAAAATCAAAATTGAATTCTGCCTCGGTTCCTGGTGCTGCCTTGGCGTTTAGCATAGAATGGCCTATACTACCCAGTATTACACATGGTTTGTCGTTATTTGATAAGTTTTTCAATTGAATTCTAACTGAGAAGATTTCAGGATATGGACTATAAAAAGGAAGTAACTTTTGTAAGAGCAGGGCAAACAAGTAACAAACTTCTGTAATTGCATAATCATTTAATCTTAATAATTGATGTTTGTCATAATTCCCCCAAGCAAGAAAATCAGGCCCAGCATTTGCTGCAAAGACAAGAACACCATTTTTCCAGAGTTCAAGACCCTTATCTCCATTTGCTAATGATTGCCTTTTTTTCCCCTCTATAATTTTTGAATATTGACCAATATCTAAGTCAAAGCCGGAATATCTTAATTGAGGTGGATGGTCAATAAGCTTAGCTACATCACCGTCTCTGCCTTCAAAAATCCCTTTCACGCTTACTTGATTGTTCGGGCAAACAGATAAAGTTAAATATGGCTTATCGATCAATTTTGAAATAACAAGTAAATCATTTGTTGATTCATTAACCGAATTCTTTTTGTCATTTAAGGCTTGATTGTTATTTGAAATGCCATTTTCAACTATTTTAAATAATGATGACTCGATAGTATCTATTCTTTGATATATCTCTTCAAATCGCATTCCATCTTTGATAAGTGAATGTATTCTGCCAATACTTATTGAATCAATGTTGTCTTTTTTTCTTTCACAGTAACCAAAGGTTATTTCAGTCAATTTTTGGTTTTCATCATATGTTCTTGTTAATAAAAAAGGTTTTATTGATACAGGTTGAGATGGGATTTTTATAACAAAAATACCTATGTTGTTATTTTGAGCAGATTGCAACCATGCGATTTCTATATTGACTAAAACTGGATAAATCCAAGTATTAACGATATTCAGATAATCATTTGGGTTTAAGAAATTTTGATTAAAATAATTGATTTTGACAACTTCATCTCCATAGTGCAATTCGCTTTTTTCTGTTTTAACGCCTAGCAATATGACACCGCCCTCAGCGTTCGCCATACCGACTATATCTTTAGCCAATTCTTGTTTCTGCTTCGGGTTATCTATAAAATACGGCGCCTTTTTGCACTCAAACCATTGGTTTTCAACTTTTCCTATTAGATTCTCGAAATTACCACTTGCAAGAATCTCATTTAATTCGCTTTTATTCATAATTTTTATGGCATAACGTTTGAAATCAGGGGCAAGCAGGAGTTGCAGCACTGAACTTTGATTCACCTGTGACTTATGTAGCAAGGCGGAATATCGAAAAACCGCGCTGCCTGCTTGTCCCTTGAATTGATTTGTTATATTGCTATTAATTCAACTGGTTAGTCGGTAGTCGTGAATGAAGTCAACTCAGCAGGTGTATTTAACAAAATTAAATTATTGTCAGGACGACAAACAAACATACAACCAAGACAATTAGCTGGATTAGCCTCGGTTCTATGAATTTTCACAGGGCCAATATTTTTAGCAAACCATAAGGTAGTTTTGAATGAACATGACCCGTCTGTTTCTGTTGTTATTGTTTCTACTTTTAAAGCGTTATATGTTCCATTGGGAACAGTAACAGATTCAAAACCAATCAATGTGGTCGAAAAATTGAATCCTAAGTTTGGATGTTCTTCGTTGTAAGTTTCTCCAATTTCCATTTCAGGCTTAATCAGAAGAATTCGTTCACCGAAATCCTGGAATTCTTCTTCAGGCATTTCATATTGACATCCAGCAAACATAAGCCCAATTTCTGTATTTTGCATGAAAGAATCATACTCATATGTTGTAGTTGAGTATCTTACCCCAGAATAACCAGATGAACATGTTTTAGATTCCTTTATCAACCTATCACCAGTTGAATAGAGCCACTGATTACCTTTGATTAATGGGAAATAATTACAAATTCTGTAAATCCCCTTCGAAACGTCATCATTTTCACACACCCAATTATTTCCTAATAACAAGAAATTGGTAGCTACCAAGGATTCATTGGCAGCAAAACCATTTGAACAAGTATTAATGATGATAAATAAAAAGATTCCTAATGTGTAAACAATTTTCATTTGCGCTCCTCCTTTAAAATATAACATTGCAATATATGGAAGCTTGTCCATCATATTACTCTATATGGATGGGCTAAATTTCCACTTATTCTTCTATTGAGCATAGAATGCGGAAAATAATCACGACAAGTGTCTATCTATTGGAGTTTTATTATTTTCCATATATTGTGCCACCCTATGTAATGGAACATGGAAAGTCAAAGAAAAGATAACAGATCCCATGAAACCGCAGAAAAATCAGCCTGCGTAAATACAATGAGCAAGAAAAAGACCTTGCTTCTGCCACCTTCCTTGGTATTCGGCGCCAGCCACTCAACAAAACAGCCGGAAAAGATTGGCTGTTTTGTTGGAGCGGCATAAGGTGCCGTAAACAAAAAGAGCAAAAAGAGACTTGCTCTTTTTGCAACGGCACCTAAAATTCTTTGCAGACCTGGCGAATTTGCACCACTTGGGTCAGGAGTGCTTCAATCTGATCAAGGGCGATGGAGTTGGGGCCGTCGCAGAGGGCATGGTCAGGATCGGGATGAACCTCCATGAACAGGCCGTCAATACCGGCGGCGACTGCGGCCCGGCTAAGGGGGGCGATGAACTCTCTCTGGCCGCCGGAGGAGCCACCGGCGCCTCCGGGTAGTTGTACCGAGTGGGTGGCGTCGTAGATCACCGGGCAGTCAAAAGAGCGCATGACCGGCAGGCCACGCATATCGACCACCAGATTATTGTAGCCAAAACTTGCCCCCCGTTCAACCAGCATGATTTTTTTGCCGCCTGCCTCCCGGATCTTATTAACCCCATGTTCCATGTCCCAGGGAGAGACAAACTGGCCTTTTTTCAAATTAATGGGCTTGCCGGTCCGGGCAACGGCGGTGAGGAGATCGGTCTGTCGGCAGAGAAAGGCTGGAATCTGGATGATATCCAGGACCTCGGCCGCAGCCTGGACTTGGGATATTTCATGGACATCAGAGATTACGGGTACCTGGAGCTCTTCTCTGATTCGGGAGAGAAGAGCCAAGCCCTGTTCCAGCCCTGGCCCGCGATACGAGGAGAGAGAGGTACGGTTGGCCTTGTCAAAGGAGGCCTTGAAGACATAGGAAAGGCCGAGGCGGGCACAGATTTCCTGCATGGTGCCTGCCACCCTGCGGGCCAGTTCTTCTGATTCAAGGGCGCAGGGGCCGGCGATAAGCAGCAGGGGCCGGCCTGAACCAACTTGGATCAAATCACTAGTGGGCGTGGCAATAGCAACCGGGGAGACATGAATACTCATTGGCCTTTATGTTTTATGGCCGCGGCGATAAAGTCACGAAACAGGGGATGCGGTTGCATCGGTTTGGACTTGAATTCAGGATGAAACTGGCAGCCGAGAAACCAGGGATGTTCTTCCAGTTCAACAATCTCCACCAGATTGTTGTCAGGAGATGTCCCGGAGATCACCAGACCTTTTTCTTCCAGCTTCTGTCGATAGTCGTTGTTGAACTCGTAGCGATGACGGTGCCTCTCTGAGATCTCTTCCATGCCGTAGGCGGCCTTGGCTAAGGTGCTTTCGCGTAACTTGCAGGGATAAGCGCCAAGGCGTAAAGTGCCGCCCATCTCTGAGCTTTCGTCACGTATCTGCATCTTGCCGGTGCGGTAGTCAAACCATTCTTTGATAAGGTAGATAACCGGATCAGGGGTGGTGAGGTCAAGCTCCGTGGAGTTCGCCTTGGTTAATCCTGCGATATTCCGGGCATATTCAATGACTGCTAGTTGCATCCCCAGGCAGATGCCGAAGAAGGGGATCTTCTGTTCCCGGGCATAGGTAATTGCTTTGATCTTGCCGGCCACTCCCCGATTCCCAAAACCGCCCGGCACCAAGATGCCATGGCATCCGGCAAGCAGTTCGGCAGGGTCCTGTTCCTCCATATCTTCAGCGCTGATGTAGCGCAGCTCGACCTTGGCATCATTGGCCAGTCCGCCATGCACCAAGGCCTCATGCAGACTCTTGTAGGATTCGGTCAGATCAACATATTTTCCGGTAATGGCGATGGTGACAGTCTGCTTGGGATTTTTGATCTTGTGGACGAGATCTTCCCATGGTTTGATATTGGGCTTTCCGGTCCAGATATTGAGCAGTTCGAGGATCTTGGTGTCCAAACCCTCTTTGTGCAGGCGGAGCGGCACTTCGTAAATGGAATCGACATCAATGCCGGTGATCACCGCGTCTTTGGGTAGACTGCAGAAAAGTCCGATCTTGGCCTTCAGCTCATCGGTCAGCGGGACTTCGGTGCGGCAGACCAGGATGTCGGGCTGGATGCCATCAGCACGCAGCTCCCGCACGGAGTGTTGGGTGGGTTTGGTTTTGACCTCGCCTGCGGTTTTGATATAGGGCACGTAGGTGAGGTGGATATAGAGGGTGTGCTCCCGGCCGAGATCGCCGCGTAATTGCCTGATGGCCTCAATAAAGGGGAGTCCTTCTATGTCGCCGACGGTGCCGCCAATCTCGATGATGGCTACATCGACGCTGCCGTCAAGCTGGAGGATGGCCTCCTTGATCTCATTGGTAATATGAGGGATGACCTGAACGGTGCCGCCCAGATATTCGCCGCGCCGTTCCTTGGTGATGACCGAATAGTAGATCCGTCCCGAGGTATAGTTGTTCTTCTGGGCCATGACCGCGTTGGTATAGCGCTCATAATGACCCATGTCCAGATCGGTCTCGGCCCCGTCATCGGTGACAAAGACCTCGCCATGTTGAAAGGGGTTCATGGTACCCGGATCAACATTAATATAGGGATCGAGTTTCTGGAAGGTGACCGTCAGGCCCCGGCTTTCAAGGAGGGCGCCGATAGCAGCTGCCGCCAAGCCTTTGCCGAGGGAGGAAAGCACGCCGCCGGTCACGAAAATAAACTTGGTTTGTTTGGTGGTCTTTTGAGTTTTCATGAAGGCCACTATAGCAATGGGAACTCTTTTTTGGAATAAAAAAGATGGTTTTGAGAAGACATTTCTTTGCTTGTTTTTCAGGCTTGTCGTAACTATTTTCTACAAAATGGGAATAATTCTTGGAAAATAATTTTATTGGAGGAGACCATGTCTTTTATTTTTACGTCCCTGGCTCTGCTGTTGATAGGAATAGGGTGTGTCGTGCCGGCGATGGCAGGAGAACAGCGAGAGGTGGCCATTTTTGGCGGCGGTTGTTTCTGGTGCATGGAGCCACCTTTTGAAGAACTGGACGGTGTCTTCGAGGTGACAGCCGGCTATGCGGGAGGGAGTAAAGAGACCGCAGATTATCAGCAGGTGAGTAGTGGCCGCACTGATCATTATGAGGCGGTTCGGGTGATTTATGATCCTGCGAAGGTTTCTTATACGCAGTTGCTGGAGGTCTTCTGGCGTCAGATTGATCCCACCGATAGTGGCGGCCAGTTTGCCGATCGGGGTTCCCAGTATAAAACGGCCATTTTTTATCAGAATGAGGGGCAACGAGAGTTGGCTGAAAAATCCAAGGCAGCCCTTGCGGCGTCCGGTCTGTTTTCAAAGCCCATTGCCACCCGGATCCTGTCGGCATCGCCATTTTATGAGGCTGAGGAGATGCATCAGGATTATTACAAAAAACATTACGGTCATTACTCGGCCTATAAAGAGGGCTCAGGCAGAAAGGCCTTTATTGAAAAAGTGTGGTCGCAACAAGGGCAGCCGCAGAAAAAATATGCAAAACCTGCTGATGAAGAGTTGCGGCGGCGCCTGACTCCCCTGCAATATGATGTGACTCAGAAAGAGGCCACTGAGCCGGCTTTTCATAATGCATACTGGGATAATAAACAGCGGGGGATTTATGTGGATGTTGTCTCCGGTGAGCCGCTTTTCAGCTCCAGGGATAAGTTTGATTCCGGGACTGGCTGGCCCAGTTTTACCAGGCCGCTTGTCGAGAAAAATGTAGTTGAGAAAAAGGATCGGGGCTTTTTTACGGTACGGACTGAGGTGAGGAGTGTCCATGGTGACTCGCATCTGGGCCACGTCTTTGACGATGGTCCTCCGCCTACAGGCTTGCGTTACTGTCTTAATTCTGCAGCCCTGCGTTTTATCCCGCAAGCAAAAATGGAAGAAGAGGGCTATGTCGAATATCTGAACAGCTTGTAGCGGCAACCGCCGGATTTGCTCTCTCCTGCGCAGTTGAATCTGGAGATTTTTTTATTGCTCTTTTGTGGATAATCGCCAATAGTATGCCGATTATTGATACACAAAGGAAAAATATGGCATGAGTTTTTTCTCCAAGGAAATACCTGGTAAGCAATTGACGGCCCTGTCGCTGGCGGCGCTGGGCGTAGTGTTTGGTGATATCGGCACCAGTCCCCTCTATGCCATGCGGGAATGTTTTCACGGCGAATACGGCATTGCGGCGACCGCGGCCAATG
The DNA here is from genome assembly GCA_030653035.1 of Desulfocapsaceae bacterium. Classification (GTDB taxonomy): domain Bacteria; phylum Desulfobacterota; class Desulfobulbia; order Desulfobulbales; family Desulfocapsaceae; genus UBA2270. Next base: position 9,802 of record JAUSAB010000103.1, on the reverse strand, counting down.
TGCTTGGTGTCTTGTCCCTCATCTTCTGGGCCCTCCTGCTCATTGTCAGCGTCAAATACCTCGGCTTCATCCTGCGGGCGGATAACGAAGGCGAGGGCGGGATTCTGTCTCTGACCGCCCTGATCAAATCCAAAATCGTTAAACCGCGCACCCCCCAATGGGTCCTGGTGGGGCTCGGCGTCTTTGGCGCCTGCCTGATGTATGGCGACGGTATGATCACCCCGGCCATCTCGGTGCTCAGCGCCGTCGAAGGGGTGAAAAACATTACCCCGCTGCTGGAGTCCTATGTTGTCCCGGTCACCATTCTCATCCTGGCCAGCCTGTTTCTCCTGCAAAAGCGGGGTACCGCCAGGGTGGGCCGCCTGTTCGGGCCGATCATGCTCCTCTGGTTCTGTGTGCTTGCCGTCCTCGGCATTGCCCAGATCGTGAGCTATCCGCAGGTCCTGGCCGCTGTCTTTCCCTGGCATGGTCTCAATTTTCTGCTCGCAAACAGGATGCACGGCTTTATCGTGCTGGGCGCGGTTTTTCTGGCGGTTACCGGGGCCGAGGCCATCTATACCGACATGGGCCACTTCGGCAGACGGCCCATCCAGTTGGTCTGGTTCGTGGTCGCCTTTCCGGCGCTGGTCCTGAACTATTTCGGTCAGGGTGCCCTCCTCCTGGTCCGGCCGGAAGAGGCGCATCACCCCTTCTATGCCCTAGTCCCGGACTGGGCCATGATCCCCATGGTCCTCCTGGCGACCCTGGCCACCATTATCGCCTCCCAGGCTGTGATCACCGGCTCCTTTTCCCTGACCCGTCAGGCGATTCAACTGGGATACCTTCCCCGGCTGCGGATCACCCACACCTCGTTTTCCCACATCGGCCAGATCTATGTGGGCCCTGTGAACTGGGCCCTGATGCTCTGCACCATCGGCCTTGTTCTCGGCTTTCAATCGTCAAGCAAGCTGGCCGCCGCCTATGGCGTGGCGGTGAGTGCCGATATGCTGATAACTAGCGCGCTCTTTTTTGTTGTCATCACCAAGCGCTGGGGCTGGAACCGGCTGACTGCCGTCCTGCTCACCGCCCTTTTCTTTGCGGTCGAGCTTCCCTTTTTCGGGGCGAACATGAGCAAGCTCTTCCATGGCGCCTGGTTCGCCCTGGCCATTGGCGGTTTCTTTTTTCTGATAATGGTGACCTGGAAACAGGGCCGTGAAATTCTTGGCAACAAGATGCGGAACCTGACTCCGAGGCTGGATGAATTCAAGAAAATGCTGGCAAAAACTCCTCCGCAGCGGATCAACGGCCAAGCCGTGTTCTTGACCAGAAGCCATGATATCGTCCCTGCCGCGCTGATGCACAACCTGAAACACAACAAGATTCTCCACTCCGAGGTGGTTTTTCTCAATATTCGCACCGAGGAAATCCCCCGTGTTCCGCTTGTCGAGAAAATCGAGGTCGAACAACTGGGCGCGGGCCTCTGCTGCATCATTGCCCACTACGGCTTCATGGAAGAGCCAAAGATCGGCACCATCTTCGCCTTGTCCCGCAGCAAGGGGGTGAACCTGGACATGAAAGAGGCCAGCTTTTTCCTGGGCCGGGAAAAACTCTCTATCGGAGAACATCCGGTAATGTGGAGCTGGCGCTCCCATCTTTTTCTCTTTCTGGCACGCAACGCCATGGATGCCGCCGCGTTTTTTGACATCCCTTCAGATCAGGTCATCGAGGTTGGTGTTCAACTGGAGCTGTAATCTTAGAGGCGGGGAATAGAAAGCTGATTTTGCTGTTGTCAGCGGATTGTGTCCAGCCCTTCTTTGCCGGTCCCAGACAACTTGCTGGAGCAGGATTCAGTCGCCCCGTTTCCCATTTGGTCTGGCTTACAGAGAGTACCTATATCTTGGACAGCGAAGGGTGGCTCTATTGTGCTGGCTGTGGCCCGTATATTTCCTGGCAAGATCGCCGGCTATGCCATTAAACAGCCATATGACTATAAATTGGGGCTGCTTCAGTCCGTTGTTGCCAAAATGGCAACTGTTTGGCCTGATTCATCACTTAAACCAGGATAGTTAATATGTCCCATGAAGATAGTAACTTGCTGGTACAATAGAAGATGTGAGCATCCATGAGCGGCAAGGAAAACTGTTATAACAATGCCTCAATGGAAAGTTTATGGGGGAACCGATCCTTGAAAACCGAACCTGCATTTTGAAACAGATTATTAAGGAAATGAACGAAAGAATAATCTCTTTATAGAAATAGGTCAAAGAGCTTATTTCTTGTGACAGGTGAAACAAAGTGCGCTGCCGTCATTAGATTTGACAAGGGATTTTGTGTCCAGGTAATAACTGGGATACGAAAAATTGTGGCAGTCTGCACAACTTCCAGTTCCCCGGGGGACGTGAACATCATGACAGGAACTGCACTCCAACACACCTCCATTCAGCATATCGTGGCTGATGGTCCCTCCTAGACCGGAAGGATGTGTGTCTGGGTTATAGAGCCCACTATCCACTGAAGCGAGCGCGCTATCATATCTTATAGCCACGGGATGATGCTTGTTTAGAGCAGTGCCGATCATGATCGGTACTGCTCTAGTGGTTTGAACGCGAATGTAAGTAGTCCCTGCGTATCCACCGAATGAGTCCAGCGCTATCGTCCCGTCATGGCAAGACAAGCAAAGCCTGGTGATACTTGAGGGCTGGGTCGGTGTGGCATCTAATGTCGGACTGCTGTATAATGTAAATGAGTTGTTCGTAACCTGGTGGTTCCAGAGTGGCGACTGTGGGACCGTACTATTGGCATGGTGGGGCGTGTGGCAGGAAACGCACATTTCCTGGGTCCATGAACTGTTCGAAAAATCATGATGGGTATTCTTTACTGCGGCGTTTATTGTCACCGGGAACAGAATCAAGACACCAAGCATTAAAAAGCCGACAACATTCCGAGTGACTAAAAAAATCATCGGATGTTTGCTCTCAACATTTAAGGCCATAAATGATTGTCTCCTTGCTTTCATGACTAAACAGTAGTGATCTTCATTGCTTGAACACAGTATCCTGAGTTTTTCAAGTGTTTTCTACGCTACCGGTTCAACCATCGCCATATTACGGTATATGTCTTGTCAGATATTTCTTGCCTGATTTTGAATGTGGACTGGATGGTAGTATCAGTCCAGATATTGCATGAGCGACTTGCGAACTTCGTTGACCGATTCAAAGACATGCAATAGATTCGCTCCTATATCACCAATTTCTATCACCGTTCAACAAGAACATTAATCCATCGCTTACCTGAACAACAGTTTATCATTGAGGGCAGGCGAGGATATCAAACAGTTTGATGCTGATCATCATCGGTTTCCTGGGCTATTTAACAAAATCACCGTCTTCCCAGGTCCCGCTTTTGGTTGTCTTATCTTCAGCGGTAAGGGTTCCCTTGCCGTGTTGGAGACCCTCCTTCCACTGTCCCTCATATTTACTGCCATCCATCCAGATCATTACCCCTTGACCATTCATGAGGTCAGCGGCCCACTCGCCGTCATATTTCCGGCTATCAGGGAAACTCATCTTTCCTTTGCCATGGCGGGCGCCAGCCTTCATCTCGCCTAAGTACTCTCCCCCGTCGGCATAGAGCATCTTACCACTGCCCTCAGGGGCCTTGTTTTTAATGGTCCCGGTGTACTGCGTTCCATCGTCCCAGACAAAGGTGCCCTTGCCGTTCACGCAATCCCCTTCCACACAACCACCCCAGACCGTCAAGGGGAGGAAAGAAAGGGAAAAACAGATGGCGGCGGTATAAAAAGTCTTTTTCATGGGTTATCTCCTTGTTGGTCAGTTTGTCTTTACATCTATGAGATCCAAAATATTATCCAGATCTTCTTGTTTGGGGGGGTAGGATACTCGAATCTATCCTCTCTTGGAAAGGAAAAACGAGTTCTCTCTTTTGTTGGTTATATCAGCGGCAGGGGTGCTGTCAGGGGGTAAGGCACACCTTTTTTTCATTTTATTAAAACGATTGTCGAAAATTCATTTCACCATCTGGTTCATCTCGAAGATGGGGAGCAGGATGGACAGGACGACAAAACCTACGGCCGCGCCCATACCCGCAATCATGATCGGTTCAATGAGGGAGGTCATGCCCATGATGGCCATGTCGACTTCCCTTTCATAGGCATCGGAGACCTTGGTCAGCATCGGCTCCAGGTTGCCGCTCTGTTCGCCGACGCTGATCATCTGCACAAAAATGGGCGGGAACCAGGGGGATGATCCCAGGGCGCTAGCCATGCTTTTACCCTTGCGAATATGCTCTATGGCCTCCTCAATCACCTCGGCAATCAAGGAGTTGTTGACAATGGACTGGACGATCTGCATGGAGGTGACTAGCGGAACGCTGCTGCCCAGCAGACTGGCCATGGTGGAGCCAAAGCGGGCGAGAATGATCTTCTGGTTGACCGCCCCGATGATGGGCATTCTTAGTTTGAGCAGATCCCAGATCTGACGGCCTCTGGCGCTTTGAATGAAAAGGCGCAGGGTGTAAAATGCGGCAATCAGAAAGAGCAGGAGCAGCCACCAGTAGCCTCGTAAAAAATTACTTAAGCTGATGAGGAGCCGGGTGGGCAGGGGTAAGGTGCGTTCCATGTCGGCAAAGACCTTGGTGATATTGGGAACGATATAGGTGATGAGGATAAAAAGGATGGCGCTGCCGATAACGGCCATAAATACCGGATAAATCAGCGCTGCCTTAATGCGGCCCTGGAGGATCCGCTGCTTTTCGCCAAAGTCGGCCAGTTTTTCAAGGACGATATCGAGCGAGCCCGAGGCCTCTCCGGCGCGCACCATGTTGATGTAGATATTGGAAAAGAGCTTTGGGTGTTTGGCCAGGGAGTTAGTCAGAGTATTGCCTTCGTTCACTGCATCCTTGATCTGGGCCAGCACTTTTTTAAGGGCAGGATTTGCGGTTTGCTCAAGAAGAGAGCTCAGGGCGCTGACCAGCGGAATTCCTGCGCCGAGCAGGGTCGCCAGCTGCCGGGTGAAGATGTGGATTTCCATTGATTTGACCCGCTCAAAAACAAGGGGCGATCCCAGCCCGGTCCTTCCCTTTTTGGTAGATTGGGAAAGATTTTCCTTGAGCTCAATCGGATATTTCCCGCTAGCCCGCAGTTTATTACGGGCACCGGCCTCGTTGTCGGCCTCAATGATACCCTTTCTGGATTTACCTTTTTGGTCAAATGCGGTGTATTCGTAGATGGGCATGGCGAGATGTGCTCGGAAAAGGCTGATTGTTGTTGGTGTTTACTCTGGCAAGAGTAGCAGAATTTTGAAGAATTTCAATGAGAAACAAGAAAAAATGGAAACTATCTTCAATATACCCTATAGTGGCGCGAGGAAGAACATTTTTTCATGGATATGAATCATTCTTTTGTTCGGGCCTGCGCTCTGTTTTCTCACTCTGTTTTCTCATTATGTACACAAATTATTTCGGACTCAAAGAGAAACCTTTTTCTATTGCCCCTGATCCCCGCTATCTTTATATGAGCGCGTTGCATCAAGAGGCCCTTGCCCATCTCCTTTATGGCATCAGTGGTGATGGTTGTTTTATCCTGCTGACCGGTGATGTCGGCGCCGGCAAAACAACGGTGTGCCGCTGTCTGCTGGAGCAGTTGCCGGAGAATACTGATCTGGCCCTGATCCTGAATCCAAAATTGAATGCCATGGAGCTGCTGGCATCGATCTGTGATGAACTGGAGATTGTCGTAACCGGCAAAAAAACCAGCGTCAAGATTTATATAGATCACTTGAACCGCTATCTGCTTGCTGCCCATGCCCGAGGCAGAATCACCGCCCTGCTCATTGATGAGGCCCAGAATCTGAGTATGGATACCCTGGAACAGCTTCGCCTCCTTACCAATCTGGAAACCGAGAAACAGAAACTCCTGAAAATTATCCTACTGGGCCAGCCGGAATTGCGGCAGCTTCTTGAAAACGAAGGGGTTGCCCAAATCAATCAACGCATTACTTCCCGGTATCACCTGCTGCCTCTGGCCAGACAGGATGTTGCGGCGTATGTGGAACATCGGCTGGCAGTGGCGGGCGTGCGAAAAAGGCTGTTTTCGGAGACAGCGGTCAGGCGGGTGGCGGAGCTGAGCCGGGGGGTTCCCCGGTTGATCAATCTTGTGTGTGATCGGGCCCTGCTTGGGGCCTATGTGGAGGAAAAAGATCAGGTGGATCTGCGGATTGTCAATCAGGCCGCTCGAGAAGTGCTGGGGCGGCCTGAAAAAGGTGTGGGGCTACGGTCCCTGTTTCGCCGGATTTCCTTTAATGGTCTGGTTTTGATCCTGTTGCTGGTTGTTTTAGCCGTTCTGGCCATATCTCTTTATTATGGTCATTGGGAGTTTGTCTCCCGGACAGATCGAGGGAATGGGGTCAGGGTGCAGGAATGGCAACAGGTTCCTGCTGACAAGAACGAATTGGCGGAGAAAGAAAATGCGGTGCCTGTTTTGCCGAATCAAGACGAAAATGAGCATGGGAGCAATCAACCACATGAAAAAAGATAAAACTGTACAGATGGGCGGGTGAATATGTCCTATATTCTGGAGGCGCTTAAAAAATCTGATCGGGAACGCAGGCAGGGCGAGGTCCCGGATCTGCAGAGTGATCATGGGCCCCGGCCTGGCCATCCACAAAGGGGGAAGAAGTTCTTGCTATGGATATGGCTTGCGGGTGGTGTCCTGTTGAGTTTGTCGGCGCTGGTCATATACTGGGGTATACAGAGGAACAGTGTTGCCTTGCAGGAAAAAATTTCAGCCCTGGAAAAAAGCGTTGTCCAATTGAAAGAGCAACCTGCCCCCGTGGCCGTCCCATCACCTGTGGTCAAGGAAAAAACTGTTTCGCAACCGCCGAGGGGCGAGGAAAAGGATAATCCTGTGGTAATCGCAGTGCCGGCAGTTCCTCAAAAAGTTGATTTGCAACCGTTGGTGATGGAAACAGAGGATGATAAAAGGTTGATGGCAGACAATGCTCAACAGCCGGTAATAGAGGAAAAAACGGTGATAAAGCCGGAGAATATCCCTCAAAAAATTCCGCCGAAGGTTGTCGCGTCTCCCCCAAAATCGGTGGCAGCGGAGATTGCCTCGGAGAAGACGGAAGCACTGCCGCTTGTTCAGGATCTGCCGGACAGTGTCCAGAAAATGCTGCCGCCAATAAAACTGGCCGGTCATGTCTATGCGAAAGATGCAGCCAAGCGGATGATTATGATCAACAATAAGATTTGTCACGAGGGTGATCTGCTTGAGAATCAACTGGTTCTGGAGCAGATTGTCTGGGAAGGTGTGGTGCTACGCTATCAGGATATACGTTTTCGCATGAAGTTGTAATGATGGCCGGATGTGTATGTTCTAGCGTTAACAGAAAAGGTAGAGGCGGTTGATTTATGGAAGAGGCATTGTGCCCACTGTCCCCAACCCTGGTCCGCCTGTTTCTGCTCTTTCTGCGGCTGGGACTGACTGCCTTTGGCGGCCCGGCCATGATCGCCTATATCCGGGATCTGGCAGTCGGGCGGGAGAAGTGGCTGGCCAGGGAGGACTTTCAGGATGGCGTCGCCCTCTGCCAGATGATTCCGGGGGCCACGGCCATGCAGGTGGCGGCCTATGTCGGTCTGCGGGTGCGTGGAGTGGGCGGGGCCGTGGTCAGTTATGTCGGGTTTGGGTTGCCGGCCTTTCTGCTGATGCTTGGGTTGTCAGTGCTGTATAGTCGAACACACACCCTGCCGCTTGTAGTGGCGGCGTTCAGCGGTCTGCAGGCCCTGATAGTCGCGGTTGTGGCCAATGCCGCTTTTTCTTTTGGGCGAACGACCCTGACCGGCTGGAGACAAGGTGGGATTGCCCTGATCGTGGCCGCGCTTTTCTGGCTGCGGGTTCATCCGGTTCTGATCCTGTTGCTTGCCTCCTTGCTTGGTATGGCCTTGTCCGGTAGGCAGGTTGAAAAAAAACAGGTCGGCTCACAGGCGATCATCCCTGCTGCCTTGTTGCCACTTTTCGCTCTGATTGCCGCAGCTGGTGCAGCTCTTGCTCTGTTGCTCTGTTTCAGTCCCGCTCTTGCGCAACTGGCCATGCTCATGGCCAGGATTGATTTGATGGCCTTTGGCGGCGGCTTTGCCTCGGTGCCGTTCATGTTTCATGAGATTGTTGAGGTTAGATCCTGGCTGGAGGCTTCAACTTTTCTTGATGGCATTGCCCTTGGTCAATTTACCCCCGGCCCCATTGTCATTACCGCAACCTTTGTCGGCTATCTTCTGCATGGGATTGCCGGCGCTGGTATCGCGACGGTGGCTATTTTCCTTCCCTCGCTGCTGCTGGTGATCGGAATCGCGCCTTATTTTTCCCGGTTGCGGGCCTCCCTCTGGTTCAGCCGGGCCATATCCGGGGTGCTCTGCGCTTTTGTCGGCCTGCTGGCGACGGTTACCATCCGCTTTGCCCTGCAGGTGCATTGGGATGGGCTCCATCTGTTTCTTGGTATTGCCGCCTTGCTGGCCTTGGTGCGGAAGGTTGATATCCTCTGGGTGATTGTGGCGGGAACGGTTATCTCGATGTTTTTCCTGTAGTTTTGACCATCATTGCGATGGGAATGGTGGCGGAGTGGTCTTCATTGTAATCCTGACAGTAAAAATTAAAATTGCGGCAGGAATGTGGACAGTGGGTAATTTTTTCCGGGGGTGGATATTTTTTTCCCATGATTCAATCATAAGTACAGGGAGATGTTTGTTTGTAACGATTCAGTATCTTTGGCTTTTTACTGTTTTGTGGGCACTGTTTCTGATGGAATGTTTTATGCAAAGGTTGTCTTTTTTAGGGATTTCGTTCAAGGTTGAATGAATCTGTGTAAAACAAAATTCTTCACGAGAAATCAGCAATTTCTGGTTTTCAGGTTTGAGAGTAGCGGTGCTGTCTGTAAACCTTCTTTTTATCCATCAGGGGGAATTTATGCCACTTGTAGAAGCCAGCCAACTTGAAAAAATATATAAAGTTGGAGAAGTCGAAATCCAGGCGATCCGGAAAGTTGATTTTACCATTGATTCGGGTTCATTTGTTTCTTTTGTCGGGCCTTCGGGCAGCGGCAAGTCCACTCTGCTTAACTTGATTGGTTGTCTGGACCCACCCACATCCGGGAAGCTTTCGGTGGTTGGGACGGACGTTACCTCCCTTTCCCGGAAAGAGGGCGCGCGTTTCCGGGGAGAGCATATCGGCTTTGTCTTTCAGGATTTCAATTTGATTCCCGTTTTGACTGTTTATGAAAATATTGAGTATCCTCTGCTCATGGTCCAGAACTGGCCGCAAGCGGAACGTAAAAAACGGATCTCTCAGGTTCTGGCTGCGGTGGGCATGGAGGATCAGGCCACAAAGTACCCGCGGCAGATATCCGGCGGCCAGAAACAGCGGGTTGCCGTGGCCAGGGCCCTTGTTACCAATCCCAAGCTGGTGCTGGCTGATGAGCCTACCGCTAATCTCGACCGGGAAACAGCCAACAAAATTATTACCCTGATGAAACAGATGCGGGATGAGTTTGGAACCACCTTTATCTTTTCTACCCACGATCCCAAGGTGGTAAAAAATGCCGAGACGATTTATACCCTGGAAGACGGCACGTTGAAACAAACCGAGACCGGAGGAATCTATGCTTAATATCGTGAAAATTGCCGCCAAGAATCTCCTCCGCTATAAACGGCGGACCCTGTTGACCACGGCCCTGATTGCCCTCGGCGTAGTGGCGGTTCTGCTTTTTATTGCCGTGTCCGGCTCATTCAAAAGTCTGATGATCGGCCAGATCAC
>JAUSAB010000093.1 GCA_030653035.1 Desulfocapsaceae bacterium | reverse complement strand
GGACAGCGGGCGCGACCCCCAAGGTCGCCAGAAAAGAGATGGCATCTTCGATTTCAAGGGCTCCATGGCGGACATGGGTCTGGGGGATACGCATGGCACCTTTCAGCACCTTGGCCCACATGGCCGCCAGATGGATGGCGGCAAAGCCATGTTTTTTTGCATCCTCCAATGAAAACTGGAGGTAGTCGCCCATCATCACATAGGCCTCATCGGGCAACAGAAGTTGCTGTTGTGCTGCAAGCTCTGAAGTCCGACCGGTGGAGAGAACAATTTCTTTTACCCCGGATTTGCAGGCGACATTCATTGAGGCGCTGATGGTGGCAGTCCAGGCCTCGGCTGAAACGGGTCTGACGATTCCGGTTGTTCCAAGGATGGAAAGGCCGCCAATAATCCCCAGTCGGTGGTTCAGGGTCTTTTTTGCCAAATCCTCTCCGTTGGGGACGGAGAGGATTACTTGTAAAGATCGGTTGAAATCTGTTTCTGACAGGGAAAGGGCCTCAAGCATTGCTTCACGAATCATCTTCCTTGGGACCGGGTTCACTGCAGGCTCGCCCACGGGAATGGCCAGCCCGGGTTTGGTCACGGTGCCAATCCCCTTGCCGCCGGCAATGATTATCTGCTCATCTTGTTTTTGGACCTGTTGGATAAATCTGACCTCAGCCTCGATTCGAGCCCTGTTGGTTACATCTGGGTCATCGCCTGCATCCTTGATCACTGCAGCCAGAGTTGCGGTGTGGGTTGGGTCAGACCACTGGCAGGCGCAGAGTTGAAAAGAGACCCGCGTTCCATCGGGGAAGGGGATGTCTACCTGATCCTGAGCTACTCCTTTGATCAGCATGATAGTCGCGGCCTTGGCTGCTGCTGCGGCGCAGGCCCCTGTAGTGTATCCTGACCGTAATTTTTTCATCCACAGAAGCTCATTGTTGTGTACTCATAAAAAAAGCCGTACAGTAAATTACTGTACGGCTTTTCAATCCAATATCAATCCGCTCTATCTTGTTGAACGGTAACCGTCAAGTGTGAAAAATATTAACTCTTCACGTCTGACTGTTTTCAGAACAAAGGGATATAATCAACGAAGAAACAAGAGTAATTGATTACAGGTATTTTAGTTGATAGCCTCGGAAAGCTTGGAACCAGCCTTGAATTTAGCAATATTCTTGGCAGGAATCTTGATGGTCTTTCCAGATTGGGGATTCCGGCCAGTGCGAGCTTCACGTTTGTAAACGGAAAAAGTACCAAAACCGACAAGTGTTACCTTGTCACCTTTTTTCAAGGCCTCGGCAACGGCAGCAAGGGTTCCATTTAATGCTTTCTCTGCTGCGGCTTTGCTGATATCTGCGGCACCTGCAATACTTTCAACTAATTCCTTCTTGTTCATGGATCCCTCCCGGAAAAATAATTCTTTAGTTTACAGGGGCAGACAGTATTGCTCCCCTTCCTCCAACAATGCTTGATAGTGCTTTAATAGAAGCAAATTGAATTGTCAAAAGAAAAGACCTCTTTCCTCTAATCTTTTTAACAACCATTAACCTTCTTACACTCCTTTAAAATCAAGCTGTGACGCTTCATGTACGTTAAAGAGCATAATTGAATCCAGGGCACGAATCAAGGAAAAATAAATGTTTCTTCAGAAAAAAACTTTTTCAGATTCCCTTAAACCTTGTCCCGTCCTTGTGAGTCCCGTCCTTGTGAGTTAAAGAAAATATTGTCAAAACCAAGAGTTGCAAGATGTTGAGTGATTTCAGGACGTAATGATTCATCGGAAAAACGCTCAAGATCATTGGTCATAACCTGTACTTCAACTGTATGGTGTCCGGGTCTTACCCGGCACCCGATAAAGCCCTTTTCCTGGAGAAACGCCTCCGCTTGCGCGATATGCTCCAGAATGACTTTGGTGATTTGTTGATGAACCGGGATGCGGGTGGCGAGGCAGGAATTTGATGGCTGGTTCCAGTTTGTCAGCCCCATCTTTTTGGCCAGGGAGCGGATATCTTTTTTGTTGAGCCCGGCCTGGGCCAGGGGCGTTCCCACAGAAAGCTCCTGGATGGCCTGTAATCCCGGTCGATGCTCTTGCAGGTCGTCGATATTGGTGCCATCCAGCAGGTAAACGAAGCGAGACAAATATTCCGGGGTGGAGTAGGGATGGTCACCTTGACTCATCGTTGCGTAAAAGGCACCATAGATCCTTTTTTTACAGAAATAACAACGTCGTTCCGAGTTAACCACAAATTCGGGCCAAAGCAATGGCTGTACCTGCACGATCTGGTAAGAACAGCGGATGCCGTTTTCCGGGGCTGCTACCAGTTTTCTCGTCTTGAGCTGATCCTGCTCAGGAATAAGACAAGAAACCGCTTGCAGCGCCGTTACATTCTCCGGCCCCAAGGTGTCACAGGCTATCCGCAGAAGCAGGGTGGAATCGACGCCGCCGGAAAATGCAATGGCAACTTTTCCGGTAGCCTGCAACAGCTGTTGAAGTCTTGCTAGTTTATTTTTCAGATCCCTGCACACCCGTACTCATCATTTCCGCGTCAGGTAATAACTGGGCCGGCTGGTTGAGCAGAAACTTACGATCCCTGATCCATCCCTTGAGGGTCTCCGCGATCTCCCTGGCCTTGACCATACTGGAGAGCGGGGCGGTTGGCACCTGTTTGCCGTTCACCTCAATGGATCCTGATTTCAGTTGGGCGTAACTGACCTCACCGTAGTTGCGGGCAATGCCATTGGTATAATCATAGCCATAGTCAATGACCTGGGTGAATATCTCGGCGTCAGAGACCCCGGTATAGGCAGCCATCTTGCTATTGAGGATGGGGATGGGTACGCCGATACCAACAGCCATGGTATTGCCATAGCCAAGAATCGAGACCCCGCGCAGCCACTTGGCGGACATCTGTTTCAGGTCACCCTGCACCATGATCGTGCCGGATGGCTTGCGGGGCACTCCGCCTTCAGTGCGCGGGGTATTGGGATTGTGTTGGGTTCCATGCCAGGTGACATAGCCGATCCCGCCGCCCAGGAAGATTCGGGTTCCCATCCCGATCGTCTGGTAATGGGGGTCGTTCAGCAGGGGGCTTAATTCCCCGGCGCTGCAATAATTGGCATTGCGGCAATGGGGCTTGAGCATGCCCATATAGGTGTGAACGGTCTTGTCCGAGAGATTAACCGCGCAGTTATAATTCTGGTAAGCGTTTCTCGGATTACACAACAAGGCATAGGGGAGATCGGCCAGGGTCACTTCCTTTTGCATCTTGCGACCCAGATAGCAGTCAGTCCCATAGCCCTTGGCCTCCAGAAAGACCTTTCTTCCGGCTACCAGGTCTTCAATCACATGGCCGCCACCATAGCGGAATTCGCCGGGATAAATCTTGTTGAGCGGATCATCCTCTGCCGGTTCCGTTGCCCCGATATAGGCATCGACTGCCGCAAGCCCCGCATAGGCGGGAACCTTGTTCAGCCAAACATGTGAGGCCTTGATGGTGGGAGTCATCTGGCCGAAATTAAAAAAAGCACCGGATGAACACATGGGGGAGAAGGTGCCGGTGGTCACCACATCGACCTCACGGGCGGCCTGCTCCGGTCCCTTGGCCCGGACAATGTCCACCATCTCTTCGGCAGTTACCACCACGGCCTCACCAGATCTGATTCTGGCGTTAATCTCTTCATAGGTCTTTTGGATATTGCTCATATCTGTTTCGCTCTCAAGGAAATGGGTGCTTGGTGTTTGTCAATTATGCTAGAGTGATTTCTGATCTTATCGTACACCTTAGTCATATATCAACCTTTTTACAGCTTGACATACTTTTTTCTTTCACCTAAATTCTTTCACCTGTATTTTAGACTGAAGGCCGAAGGTTTTTAGGGACAAATAATGCGTGATGATTAACTCAGCTTTCAGGTTTCACCTAAACACCTGAGTAATTACCATTCATCACGATATTCAATATTTTTTGAACTCATCAATACTAACCCCGGTAAACGGGATAATTACCTTCACGAAATTCGTTTCAAAAAACAAGAAACGAATTTCTAAGGTACTAAACAGGAAAGACCATGGCAACTGAAAAGAAACCGGATATTGCTCAGGTGCGTGACCAGATAGACGCCATAGATAACCAGATTGTTTCCCTTCTCAAGGAACGGATTGGTCATGCCAAGGATATCGGCAGGCTGAAAAACGAGAGCAACCGGGCTAAATGGGATCCATTGCGTGAACGTCAGATCTATGAGCGGCTGACTACGTTGAACAATGGTGTTTTTCCCGAGACGGCGTTGCGCTCTATTTTTAATGAGATTATCACCAGTTGCCGGCTCTCCCAGAAAAAGATTGCGGTCGCCTATCTGGGACCCGAGGCTACCTTTACCCACCTGGCCGGGGTGAAGTACTTCGGCCACTCCGCCACTTTTGAGCCCATGGAGTCTATTGATGATGTCTTCTCCGAGGTAGAGAAGAACCGGACGCACTATGGCATTGTCCCGGTGGAAAATTCGATTGAGGGCTCAATCTTTAACACCCTTGACTCGTTTATGAAGTACAAGGTCAAGATCTGTGGCGAGGTGCTGCTCGAGATCAGCCATAATCTGGTCTGCCGCTCCGGCAATATTGAGGACATCCAGACCGTGGCCTCCCATTCCCAGCCCCTGGCCCAATGCCGGGAATGGCTGCGCAAACACCTGCCCCAGACGCCGACCCTGCCGGTCTTCTCCACCGGGGCCGCCGCCCAGATGGCCGCCAATAACCCCAATATCGGGGCCATTGCCTCCTCGCTTGCCATCAAGACCTATGACCTGCAGGTGGTGGTGAAGGGGATTGAAGATTACCGGGGCAATACCACCCGCTTTCTGGTGATCGGCGACCATTCGCCATCGCCTAGCGGCGCCGACCGCACCTCTCTGCTTCTGGGACTCATGGATCGCCCCGGGGCCCTGAACGAGGTGCTGACGATTCTCTCGGAGGAAGATATCAATCTGGCCAAGATCGAGTCCCGCCCGATCAAGGGTAAACAATGGAAGTATTTATTTTTCCTGGATATGATGGGGCATATGGAAGACGAGAAGATCAAAAGGGGCTGTGACCGTTTACGGGAGATCTGTTCTTACTTTGAATGGCTTGGTTCGTATCCCTGCCATGAATACTTATCCACCGATGCGTGACATCTGACCCTGGCAGTTAATCTGGTTCTCTCCGGCCAGGTCATCCTGCAGGGTATGGCCTTTGGGCTTATTGAGGATGGTCTGCTGGATTGCCGACTGGATGTCGCTGTCGGTGCCGCCCTGACGTAATATGGCCTTCAGATCAGTTTCATGGCTGTGCAGCAGGCAGGCCCGCAGCCTTCCCTCGGAGGTCAGGCGCAACCGGTTGCATTTGTCGCAGAAGTGATGACTGATGGGGCTGATAAAACCAATCCGTCCGCTTTTCCCATCCGGGGTCGTCAGTTGATAGACCCTGGCCGGCCCTTCCATCCGTGAACCGGCAACCGGCTCCAGGGTTCCCAATGTCGAGAAAATTTCCTTGAGTTCATCGGCGGAAATAAACCGCGACTTGTCCCAGCTTTCCTTATTGCCGATGGGCATAAATTCGATGAATCGCACCTGCATGGGCCGTTGCGTTGCCAGTCTGGCGAAATCCGCAAATTCATCATCATTGATTCCCTTCATGGCCACCATGTTGAGTTTGACATTGAATCCCAGATCACAGGCCGTTTGGATGCCCAGCCAGACCTGATCGAAGAGGTCTGACCCGGTGATGGCTTTGAACCGCTCGGGTTTCATCGAGTCGAGCGAGATATTGAGGTTCCTGATCCCGGCGCTGTACAGTTCCGCCGCCTTTTCGTGGAGCAGGACACCGTTGGTGGTCAGACGGATATCCTCAAGCCCCTTGATCCCGGCCAGGCAGCGGATAAAGTCCATGACCCCGTTTCTGACCAGCGGTTCGCCGCCGGTCAGGCGCAATTTATTCATGCCCATGCCGACGGCAATCCCTACGATCCGCAGCATCTCTTCATAACTGAGCAGGTCGGCGCATTTTACCAGGGAAGAAGAGTTGAGGCCCTGCTGGGGCATGCAGTAGAGACAACGCAGGTTGCAACGATCGGTGATGGAAAGGCGAAGATACGAGATGGTTCGGGAGTATTGATCGACAAGTTGCGCCGGACTCCGGCCTTCGTTTCGCTTACCTGTTTGCATAGTTGCTGTTGCTGATGAACACATGATGAAAGGGTTCCTGATCTGTGCGAATGTTGACTTTTCCTTTAAAAAAGACCATATAGATGGGGAAACTTTTATTACCCTGAATCCTCTGTTTCTGCCAAGAGATATTCGACTTTTCCCCTCAAAGTTTTCGTATAACGAAATATCATGTTGACCCTGGGAATAGAAACTTCATGCGATGACACAGCGGCGGCGGTGTTGAAAGACAGCGATACGCTGCTTTCCAGCGTGCTCAGCAGTCAGGACCAGATTCATACCCGTTTTGGCGGGGTGGTGCCGGAGCTTGCGTCCCGTCAACATCTTGAAGCAATCGTGCCGATCGTCCATGAGGCCCTGAATCGGGCCGGCGTGACGCTCAAGGATATTGATCTGATCGCGGTCACCCAAGGACCAGGCCTGATCGGCTCGCTGCTTGTTGGCTTTTCCTACGCCAAAGCCCTTTCCTATGTAACCAAAATTCCTTTTATCGGCGTTGACCATATGGCAGGGCATCTATTGGCGGCATTTTTGGAAGAAGACAAACCCGATTTCCCCTATATCGCCCTCATTGTCTCCGGCGGGACCAGCTCAATCTATCTGGCGCAGAGTCACACTTCTTTTTCGCTTCTGGGCAGAACCCGTGATGATGCCGCCGGCGAGGCCTTTGACAAGGTGGCGAAACTTCTCGGCCTGCCCTATCCCGGCGGCCCCCGGGTTTCGGCGGAGGCCATGGCCGGCAACAGGAGTGCTATCAAATTTCCCAGGGCCTGGCTTGGTCGCTCATTATCCTTCCCTGGAGCAAGCGACACGAAGCCATCCCTGGCCATCGGTCACTCCTGTGCCATCCCTGGCACCCGTGACACGAAGCCATCCCTGGCCATCGAAGAAGAATCGCTGGATTTCAGTTTTTCCGGTTTGAAGACCGCTGTGCTGAATCACTGCAATCACGCCAAGCAGATGGGCATCCCTCTGCAACTTGCTGATATCTGTGCCTCATTTCAAGAAGCTATCGTTGATGTCCTGGTGGAAAAGACCATGCTGGCTGCTATGAGGCACAATGTGCAGACGATTGTTTTGGGTGGCGGAGTTTCAGCTAATCCCCGGTTACGCGAAGCGATGTCTTCCCGTTGTCAGCTGGAAGGGAAGGCCTTCTTTGTCCCTCGCCCTTCTTTTTGTACCGACAATGGAGCGATGATTGCCATGGCCGGTTTTTATTATTCCCGTGAATCAGTGCCAGGCTCTTATGAACAAGATGTTTATTCCCGTTCTCAACTTTAGGAAATAGATGAGCAGATGAATCCGAAACGAAGTGCCAAATATTATTATTTAAAATTCATGCGGTTAAAGGGGGATCCCCAATCCCTGGCCCTGGGTACAGCCATTGGTATTTTTATTGGCATCACTCCCACCATGCCTTTGCATACCATTGTCATTATCCCGGTTACGCTTGTGACCAGAAGCTCGACCATTGCAGCCTTGCTGGGAAGTCTTCTCGTCTGTAATCCAATAACGTATGTTCCGCAATATTATCTCGCCACCATTATCGGCAATGTCCTGACGCCGTATGAGCTCACCTGGAGCCGCATCAAGGGAGTACTTGATGTTCTGCTGCAACATCAGGGGTTTCAGAAATCCATCGAGGCCCTTATCGGGCTTGGCTATGAGGCGGCTATTGTCCTGGTGGTTGGAGGGACAGTGCTGGCGCTTCCCTGTGCTCTTGCCGGTTATTATGTCTCGTTGCGTTTCTTTATAAAAATCAGGCAGAAACGTGGGCAGAAGCATCTCTTGAATTGATTAGCTTCCGAACCAGTATGATTTGATTTTGCTGTCAGTTTCTCTTGTGACAGAATAAACAGCGATATTTGGGGGGGTGGTCTTGGGGAAGGGGATACTCTTTTTCCGGGGCATGACATTCCATGCAGAATTTTTCCGCCTCCTTTTTCTTCATGTCCTGGAAGCGGCTGTGGTTTGCATCTTTCGGCAGCTTTTTTGTGGTCTCTTTCGGGGCGTTGAAAAGGAAAAAAAGAATAGCGGCGCCGGTGAGGACGAAGGCGATATTCAGGAAGAGAGGTCTGATCCTTTTATTAGGGGGAGTGGTCATGGTTTTTGTTCTGGGTGTTGAATGAAGTTAATAAGTGAAAGCAATGTTATTGCTAAGTAACATTGTAACATCATGAACGGCATCTTGTATGTTATCTGCAAGACGCCGTTCAAAGAAAAAGCCGGTAAAGATTGGCTGTTTCTTTGAAGCGGCATAAGGTGCCGTAATAAAATAAGCAAAAAAGCACTGCTTATTTCATAACGGCACCTAAACCGCCATTTCCAGTTTGTTGAATTTGATTAAACCACATCGTAGCCCCAGAGTCACGACTTCTCCGGCAATGATATTGAAGATGGGGTTCGTTCCCGTCCAGTCTGCCATGTGGCTGTGCAGGCGGTGCTTGCGAAGCAGGCCTTCCATTATAACAGCGCTGTAAGCCGGGTCAATGATGGCGCGGGCCGCCTCTTCCCCGGAGATGATGGCCGGGTAGATGCCCTCGCCAGTCAATCCCGAGGCCAGACCAGCGGCATCGCCAATCAGAAAAATTCTGTCAAACCGCCAGCCCTGATAATCATAGTTGATATATTCGGCCCTCGCTTGTTCCCTGGCAAGGGAAAATCCCAAGGTTCCGGCCCAGGCGATCAGCCCTTTTTTCAACTGGTGGGCGGGCATTACGGATCTGGGGACATAGGCGCCGATTGAGATGGTATCTTTATGGGGAAAGATCCAGCCATAGCCATTCCTGAAAAAACGGCTATTCAGGTGCCACTCCATTTTTTGCAGGTCGCCGCTGATCTGATAGTTGAGGCCGATGCCCATCTTGTTGTTCGCAAGTCCCAGATGTCTCCGTACCAGCGAGTGTGAACCGTCTGCCCCCACCAGATAGTCAAAGCTGATCTCCTGCTTTTTCCTGCTTTCTTTTTCCTCAATAATCAGGGTTTGCCCTTTGATCCCCTTTACCTGCCAGCCGGTCATGATCTCGGCCCCGGCTGTTATGGCCTGCCTGGCCATATATCCCCCCAGTTTGACCCGGTTGACGGTAGCAATAATCGGTGTCGGTTCTTCGATGCGCACCTTCTGGAGGCGGGTGATGATGTGCTGCACAGGGAAGGATTTTTCGGCAAGGTCAGGCGGCACCCGGCTGATCAGACCACCCCAGGTGATGCCGCCGGCGCAGACCTTGGCCCCGATGGTTTCATGCCGTTCAATGACCAGGGCCTGGATGCCGCGATCACCAAGCATCCTGGCGCATGCCAGGCCGCTTGGGCCGGCACCGACAATGACCGTATGGAAATGCATGGGAATTATTCGACGTCCAGATCGATGGGAGCGGATTTGCGCAGACGTAGCGGTTCAATCCTCTTGGCCCGCAGCCGCATATTGAGCATCTCCACAAAGACCGAGAAGGCCATCGCAAAGTAGATATAACCCTTGGGGATATGGAAGGTGAATCCTTCACCGATCAGGGCCATGCCCACCATTATCAGAAAACTGAGGGCCAGGATTTTGACGGTCGGGTGTTTTTCAACGAAATCGGAGATGGGGCCGGCCAGAAAGAGCATCACCCCCACGGCAATGATAATGGCGGTGGCCATGATTGCTAGTCGGTCGGAAAGACCCACTGCGGTAATTACCGAGTCCAGCGAAAAAACGATGTCAAGGATTGCGATCTGAATAATGATGGCCAAGAAGGAGGCATATTTTTTATGGGTCGAGTGTTCTTTAAGTTTTTCTCCCTCCAGGCTTTCATGGATCTCCATGGTGCTTTTGGCGAGCAGGAACAGGCCGCCGCCGATGAGGATCAGGTCGCGGCCGGAGATCCCATGCGCAAACAGGGTGACAAAGGGATGGGTCAGGCGCATGATCAGGGTAATGGAGAAGAGCAGGCCGAGACGGGTGAGCATGGCCAGGGCCAGACCAAAGGTTCTGCCTTTGGCCTGCTGGTGCGGGGGAAGACGACCAACCAGGATGGCAATGAAGATAATATTATCAACCCCGAGGACAATTTCAAGGGCGGTGAGGGTGATAAGGGCCATCCAGATTTCTGGTGAAGCAAGCCATTCCATAGTGTGTTTATCCTTGTTCTAAAATTATAAGGTGTTTTCCTTCTGTCGAACCAGGAGCCGGTCCAGTTGATTGGCAAAGGATTGTCGGTTTTTCTGGCTCAGGGGCGCCGGTCCCCCGGTGTCGATGCCGGACTCTCGTAGTTCGGTCATGAAGTCGCGGGCCGAGAGCCGTTCGGCGATATTTTCTTCTCGCAGCATCTCGCCCCGTTGATTGATCACCAGGCAGCCCTTGCCAACTGCCGCCGAGGCCAGGGGGATGTCATCAGTAATAACCAGATCGCCGGGCTGTGCCAGATCAACGATCCGGCTATCCGCTGCGTTGAGTCCCGGCCTGACCTGGACCCTTTTGATATAAGGGGATTCAGGGATCGTCAGCGGACGATCCGCCACCAGAGTCATCCGGGTCCCAGTCCTGTCCGCTGCCCGGTATAGGATCTCCTTGATGATTGCGGGGCAGGAGTCGGCGTCCACCAGAATATGCATTAAAGAGGTTCTTGACAAGATAGGTTGATGATAGTTGCCCTTGTTACCGGAGGAGAAAGGGGAGTGGGTCAATAAAATGCACATTGCGGTTTGTGGCGACGGCCAAGGACGGCTTAATGCCGCGAGAGCCAGGGATGGCGTAAGCGGCCATGTCCTCCCAGTTGAGCTCTTCCGGCCGCTGATCTTCCTGTATCCAGGCGCAACTAATATGCAGATGCGCGGGGACGGCGCTTGTTGCGGGTGGATCGCTGATCGTCCCCAGGATATCACCTTTGTTGATGAAGGAGGGAGTGTTCAGATCAATATTGAATTGTCCGTGACCGTAGAGGGTGTGCAGGACCATGCCTTCCCGCCTAATCTCCGGGTGTCGAATATAAAGGGTTTCTCCCAGAAAATCACGATGAAAATGAACCGGCTGACCGGGGAGGATAGCCGGGATCAGCATCTGTGGCAGGATATTTCTGACTCCCTCTTCATCAGACTGGGTCAAGTAAATGTCAATGCCTTCATGGGGATGTTTCCTTTTTTTTGTTCCCCACCATTGCTGGGTGTCGTTGAACAACATGCCGGGCAGAAAGAGAAAACGCGAGACCTGCTTCAGGTGATTCATCTGCACAAACAGCCGGAAAAACGAGTCTGGAGCCAGAATTGAAAGGAGCGGCGATTCAGTAATCCCCTGTACTGAAGATACAAGGGCCAAAATTATTCCCCGAAAAAAGAGGCCAAGAGGTATTCACGGTTCATGCGGGCAACGTGGCGGATGGAGATGGCCTTGGGGCATACCGCCTCGCATTCCCTTTCATTGGAACAGTTGCCAAAACCCTCCCTGTCCATGGCCTGAACCATGGCCAGGGCCCGTTCCTTGCGCTCCGGCTGGCCCTGGGGCAGCCGGCTCAGTTGCGAGATCTTGGCACCGGTGAAGAGCATGGCCGCTCCGCTCGGACAACTGGCGACGCAGGCCCCGCAGCCGATGCAGGCCGCCGCGTCCATGGCCAGTTCTGCAGTCTTTGCGGGAATGGGAATGGTGCCCGCCTCAGGCGCTCCACCGGTATTGACGGAGATATAGCCTCCCGCCTGAATGATCCGGTCAAGGGCCGAGCGGTCGATCACCAGATCTCTTTTGATGGGAAAAGCCCGGGAGCGAAACGGCTCGATAACCAGGGTGTCGCCGCTTTGAAAATGGCGCATGTGGAGCTGGCAGAGGGTGGTCTCCGGCTCCGGGCCATGGGCAATGCCATTGACCATGGCCCCGCACATCCCACAGACTCCTTCTCGACAGTCGTGGTCAAAGGCAACCGGTTCCTGGCCCTGCAGGGTCAAGTTCTCGTTGAGAAGATCCAGCATCTCCAGAAACGACATGGCAGTGGAGATGTTGTTCAGGGTGAAGGTTTCAAAATCACCTGGGGCATCCTTGTTTTTCTGACGCCAGATCTGGAGGGTAAGGTTAATGGTTTTCATGGGGGATTGTTCCGGTTGCCAATCAGGTATAGCTTCTCTGGCTGGGGTTGATATTTTCAAAGGACAGCGCCTCTTTATGCAGCATCGGCTGTTCTTCATCGCCTCGGTATTCCCAGACGGAGACATGGCTGTAGCGGTCATCGTCACGTTTGGCCTCCTGCTCCTCAGTCTGGCTTTCTTCCCGCAGGTGGCAGCCGCAGGATTCCTCGCGGGCCAGGGCGTCACGGAGCATGATTCCGGCGCATTCGATGAAATCGACAACCCGTCCGGCCCGCTCCAGTGACTGGTTCAGTTCATGGCCGGTGCCGGGGACGCAGACCTGGTCCCAGAAGGCCTCGCGGAGCACAGGGATTTTGGCCAGCGCCTGTTCAAGGCCGGCTCGGTTTCTTGACATCCCGCAATGATTCCAGAGCAGGTTGCCCAGTTCCCGGTGCATGGTGGTCACCGTTGCCTTTTTGCCGGTGATTCTGCTGTTGTTGCGCAGCAGCCGTTGGGTACGGTCATAGGCGTTTTTCTGGGCCTCGAGAAATCCGACATGCTGGGGGGTGACATAATCAAGGGATGTGGAGCTCAGATAATGGGCAATACTGGTGCCGATAATGAAATAGCCATCGGCCAGCCCCTGCATCAGGGCGCTGGCGCCAAGGCGGTTGGCGCCATGGTCCGAGAAGTTGCATTCCCCGATGGCAAAGAGGCCGGGGATGGTGGTCATCAGGTTGTAGTCCACCCACAGGCCGCCCATGGTGTAATGGACCGCCGGAGCGATCAGCATCGGTACCTGCAAGGGGTCGCAGGCGGTGATCTTTTCATACATCTTGAACAGGTTGCCATATTTTCTGAGAATGACGGCCTCACCGTCGCGCTCGATGGCGGCGCAGAAATCAAGATAGACTGCCATCCCTGTTTCTCCCACTCCACGACCGGCGTCGCACTGTTTCTTGGCATTTCTCGATGCCACGTCCCGCGGCACCAGATTGCCGAAGCGGGGGTATTTCTCCTCCAGATAATAGTCCCGTTCATTTTCAGGGATGGCGGCCGGATCTCGCCGGTCGCCAAAGATTTTGGGAATCCAGACCCGGCCGTCATTGCGCAGGCTTTCGCTCATGAGGGTGAGCTTAGACTGGTGGTGGCCTTGGGCCGGGATGCAGGTGGGGTGGATCTGGACAAAACAGGGATTGGCAAAACCGGCCCCGGCCTTCCAGGCCCGCATGATGGCGGTCGCATTGGAGGACATGGCGTTGGTGGAAAGAAAATAGGCGTTGCCATAGCCGCCGGTGGCGAGGATGACCGCATCCGCAGGATGATTTTCCAGGTCGCCGTTGATCAGGTTGCGGGTGACAATGCCGCGGGCGCAGCCATTAATCACCACCAGTTCCAGCATCTCGCGCCGGGGCAGCATGGTCACCCGGCCGGCCTTGATCTGCCGGGAGAGGGCGCCGTAGGCTGCGAGCAGCAGCTGCTGGCCGGTCTGGCCCCGGGCGTAGAAGGTGCGGGAAACTAAAGCGCCGCCAAAGGAACGGTTGGCCAGGGTCCCGCCATACTCCCGGGCAAAGGGCACTCCTTGGGCCACGCATTGATCAATGATGCCGTTGCTGATCTGGGCCAGCCGGTACACATTGGCCTCACGGGCGCGGAAGTCGCCACCCTTGATGGTGTCTTGGAAGAGCCTAAGGACGGAGTCGCCGTCATTCTGGTAATTCTTGGCGGCGTTGATCCCGCCCTGGGCGGAAATGGAATGGGCGCGCCGGGGGCTGTCCTGGATGCAGAGGGCCGTCACCTGATACCCTTGTTCAGCCAGGGTCGCGGCAGCAGAGGCCCCGGCCAGACCCGTGCCGACGACGATGATCTTGAACTTGCGGCGGTTGGCCGGGCTGATCAGGCCACTGGCCAGACGGTGAGTATCCCATTTCTGGGCCAACGGGCCGGACGGGATGTGGGCGTGAAGTTCCATGGTTGTTCAGGACGGGAAGGGGGTAGAGATTATCAAAATTCCACCCCACAGATCAACAACAGGGGGATGCCGCCAGCCACAATCAAAAAAAAGACAGGGGCGATTGTGGTCATCCTGGTGACGAACAGCGTATAACGGGGGTGACTCAGCCCCAGGGTCTGGAGCAGGGACCAGATCCCGTGATGCATATGAATTGCCAGCACTGTAAACGAGAAGATATAGAGAAGGCCATAAACAGGGTTGCCAAGCAGGGTGACAACAGTTTTGGCGACAGGAATGTCTTGCGGGCCAATGGAAAAACCAAAAATATGGATAATGATAAACGTGAGGATCACAATCCCGGTGTAGGGCATAGTGCGCGCGGCAAAGGGCAGGGATGCCCACCCGCTCGCAACAGGGATTGCCCCGGCGGCTTGGGTGGCAACCCTGACTGATATCCTGTAGGGGATTGGTCGCGTCTTCCGGTTCTGGTAGAAGAGGAACAGGCCGGTGGAAAAATGAATGATGCAGAGAAGTAAAAGTCCAATTCTGAAGATGTTTAAAAAAAACATATGACTGTGCAGTTGTTCAGCGTAGCTTTGAAGGGCCGTTCTGCCCAGGTACAGAGTGGCAATACCGGCAATATGGCCAAAAAGAAAGAAAAGCAGCAACAGGCCGCTTACGGCCATAATCCATTTTTTACCAATGGAAGAGGTGATAAATCTGACAAACCACATGGCCGCGTATCCTGGATGGATGATGGGAAAAAGATGATAATCACTGCCGAAGGATAAATGAAAACCAGAAAAAAAAGGAGGTTTTTTTGTTGTTAGAGGATTTTTTTGGAATAGTTTATGGAAAGATTGTGAGAGCTCCTTTCATTTAGAGGTGCATCTCGGGATCAGGTTTGACATTTTGACACGTGACTGATATGTTCGCGCCAGGGCTTGAAAAGTACCTGCATGATTGTCTCGTTCCGCGCTAACATTATTGAATTATTATATAAAAATAAATCCTGTCTTTGTTGCCTTATAATGGAAAAATTCAGTTTTTTCCTTTTTCTGGTTTGACGTGTATGAATTTATGAATCTGAATATGCAAGCCAATACGATCTTGAAGCTTCTTCGTGAAGGAGGGAACTCCGTTTGAGTGGTTGGCGCACGTCCCTGTTCGCCCGTTTGGGACGGCTGTCCTGCTGGTCGGATATCTCTCACCGGACTTCCAGTATCGGACGTGCCATCCCCGAGCTCGATACCTTGCGGGGAATTGCCGCCATCATTGTCCTTGCCGATCACACCGCTATGATCCAGAATGGCCGGGGAGGCAACGGGGTTTGGCTCTTTTTCGCCCTCAGCGGTTATCTGCTTACTCGGCCTTTTATTGAACGACACGAGGCGTGGACATCCCGGAGTCTCCTTCTCTATGTCAGCAGACGTCTGGCCCGGATACTGCCGATGTATTGGCTGGTGGTCTTGGGTTACTACGTTCTGCAATCCAAATATTATTGGCACTGGGTCGTTCTTCATCTCACCTTCCGCCGGGGAGACCTGCACCTCTGGACCGTCCAACAAGAGTTGCTTTTTTATCTGCTTCTGCCGGGCCTGCTCTTCCTCATCGCCTTTCTCGGGCGTCGTAATTGGCTCAAGGCGGCGTTGCTTTATGGGTTGGCCGTCCTTTCCGGTCTCTATCTCGGCCCCGACATTATCCGTCTGCATGCTATTCATCGTTTCGGATTTGTGCCCTTTCAAGTGGCCCCTTTTCTGGCCGGAATGGGCGCCGCCTATCTCTTTGCTTCTCTGCCCCCGACACTTTTCGCTCGGAGAGGCAAGGGGTTTCTGCTTCTCCTTATTCTTGGCCTGCTTCTTTTCTGCAACTGGCGCTGGCCGGTTGCCGCAGAAAACGGAGGGATTTGGCGGTTTGGTATCCTCTATTCCCTGCTGCTGGTGACGGTCCAACTTCCAGGTCCGTCCTGGCTGAGCCGGCTGCTCTGTTTCGGCCCGTTCCGTGCCCTGGGGGTGGTTGGCTACAGCTTTTACCTGCTCCATTTACCCATGATTCAGTATTATGCGCCGCTGGCCCCATTCCTGGGAAAAAGAACATGTTTTCTTTTTGTCGGCCTTGTTACCTACGCCTTATCCTGCTTGACCTACACCCTGGTGGAAAAACCGTGCATGAAGAAGATCCCCACCTGGGTTTCGCAGATTACCCAAAAGAAGTCGGGCCGACATGAGGGGCAGGAGTGACATTTTAACAGGATTTCCTGACTTCTACCCGCTGGAAAGCGTATCAAGGTACTTGTTAAGATGAGTGGGTAAACTTCTGTGGATACACCTTATCAACCAGTTTGACTAGCTTCCAGAATGCACAGGGGTTATCTCATTTGTTCATGTCCGCCGTCCCTGTCATTGAAGAGATATCTCTCACCCCTGTCATGGTCGTGTCTCTCACCTCTGTCATGCCTTCCATCCCTGTCCCTGTCATGATCAGGATATCCCACAAAACATCCGCCAAGAGATACCAGCATTGTCATCAAGACCATTCCCAACATGATGATTTTCTTCATTTAATCCTCCTTTGTTTCAATTTGCCGTCCAAGTTAGAGAGCGGAGAAACGGCCAACAATCATCTGAAAATTCCTCATTCTCCTCCTTCCCAAAAGTATGAATGACAAAGATGGCGGTAATGAGGCGTCAGAGAGAAATGTTTATGCCATTATCCACTCCTCTTTGTTGAAGCAATCTTTATGCCATTATGCCATGCCAAAAATATTCAGCGTCATATCGCCCATCGCGCTGATTTTTAATGATAATTTACCCGGAAGCCATTTCCGAAACCGTCATGAATATGAGTGCAAAATGGTTACATATAACCGATGGTCATATGTGACGCATTCCCCGGTTTTTAAGTTATGGGAAGACAAGGTTGCACTCCGATTTGCATGAATCATTGTCTCACGACAATGAAGATGGCGCCAACTTGCTGGCACGATCAACTCCCATAGCATTCTCGGTAACTTGGAAGTACTGGGTAAACAATCATGCCCATATTCTGAAGTTTGAGGACATGGCGACACAGCGATTTGTCGAATTCTACTTGGGAAGCATCAAGCTGGACGAATACATTACCGGCGCAGCCCAGCCGAAGCTGAATCAGAAAATGCTGAACTTGATTCCAATTCCGATTCCAAAGAATGTCGAAGCACAGGCTCAAATTGTTGAAAGCATCGAGTTACTCTCTGCCAAAACGGAAACGATTGCCAATGACGGAGTGTCTTTTGGCCGTAGCTTCTGCATATCCGGCGCCAACAATGATCATTGCTGGCGTTTTTTGTTTGAAAAGAACTTGATAAAGCGGTTCCTGTCAGGTAAAGCGACGATTGTAGCGGCGTATTCACTTCACCTGCGGGCAATGTTGCGGGGACGGTGAATGTCAATATTGAGTGTCAAGAAAGGAGAATTTTCCATGAACCCACCACCAGATGGCATGTCAGTCTATCGTTTGCTGACCGGACCCGATGACGCGATGTTTTGTCGCCGTGTAAGCGAGGCCCTGGCCCTTGGTTATAAACTTTACGGCTCACCGGCGGCAACATTTAACGGCGACTCCGTGATCGTGGCCCAGGCCGTGATCTGGCCCAGCGCAGAGTCGTCGATTGCGGCATCCCGGTCGTGATAACTTATGGTTCGCCCGCTGAATCTGTGGGTGAAGTTGCGTGTGACAAGGGAGTCATTGTCTGATCATGGATAATCCTTTCGAACTCGTCACCGCCTTTTCCCCCTCCGGCGATCAGCCGCAGGCCATCGCCACCCTGGTGCGCGGCCTGAACAGCGGGGCGCGCAGCCAGATGCTGCTGGGGGTGACCGGGTCGGGCAAGACCTTTACCATGGCCAGCGTCATCGCCGAGGTGCAGCGGCCGACCCTGGTCATTGCCCCCAACAAGACCCTGGCCGCCCAGCTTTTCGCCGAGTTCAAGGAGCTTTTTCCCCATAACGCCGTCGAATATTTTGTCTCCTATTACGACTACTATCAGCCGGAGGCCTATATCCCCACCTCCGATACCTTTATCGAAAAAGACTCCGCCATCAATGACGCCATCGACATGATGCGCCATTCCGCCACCCGCTCCCTGCTTACCCGGCGGGACGTGCTGATCGTGGCCTCGGTCTCCTGCATCTACGGCCTGGGCTCGCCGGATGAATACAAGAACATGCACCTCTTCCTGCGCCGCGATGAAGAATACGCCATGGAAAAGGTGCAGCGCCGCCTGGTCTTCATGCTCTATGAGCGCAACGATATCTCCTTCCATCGCGGCACCTTCCGGGTGCGGGGCGATGTCATCGATATCTTCCCGGTGCATGAGGAAGAGGTCTCGATTCGCGTCGAGTTCTTTGGCGATATGGTGGAGGCCATCTCGGTGATCGATCCCCTGCGCGGCGTGGTCCTGCAGCGGCTGGATGAATACACCGTCTTTGCGGCCAGCCATTTCGTCACCTCGCGCGACCGCTTGCAGGTGGCGATGGAGGCGATCAAGGAGGAGCTGAAGGAGCGGCTGGCCTGGTATCAGGAGCATAACCGCCTCGTTGAGCTGCAACGTCTGGAGCAGCGGACTATGTTTGATCTGGAGATGATCCAGGAGCTCGGCTATTGCAGCGGCATCGAGAATTACAGCCGCCATCTGACCGGCAAGGAGCCGGGCGCGGCCCCGCCCAACCTTATCGATTATTTCCCCGATGATTTCCTGCTCTTTCTCGACGAATCCCATATCGGCGTGCCGCAGCTCAACGGCATGTACAATGGCGACCGCTCCCGCAAGGAAACCCTGGTCGATTACGGTTTCCGTCTGCCCTCGGCCCTTGACAACCGGCCCCTTCGCTTTGAGGAGTTCAACGCCCGGATCAAGCAGGTAATCTTTGTGTCGGCGACCCCCGGCCCCTATGAACTCGATCAGGTGGAAGGGCGGATCGTGGCCCAGATTATCCGGCCCACCGGCCTGCTCGATCCGCGGATTGAGGTGCGTCCGGCCAAAAGCCAGGTGGATGATCTGCTCGAAGAGATTCGGTTGCGAACGCCAACCATGGACGGCTCAGTGTCGCGGGCGCCAAGGATGGCGCAGGAGCGACCCGAACGCAATGAGGCGGTGCTGGTGACGACGCTTACCAAGCGCATGGCCGAAGACCTGACTGATTATTATGAAAAACTCGGGGTCAAGGTGCGCTATCTTCATTCCGATATCAAGACCCTCCAACGGGTGGAGCTGATCCGCGATCTGCGTAACGGCGACTACAATGTCCTGGTTGGGATCAATCTCCTGCGTGAGGGGCTCGATATCCCGGAGGTGTCGCTGGTGGCGATCCTTGATGCCGACAAGGAGGGGTTTCTGCGTTCCGAACGGTCGCTGACCCAGACCTGTGGCCGGGCGGCGCGAAATGCCGACGGCATGGTCATCTTCTATGCCGACACCATCACCGGTTCCATGCAGCGCACCATGGATGAGACGGCTCGGAGGCGCAAGATTCAGGAACAATATAATAAAGAACATGGTATAACGCCCAGCACCATCTGTTCCCGGGTCAAGGATGGACTGCAGCAACACCTTGCCGACAGCGGCTATCAGGCCGGGTATCAGGCGGACCTGCTCCAGGCGGCAGAGGAGCTTCCCGTTTATACCAGTATCCGCGATCTGGAAAAAGAGATCAAAAAACTGGAGAAAGAGATGCAGACCGCGGCGAGCGAGCTGGCCTTTGAACAGGCGGCCGCCCTGCGTGATCGAATCAAGGCCTTGCGCAAACTGGAGATAGAGATCGGATGAAAGAGGGGTTCTGGTATCAAGTGTCGCTGAAGGTGGTCCCGTTTGTCTTTGTCTGGCTGATCAGGATCTGGTTTGCCACCTGCCGGGTCGTGATCCATGGTCAGGAATACCGCCGACAGATTGATGCCCTTGGTGGTCCGGCAGTCGCTTCATTCTGGCACTATGGGATTCTCTATCTTTTTTATTTTGTCCGCAACGAGAGGGCGGCGGTCATGGTCAGCGCCAGCCGCGATGGTGAATATATCGCCCGTGTCGCCCAGAAACTCGGGCATGTCACGGTGCGCGGCTCCCGCGGCAAGGGTGGGGGCGGGGCCATCAAGGGCCTGATTCGGGCCATTCGGGGCGGGCATCATGCGGCCCTGGTTTGCGACGGTTCGCAGGGACCGGCCCGGGTGGCGCAGGCCGGTTCTGTTGTTCTGGCCTCCCATACCGGCGCGCCGATCCTGCCCATGCTCTGGTCCTGCAATCGCTACAAACGCTTTGGCTCCTGGGACGGCACGGCCCTGCCGATGCCCTTTTCCCGAATTGATTTCTTTTACGGTGAGCCCCTGCGGGTGCCGCCGGACTTAAAAGAAGAACAGGTAGAAGAATACCGCCTGGAACTGGAAAAGCGGTTGAATGAACTGTATGCACAGGCCTGGGCCTTGCACGGGAAGACGGAGCATTGAGAAGGGATGGGTGTTACCGGAGTTTTGCAACAGGCTCTATTACGATTTTTATTTCATCTAAAGCGGGCTAACACCCGCAACCAATGGCTGAAGCTATTGGTTGCGTAAATGTAGGATGGGCAAAGGCCGACAGGCCGTGCCCATCAACTCCTTGGCTCGATACAGATTTGATGGGCACGCTTCGCTTTGCCCATCCTACTGTACTAAGGTACTTACCACGAACGGGAAAAGGCTCATGAATCCAATCAAGATACCGTTCACCCTGAGCTTATCGAAGGGTACTGCCGGAGTTTTGCAACAGGCTCAATTACGATTTTTATTTCTATCTTCGTGACCGCTTTTGACAACAGAAAAAACAAAAAGTTCGGCCCCTGGAAAATCCGGGAAGCCGGAGAAATCAGTAAAACCGGGAAAGTCAGAGCTCCTGGCCCCAGCCGGCAGTCTTGAGGCCTTTTTTGCCGCCCTTGATCATGGCGCCGATGCCGTTTACTGCGGCCTCAAGGAATTTTCAGCCCGGGCCAAGGCCCGCAATTTCACCCTGGCCGATGTAGAGCGGATGACGACCTATGCCCATAGCCGGAAAAAACAGCTCTATGTGACGCTCAACACCCTGATCAAGGAGGCCGAGCTGCCCAAGTTGGTGGATATTCTCGCCTCCCTGGCCGCTATCCCTGTCGATGGTCTGATTATCCAGGACCTCGGAGTGTGGCGGCTGGCCCATCTCCATTTCCCCCAGCTCCCCCTCCATGCCTCGACCCAGATGACCGTCCATAACGCCGCCGGGGTCAAGATGCTGGAGCAGATGGGGTTCACCCGGGCGGTGCTGGCCCGAGAGCTGTCTCTGGCCGAGATTGCCGAGGTCCGCAGTCAGACCACCATCGAGCTCGAGCATTTTGTCCATGGGGCCCTCTGTTTTTCCATCTCCGGCCAGTGTCTTTTCTCCTCGGCCCTGACCGGCGCCAGCGGCAATCGCGGCCGCTGCGCCCAGCCCTGCCGCCGCCGTCTGCATAACCGCAAACAACCGGGCTATCATTTCTCCACCAGTGATCTTAGCGCCATCGAACTTCTGCCCCAACTGCTCCAGGCCGGGGTCATGAGCTTCAAGATCGAGGGGCGGATGAAGAGCGCCGAGTACGTGGCCCGGGTGGTGGCGGCCTATCGCCTGATGCTTGATGCCCCTGAAAGCCGGCGCAAGACCGCCCTCCTGGAGGCGGCCGAACACCTGGAGCTCTCTTTCGGCCGTCAGGCCACCAAGGGTTTTCTCACCGGTTTTGTCCCCACCGGCATTGCCGATTCCACCCAGCATGGGACCCTTGGGCGTCCTCTGGGTGAGGTGGTATCGCTGCGCGGCGGCATGATCGGTTTTACGGCCAAGGAACGGCTACATGTGGGCGACCGGATCCGGATTCAGCCGCAGAATGATCAGGCCGGGATCGGCTTTACGGTGCGGGAACTGTTCTGCGAAAAGAAAAAGGCCAAGGTGGCCAAGGCCGGTGATTTTGTCCAGGTCAAGATCCCGGAAAAGGGATTTTTCCGGGTAGGGGACGCGGTGCTCAAGGTGGGCGGCAGGCCGCTTTTCACCCTGAGCCCGGATGCCTGTCTTGAGCGGCTTACTCAGGTGGCTCTGGCTCCCCGGACTGAGGAGGAGGTCAAGCTGCGGGAGGCCGCTGTCACTCAGGCCCTGGCTGCTCTGTTGCCGAAAATGACGGTGAAACCGACAGCGATGGTGGAGATCACGGTCCGGGGCCGGGAGGTCCAAGATATCGGACTGCTCGACGACCAGCAACAGTTGGCGCGCCTGGAGCTGCCGTTGACCTCAAGGAACCTTGCCGCCCTCAAGGGGGCCGAGCGGCAGTTGGCGCAGAAGAAAGAGCGATTGATTTGGGAGCTCCCGGCCATGCTCTTTGGCCCCGACTGGATCGAATACCGGCGGGCGGTGCAGATGCTCCATGGTTCAGGATACCGGAGATTCAGGATTAACAATCTGGGGCATATCCCTTTGTTTGCAGGACTTTCTGATGTGGTCCTGCTTGGCGGCTTCCGCTGCTATACCCTCAACAGCCAGGCGGCGCTTGCCTGGCAGGAGCTGGGCCTTGCCGAGCTGACCCTGAGCCTGGAAGATGAGCAAAAAAATATCCGCGACCTCTTTCATCGACCACTGCCGATTCCGCTGACGCTTACAGTCTACAGCGGAGTCACCCTGCTCCTGTCGCGGATTCCCCTCAAGGGGTTGCGTTCCGGCAATGTTCTCCATTCCGACAAGGAGGAAGAGTACCGGGTTATCACCGACAGCGGGTTGACCGAGGTTATGAGCGGCCAGGATTTTTCGCTGGTGGGTCGTCTGCGGGAACTGCGGGAGATGGGGTGCGCCCGGATCATGGTCGATCTCAGCCATTGCGGCGTGGCCTCAGCAAAAGGGCGACAGGTCCTGGCAGCCCTGGCCGCAGATCAGTCTTTGCCGGATACCTTCACTTTTAATTATTTGCAGGGCTTAGCTTGATTCTTTCTTTTTACTCCCCAGTGCCGCAATGGGGCGAGATGATGGAAGTAATCCGGAAAGCTTAATAAGCCGTATCGTGGTCGCCCACATCGACAGGAATAATTTCTTGATTTTCAATGAGAAATTCCATGGTGATGCGGTAGGAAAGGTTGATCGATACCGAGTGCAGGTCTGTAAGTCGTCCGGACAGGCGATGCAGTCGGAGCGATGGATGAAAGGGGTTGGCCTCCAGCAGTTGCAAGGTCTTCAGGTACTGCCGCTCCAACTCGGGATGACGCTTGAGGAAACGGAGGGCGCGTTTCTCATACTGATCGGTAAAGACCAGCGACCAACTCACAGGGAAGCCTTGAGACGGGCCAGGTGCTCGTTGGCGCTTTCCTTGACCAGCCGTCCGGCGGCGATGTCAGCGCGAGTCTGGGCCAGGGCGGCTTCCAGTTCGCACTCACGCAGGTAATGATAGTGTTCCAGGTCCATTATCACAAAACGCTCTTTACCGCGAACGGAAATGACCGCCTCGCTTTGCAGGGCAAGAACGGACTCAATGGCGGAAATTCCTTTAGTCTTTAGGTCATTAGCAGATATAGTGGTCATGGAAGCTCCTCTTGTCAGTTGTCGCATTATTCATAGTGTTCTTGATCGTACTATAAAGAGTGCGCTTGTTCCTGTAAAGGATGTAAATGAGTTTACAAAAATGAAGTCAACTTCGGAGCCAGTTTGGTAGGATGGGCAAAGCGCAGCGTGCCCATCAGGTTGCGATGTTGCGTGTATATCCCGTTGACATATCCACGTCAAGCCCGCTATAATGAAGAAAACCCATCCACTTCATCTTATGGAGGCCCCATTATGCCCTGTATCCAAACCAAACTCTTCAAAAGCAATAAAAGCCAGGCTGTTCGTCTTCCCAAAGCCATTGCCTTTCCCGACTCAGTAACCAATGTCGAAATTATTGCGATCGGCAATAAGCGCATTATCACCCCTGCGGCCCATTCTTGGGACGATTGGTTTGATTCACCCGGAGTTTCCGATGACTTTATGACGGAACGATTGCAGCCGGAGGACCAGATAAGGGAGTGCCTGTGATGTTGAAATACATGCTGGACACCAACATCCTGATTTACGCCATGAAAAACCGCCCGGCCCATGTGAAAAAACGCTTCAATCAACATGCGGGGCAAATGTGTATTTCTTCCATCAGTCTAGGCGAGCTGGTCTTTGGCGCTGAACATTCTCAACAGGTTGAACGGAATCTGGCAGATATTGAAATGATGATTGCCCAGCTTGAGGTTCTCCCGTTTGGCATGACGGAAGCAAATCATTTTGGCCGGATACGCTCAGAGCTGTACCGGATTGGCCAGCCAATAGGCCCATACGATATGATGATTGCCGGACACGCGAGGGCAACCGGAATGATTCTGGTGACCAATAATGAAAAAGAGTTTGCGCGAGTGCAGGGGTTGCTGATAGAAAACTGGTGTGCGGAATAGAATACCGCCTGATAGTCAAGATCAATTACCCTTACGGGATGGTGTATATTCGATTCGTCGGCACCCATGCTGAATATGACAAGATACAAGCAGAGGAGATATAAAATGAATATTTTTCCAATCCGGACAGATGCCGATTACGAGGCCGCGTTAGCCCGTATTGATTCGCTTATGGATGCGGAGTTGAATACGCCCGAGGGTGATGAACTCGATATCTTGACAACACTTGTCGAGAGTTATGAGGCCAAGCACTTTGTTATCCCCGGATGCGATCCCGTTGAAGCAATCCGGTTCAGGATGGAGCAATTGGGAATGGAGCCCAGAGATTTGACACCTATTATCGGATCTCGCTCCAAAGTCTCCGAAGTGCTTCATCATAAACGGAAACTTTCTCTCACGATGATCCGGAATCTGCACGCACAATTAAATGTGCCTTATGAATCATTGCTCGGCGCATAATTTCATTTCTCAATCAAGAAGTGAACGCGCAAGGGCAACCGGAATGAGTTACGTCAACTTGGAAGCTTGACCCTGTTATTTTCTTTCTGTTATTTTCTTTTTGATTGAAAATTTCTTATCATCATCAAACAATAAAGTTGGATATTATGAAAAACGAGGATGAATTAATTATACCACAGGAATTAGCCGCTTCTGGTAATTTATCTGGTGTTGAAGCTGAAAGTGAGGAAGTAGACCTCCAAGATCCGTTTGATCCAGAAAAGATTTCTATTGATGGGAAAATAGTTCCCATGGAAACTTTAATACGTCGTCTAATTCAAGGATCAATGCGATTAGCTCCTGCCTTTCAGAGAAATGAGGTCTGGGACATTGAACGGAAGAGTCAACTTATTGAATCAATGATGTTAAAGATCCCTCTACCAATGTTTTATGTTGCAGCAGATGAGAAAGGGAATTGGGATGTAGTTGATGGATTACAACGGCTAACTACTATAAAAGAGTTTGTGCTAGGCAATCATTATATGCAAACTCGTGATGACAAAGATAAAGGAAATGGATTTCGTTTAAAGAAATTAGAGTTTTGGGGTGACAAATACGATGGATTAATGTTTTCCACTTTGCCAGAAGGAATAACAAACAGAATACTGGAAAGCGAATTCAGATTCACTATAATCAACCCAGGAACTCCTGAAGAGGTAAAAAGAAACATATTTAAACGCATTAATACGGGCGGAATGCCATTGACATCACAGGAAATAAGACACGCCTTATATCAAGGGAACTCAACCGGTTTACTTCAAGAATTGTCTAATAACGGTGCGTTTTTAGATGCGACTAATAACTCTGTAAATGATAGCCGTATGGCAGCAAGAGAATTAATACTTAGGTTTTTAGCTTTTTCAATTCATAATCATGTAGATTACCCAAGAACCTCAGATATGGATGCATTTCTTAGTAACACAATGAGGATTATAAATCTCATGCCTGAGCTAGACAACAAAAGACTACAGAAAATATTTAAACACTCAGATATACCAGAAATTAGTTGTAGTAATATTGAAGCATTAAAAATAAAATTTACAATCGCAATGATAAGATCAACGGTATTGTTCGGTGGGCACGCTTTCAGAAAATCATATGGGAATCACAGAAAATCACCTATCAACAAGACACTATTTGAGGTGTGGGGTAATGTCTTAGCAAATTTGAGTGGGGATCAATTTAATACTTTAAAAACCAACAAGTCTAGATTTAATCATGAATACTCATCTATGCTAAATGACGAAAATTTCGTTTCTGTCATATCAAGAGATAGCTGGAAATATTCTGGGGTATTGTCAAGATATACTTCAATACAATCATTAGTAAATAAATATATATGAGGTATTGATATGATTACCAATATTATTCTAAATAATTTTAAGTGTTTTACAAATAGTGAGATAGGATTATCTAAGTTAACCTTGTTTACTGGACTAAACAATTCAGGGAAAAGTTCTGTTTTTCAGGCTATTCGCATGATATCAAAATGGCGGAAAGGGGTAGATCCAACCCTTTCTGGTTATGGAAGGCTCCATGAGTGCAAGAACATTAATTCATCTCCCAAATCATCTATCGAAATAATTTGTAGATTTTTAAACGATAAATCATCTGGAATGAGCATAAGCTTTTCAGATACATTTAAGCCTTTAATAAGTTCTGTTCATGCAGACTGTGAAATTTTACCACCCTTATCATATTTGAGTGCTGACAGATGGGGGCCACGAGTTTCACTGCCTTTATATACTTCATCAGATGAACTTTCTCACGTTGGTGAATATGGGGAATATGTATTAGATTATTTGTCTCGACACGAAAATGACATTGTCCCTCCTTTGCTTAGACATCCGAACGCGGAAGGTGAAACTCTTGAATACAATGTAAGAGCATGGCTAGGTGAAATATCTCCAAATGTAATTTTTAGACATGCTTCCGAAGCACTACGCGATTCTTCCTTTGCAACTATAGATGGCTTTAGACCCACAAATACTGGATTCGGCTTGAGTTATGCTCTGCCGATAATTGTAACTTTACTCGGTGTTGCATCATCATGTAGTTCCTCAGAGGATACAGAGTCATTTCCTGGATCTACCCCCGTTTACCCATTATTGCTAATTGAGAACCCTGAAGCTCATTTGCACCCACGCGGTCAGGTGAAAATGGGTATGCTATTAGCAAAGGCTGCAAAGACAGGCCTGCAGGTATTAGTTGAAAGCCATAGTGACCACATATTTAATGGATTAAGAATTGCTGTTCATAAAGGAATTTTGTCACATATTGATGTGAAAGTACATTTCTTCTCTAGAAAAACTGATGGCATGGCGAATATATGTAGTCCTGAAATGGATAAAGATGGAAGAATTGATAAATGGCCTGAGGGTTTTTTCGATGAGTGGGATAAAGCATTAGACACGTTATTGTTCCCATCAGAGGTTTAAATGGAACTGATATTTAACAATAATAGTTTGGATGCATCGTTACAAAACAAAGATTCTGCAAAGGTAACAATGAAAATTTTTGCAGATACTATAAATCTCGCTTCGTATTTTGGCAGTTCCCCAATAGTTAGAACACATGAAGATTTTTGGGGAGGAGTTTTGGCTCCTGGGTATTCAATCGCAGATTGGGGATTTGATCATACAGTTGACATAGAACTAAGAAGAAAAATTAAATCTTGCACTAATAAGGCTCCATTTATAGAAAGTATCATTAAAACATTTGAAGCTAATGTAAATCAATTACATGAATATTCTTCTGGCGGTAATCAAACAAATGGATTAGGCGCTGCTATTATAACTAGCAATCCAGCTGTGAGTTTATGCACTGATCAGTGGTGTATAGATCCTATTGAAGTATTGTGTAGTTATCTGTCTGAGACTGAAACTGTTATACGTACAGAATCTGTTTGTAATTTGTATAATCCACAACGAGTTAGATGCAATCACGAACTGATTAAGTTGCAGCTTGCGAGTGAACTTAACAGTGGGCAAGATATACTAGATAAATCAGACGTTGTGTTAAGTAGAATTAAATTCACTCCATTATCTAGGAGACACCTGGATAAATTGACTGGTAATGAGAAAGTATTTCCATTTGTAGTTAAGCATCTTCTTGCATTAAATAGTCAATGTTGTAATTGGACTAACGGCGTGTATACGACTGGTTATCCCTATCCTTGCTCTGAGGAAAGCGGCCCCACTATGAATAAATATGGCGAAGATAGACTATTTACTTTGGACGATGGCAGTAATGTGACTTTTACTTGGCATAGCAAGATAAGTGTTGATAGCTGGCGAATTTATTTTTTGCATTATGCTAGCTCAAACATTGTTGTTGTTCCTTATATTGGACCACACTTGCCTACTGTTGGTGACCCAACGTGACATGGGAATGGCGGGTGCGCCTTCAACATAGATGCCTTCTATGTAGGAGAGTTTTCTTGGCAGCTGTTAGGGGAAAATTGGAGGACATGCCTCCAAAATGCTAAGTTTATTCTTTGAAGTACCCCCCTCCCCCCGGGGCTAGGCACCGCTACCAATCTGATATTGAATAAAACCACACCATGACTGCCACCACCATCCTTTCTGCCATTATCACCATCGTTCTTGCCGACTTCCTCTTGGAAAGGGGGCTCAGCTTTCTCAACTGCCGGAGTATTTCCACGCAGCTTCCTGGTGAGGTGAAGGGGATTTACAGTGAGGAGAAATATTAGCAATCTCAGGAGTACAAGAAGGCAACCTGCCGGTTTGAGCTGGTCACCGCCAGCCTGCAGGTTGTGATCCTCTTAGGCATGCTTATGGGTGGCGGCTTTACCTTTATCGACGGGCTTGTCCGGGGTAGGGTGCAGTGTTAACTTGGGAGCCTGGCCCTGTTTTTTCCTTTTTGCGTACCCAAAACTCCTTGTTTTTATCAGCAAACTCTCCGTACTTCAGATATGAGCTACCGCTATGATTACACGTAAAACTAAAATAGTGTGCACCATAGGCCCTGCGACCTCAGATTTTACGATTCTAAAACAGCTTGTTGAAAATGGAATGAATGTTGCCCGTCTCAACATGTCCCATGGCACACATAAATGGCATAGTGAGGTAATTAAGCACGTTAAAACCATTAATGAGCAAACAGGTTCTTCTGTTGCCATTCTTCTCGACACCAAGGGGCCTGAAGTACGAACAGGTGATGTGAAGAGTGATATTGTCTTGCGTAAAGGGGAGATTGTAACTCTGACGATCAGGCGCCAGGCTGAGCTCGAACCTTACTGTGTTGAAATAAACTATGATGGCTTTGTTTCCGATGGTGCTCTGGGCGATATAGTCTTAATTGATGGAGGGATGCTTAGCCTCAAGGTCATGAATATTACGCAAACAGATATCAGATGCGAGTGTCTTGATAATGGCGTTCTGAGCTCTCGGCGTCACGTTAATATTCGAGGTAAAAGCGCAGACCTGCCATCAATAACAGAAAAAGACTGGCAAGATATTGCTTTGGGCATTGAAAATGGTGTTGATTTCATTGCCCTCTCTTTTGTTAAGGGAGCCCCTGCCATTGAAGAGTTACAGCAATTTATCACTGAAAAAAATGTGCCCATTGATATTATTGCAAAAATAGAAAGCGCTGAGGCAATTCCCCACATTGACGAAATCATAGCAGTAAGCGATGGAATTATGATAGCAAGAGGAGACCTTGGAGCCGAGTTGCCTTATGAAGAGGTTCCACTTCTTCAGGAACAGATAATCAAAAAATGCCGTATTGCTGGAAAAACGGTAATCGTGGCCACGCATATGCTTGAATCTATGATTGTTAACCCAACGCCGACAAGAGCTGAAGTGACAGACATTACTCAAGCTGTACTTCAAGGTACTGATGCAATAATGCTGTCTGGAGAAACAGCAACGGGCAAACATCCACTGAAGGCCTTGGAGGTGATGGATGTCATTGCCCGCAGGATAGAAAGAGAAATGGAACAGGATACGAAAGTGATGGTGCAGGCATCAGATAATGCAAAGCATGAAATTGCCAGAAGCGCATCAATACTCAACAACAATCTGAAAGCTGCCGCCACCCTGGTTTTCACAAGACGCGGCTTAATGGCTGTTCTGCTTTCACAATGCCGGCCTAATGGGCCAATTTATGCTTTTACCAACACAACGCATGTGCGGCGTAGGCTTGGTATTCATTGGGGCGTTTCTGCCTTTCGCATCAAATTTTCCAATGATCCTGAAGTCTCGATAGCTCGGGCTGTCACGCAGCTGCAGCACAAAGAACTCTTAAAGGAAGGCGACCGCTTGATAGTGCTCTCAGATATTCTTGCAGGTGGCAAATTTATAGAAACAGTGCAGGTTCGTATTGTTTAACCCGAACAAAGAAAAATTGGGAGTCAGGCCGCCAAGATGTTAAGTTTATTCTTTGAAGTACACAGGGGTAAGGCCCCGCTAACAACCTGATATTTAATAAAAAAATCCCATGAATTCCACAACCATCCTTACCGCCATTATCACCATCGTTCTTGCTGATTATCTCCTGGAAAGGGGGCTCAGCTTTCTTAACTGCCGGAGTATCTCCACGCAACTGCCTGATGAGGTGAAGGGGATTTACAGCGAGGAGAAGTATCAACGGTCGCAGGAGTACAAGAGGGCCAACTGCCGGTTTGAGCTGGTCACCGCCAGCCTGCAGGTTGTGATCCTCCTGGCCCTGCTCATGGGTGGCGGCTTTGCCTTTATCGACCGGCTTGTCCGGGGCATGGTGCAGGGGGAGTTGCTGGTCTCCCTGCTCTTCTTTGCCCTGCTTTTTTTGGGTTCGGAAATTCTCTTTCTGCCTTTTACCCTCTATCACACCTTTGTCCTTGAGGAGCGCTTTGCCTTTAACAAGACCACCAAGCTCACCTTTATCACCGACAAACTCAAGGGCTGGCTCCTCGTCGTCCTTCTGGGCGGGCCACTGCTTTCGGCGGTGATCTGGTTTTACCAGATGACGCAGGGTAATTTTTGGATCTATGCCTGGCTATTGATGAGTGGCTTCACGATCTTTCTGACCATGTTCTACTCCACCCTGATCGTGCCCCTTTTTAACAAGCAGACACCGCTGGAGCAGGGTGGGCTGCGGGATGCCATCGAGGCCTTCAGCGCCAAGTCCGGTTTTCAGCTCGATAATGTCTTTGTCATTGACGGCTCCCGCCGCTCCACCAAGGCCAATGCCTATTTCGCAGGCCTGGGCGCCAAAAAGCGCATCGTCCTCTATGATACCCTGATTAAAGACCTGGAGGTGGAGGAACTGGTGGCGGTACTGGCCCATGAGATCGGCCATTACAAGAAAAAGCACACGATCAAGGGGATTATCGCCGCCCTCTGTCAGACCGGCATCATGCTCTATATTTTATCGTTGTTTATTGCCAACCCGGTGCTGTCTGCGGCCCTCGGCGCCGATATCCACAGCTTCCATCTGGCCCTGATCAGTTTTGCGCTGCTCTACTCACCGCTCTCCACGATCATGGGGCTGGCCATGAACAGTTTCTCCCGCAAGAATGAGTATGAGGCGGACCGTTTTGCCGCCGACCATTTTAACGCTGCGGCCCTGGGATCGGCCTTGAAAAAGCTTTCGGTAAACAATCTCAGCAATTTGAGCCCGCACCCGCTCTATGTGTTTTTCCACTACTCCCATCCCCCGCTTTTGCAGAGGTTGCGAGCAATGACCACGATTTGATGGGCTTTGGGTTGATGGGCACGGCCTGTCGGCCTTTGCCCATCCTACGGGTACTGTGGCTAGTTCAAAGTGTAGGATGGGCAAAGCGAGCGTGCCCATCATGCCGGGATTATAAGTAGGGAAGAAATGCGGGACACTTCCGATGTTTCTATGTATTATTTCAAGATCGGTTATCTTTTAATGGCTCAATCCAACCCATTCTGTGACCATAGAAAAAGAGGCTACGATGATGAACGACGATCTGCAAAAGAGCAGTGAGCTAACACGGCGAGAGTTTGTTAAATGTCTTGCCGGAACAACCACCTATATGTCTTTCGCCTCGTTCAGCCTGCCTGGTCCTCTTTTTCTCCTGACCCGTAAACAAAGATGGCCGATTGCAAACAATGTCTATACCACAGCCGAACACCAGATCCTTCCGGTTCCGGTATCTGTAGACGCGCCACACATCGATCCCAAAGACCTTGCGCTTTACTCCCAGTATAATTACAGCTCGTGGACGGTAGGGCCGGGGTTGCCCTGTACGGTGTGGGAAACCATCGCGACTAAATCACCTAACGCTGCGCATCTGCTGTCTTTTTTTACCATAACCGACATCCATATTGCCGATAAGGAATCCCCGGCGCAACCGCTCTATTACGAGTGGAGCAAGCCCTACGGCCCGACATGCAATTCGTCGGCCTATTCGCCGGTGATACTCGCGACGACCCATGTTCTGAATGCCGCTGTTCAGACCATTAATGCCTTGCATAAAAAATCGCCGTTTGACTTCGGGATATCCCTTGGCGATGCCATCAACAACAACCAGTATAACGAGGTGAGATGGTATATTGACGTGCTTGACGGCAGGGATATCACCCCCAGCTCCGGCACTCATATCGGGGCCTCTACCATCATTTATCAGAAACCGTACCGGGCCGCCGGACTCGATAAGTCAATCCCCTGGTACCAGGTTCTGGGCAACCACGATCAGTTCTGGATGGGGTCCTGTTATGAAGATGCAACGATCCAGGCGGCCCATATCTCGAGCGCCATCCAGACCTCGGATAATACGGACTCGCCCTGTGAGAGCATAACTAAAACCGGCTTCTATTCGGGGGTGATCGATGGCTCGGACCCATTAGGTCCGGTGATCAAGTCAGGACCAATAGGTGACTACCCCGTGCCCCCGACCGTTGTTGCCGACCCGAATCGCCGTTCTCTCTCGACGCTGACCTCTTCAAGCCGGAACTGGATCAATGAATTCTTTACGACCACTTCAACCCCGGTCGGCCATGGTTTCAACCTGGTGGACCCGGCCATGAGAAACAGCGGTTTTGCCTGCTACAGCTTTGTGCCCAAGGCCGATATCCCGATCAAGATCATTGTGCTGGACGATACCTGCAAGAAACCTGGTGAGCCAAATTATGCCGCCGGCAGTCTTGATCAGCTCCGGTTGGACTGGCTCAGATATCAGCTCCAGGCAGGTCAGGACAATAACCAGCTGATGATCATCGCCGCCCATATTCCGTTTAAGGTCTATAAGAGTCTTGTGACTGATCCCGCCCTTGTAGCGTCAAATCCGGAAACTATGAACCTTTTTATTCCAGCTCCTGTTTATGGAGCTACCTCCGTTGTCAGTGATGCATCATTGCTTGCCGAGCTCCAAAACTATCCGAATCTGATCATGTGGATTGCCGGACACCGCCATATGAATACCGTTACGCCTCAAATTCATCCTACTGACCCGACCCTCAGCTTCTGGGAGGTCGAGACTTCATCCCTGCGGGATTTTCCGCAGCAGTTCCGTACCTTTCAAATTTACCGCAACAGCAACAACACTGTTTCCATCATCATCACCAACGTTGACCCGGCAGTTGCGGCAGAGTCGCCGGCAACAACATCACGGGGAAATGCAATCGCCACTGCCCGGATAACCGCGGCTGTTACGATTGATGATTCCACGTCCCACGCGCTTAATGCCGAACTGGTAGTGCAGTTGACTTCGGCAATGCAGGATGTTATTGCCAGCGCGGGAACACCGGTATCGTAATCTTTCCTCGAACAGGAGAGCCTGTTGGTCATATCGTTTATGACTCAGGAGGATTTTACCAGGGTGGTTTTGTTTCCAGGACTGAGGAAGAAGTAAGGCTGCCGGACACCTTTACTTTTAATTATACGCAGGACCTTTCCTGATGATCGATCAGGTACAAGTTGGTGAGCGGGGGAGGGGGCATGGATCAGATAGCGATTGCTTTAACGGGTGCCACGGCTATTTGGTTGAGCCAGGATGAACGGGCAGAATGGAGGAAGTGGGCCTGTATTTTTGGTTTGTGCGGACAGCCATTCTGGTTTTACTCGTCATGGATTGCTGGGCAATGGGGCATTTTTGCGTTGAGTTTCCTTTATACTTTTGCCTGGATGCGCGGCATTCGTTATCACTGGCTGCGAAAGAAATCCGTCTTAGGCAGGAAATAACCTCTCAAGGCGATTGCCTATCTTGATGTAGTAACAAATGTCGAAATTATTGTGATCCGCGGAAACGGCAGTTGGAAATAGTAATTTTGCAATAACCTCTTGCATTGCCAGATTTTTCCCCTCACCCCGGCCCTCTCCCAAAAGGAGAGGGAGCTTTCACCCTTCTCCTTTTGGGAGAGGGCCGGTTACGACTATGATACAGCCCGCAATGTGGCGGCCGTTACCAACACCAGGGGTCAGATTATGAATGAGTGATCGATTTTCATCGAAAGTGAGAGAGACATGATCCAGAAGCCCAAGACCTGCGGTTGTTTTTTGCAGGCGATGCAAAGCGCTCCTCACACCGTCTTGACCGGATTTTTACGATAGGTGACGCTGGGAGCGCCATCAACATAGATGCCTTCGAGATAGGAGAGTTTTCTTGGCAGCTGTTGCACCGTGCCCCTGGTAATCAGAAATGTTGCCTTTCGTCCGACAGTAAGCGTTCCCAGCTGCTCCATGCCGAAGAATCGGGCGCCGTTTGCCGAGGCGCAGCGGATGGTCTCCTCCAGCGAATAACCGGCCTTGATGAACAATTTCATCTCCTCGGCCATCGACTCGCCATGCAGTATGCCAATACTGCCGGCACCGGTTCCCACCGCCGTTTTCACGCCCAATTCTCTGGCCAGACGCAGTTGCGCGAGTTGTTCGGCGAGCATCTTTTTCCAAAAGGCC
Organism: Desulfocapsaceae bacterium; assembly: GCA_030653035.1. Taxonomy (GTDB): domain Bacteria; phylum Desulfobacterota; class Desulfobulbia; order Desulfobulbales; family Desulfocapsaceae; genus UBA2270. The sequence continues at coordinate 22,074 of JAUSAB010000093.1, read as the reverse complement.
TCTGCGCCGGGGTTTGGCTTTCCGGGTGCCACATAGCGCTGGGAGAAACGGCAACACACATCTCCGCTTGCGCCTGCACCGTCCAAACCATTCTTGGCCCGCAGGACGCTGGGAATCCACAACACATCATTCTCCGCCATTTTTCTGAGATTGTCCTTGCCCATACTGTATCCCTGTTCAATGGAATCGCACCCCGCCGCCAGCGCCTCCGCTACCTGTTGCCGGCCATTGGCCACCACCACCACCTTTTTGCCGCCTCTCTGCTGTAGAATATGGCACAGCTCTTCATAGGTAAGCTGGGAATATGGGGCTTCCTCGTCTTCGATATTGGAGGAATAACCGAGTTTAAGAAAATCACCGCCTGCCGGGGTGCCGGCGGCCCATTCCTGCAAGCTCCGGCAGAGACCGCCGGAGGTGCGAATATCAAGGATGCATCTCGGCGCCATCTCTTTTTGAGAACGATCACCCAGGTCGGCGAGATCGTCGCTGACAGCCACACCCAGCACTCCGTATGCATGGCAGTAGCTGATATGCCGTTCCACCATGGCTGTCCTTTCCGCAAGGTCGGCCTCATCGGCGGCTAACCGGACCTGACAGTCTACGGAGGGCGATCGCGTAAGCGAAACGCTGCAGTCAACCAGCGCCGGTAATATGACACAGTGCGAGAGGTTATCGATTGTCGCCCCGTCATGGCGGGGAAGGTCTGCGGCCGGGCCAATGGCGGTAATAATGGTGTCCGTAACTTTCAGAAAGACATTCTTGCGCACATCGGCACCGCTGCCGTCGATAAGACGTCCCGCCACTATGAATCGTGTTTCTCCCATGAATGTATAATTTCCTTCTATCTATGGTCATGCTTGTGATGAGGCTTGATGAAGTGAAGAGAGTTATCCCTTCACCTTTAACAATTTACAGGGCTTTGTTTTTTGGAAAGATATTGACTCTTTTACCGCGGATCTTCGCCGACAACCCGGTCGCGTCCGCCTTTCTTGGCCACATACAACCGCCGATCCGCTACCCGGACAAGTTCCTCCACAGTAATTTTACCGACCTCCGCCAATTGACTGGCAGCTACTAAGCCGATGGAGATAGTCACCGGAATCCGTTGCTGGTTGTAAATAAAATCGGTGGCCTCTACCGCCAACCGTAAGCGCTCGGCAAATTGTAGCCCATTCTTTAAGCAACCGATGGAAAAAGCATAAAATTCATCCCCACCATAGCGGCCAACCTCATCCTCCTGCCGTTTGGTGGAGCACATTACTTCCGCCAAACTCACCAACACGTGATCACCCGCCTGATGGCCATAGGTGTCGTTCACTGCTTTAAAATGATCAATGTCCAACAGCAAAAAAACAAAATCTGAGATGTAGCCCCGATGAAGGTTGCCGATATTCATCTCGATAATGCGTTGCATGATGGACCGTTTCGGCAACTTGGTGAGTTCATCAAAGTAGCCGAATTTTTCCAGTAAATTCTTTTGTTTCATCTCCTTGGTGACCTCGGTCAGGCAGCCAATGGAGAGACAGATCTCGTCGCCTGCAAATATTTCAATCATGGCCTGATCCTTCAGCCATATCGTCTTCTCCCCGGGCAGGGCCAATTGGTAAATACATTCAACCACACCCTCTTTTTTTACCTCCTCGCGCAGACCGCATTGATGGCCCCGCAGCTCTTCCCTGGTGACAATGTCTTCCTCAATCTTGAACTCCTGTTCCACATAGCGATACAGCCGACGATCGACAATACTCTGCCGAAAGACCTCGGCAACTTCGGACCGTTGACAATTAAGGAGGGTCAAAAACCGCGTTCCAACATATTCATACCAAATAATTTTTCCATCCCCGCGCCACGCGGCGATGTAAGGAATGATGGGCGAGCACATTTTATCCAAGGCCACCAGAGTAGTCAGGTACGTCGTAAGCCGCCGACAGAGCTTCGTCGAAAAACCGCCGTTAAGAATCTTGCCACAATACTCTGCCAAAGGATCCGTCGTCATCCGCCCATCCTGGTGAAGTGATAGAAATTCGCTTTACCCATTGTCGTTACGGGGACTGAAAAAAAATCTATATCTGAGTCTGTTGCAAAACTCCGGCAATACCCTTCGACAAGCTCAGGGTGAGCCTGTCGAACTACACTAATTATACTTTTGCAACAGGCTCATCTGTTTACTCATTTTTACGGAGAGGGCGTGAAGCTGAAATAGATAACTCATAAAAGAATCTCATGTTCCGGCTAGAATCCACCAAATTAAGTATTTTTAGGTATATAGGTTTCGTCTGCATTCGTCAACACCCTCCGGTTGATCTGGAATGATAGTCAGTAAAGCGCATAATGAAGATTTCAAGTGTTCCTGCTCCCCCTTGTTTTCCCGGCACGGTTGTAATCAATAGGTCGATCATTCTGCTTCGTCCTTTTCTTTATGATGGAGCTTGTTCATGAGATCTGCGAAAGGGGTATAGGTGGCCGTTGGTTTTTTCTCTGTATCTGAATTTTGAGTGGGTAGCCATTCAGCATCGAGGGAGCGGGAGTGCTCGTTGTCATGACAATAGATACACAACAGCTCCCAGTTGCTGCCGTCGGGCGGATTGTTCCTGTAATTGTGATCTTTGTGATGAACTGTCAACTCTCGCAGTTTTTTGCCGGAAAAGTCTCGGCCGCATTTTCCGCAGACCCATGGAAGGATCTTCAGCGCTTGCTCTCGGTAGTCTATTTTTATCATTTTTTCCTCAGTAGAACCAGAAGATGCAACGAAAAGTTATATATTGGTATGCAGTAGAAAATGAAACTGCTGCGGGAAAAAATTTCTACCCGCTTCCCAATGTCAATATCTATATTAAACCTGCCCAGAATATTTGGAAAGGATCTTGACTTGTGATTTGCTGTTTTTGTAATAGTTACGTATAGTACGTTGCAGGTTGACGTCATAAATAATTATGTCTAATCCTGGGGTATGCTCAAGTATGTCCGATGCGTATTCAATGAACAACAAGCCTAAAAGAGGATTTCTTATGAAGAAAGCTATTTTTGCGATAATGTGCGTGCTGATGCTGTTCGGGATGGTAACAACGGGCCATGCCAATTTTGGAGAGTGGCGCGGGGGAATCAGGGCGCGGATTCATGAAGCGGAAGAACGGATCGACCGGGGAATCGAGAGAGGAGTGCTCACACGACACGAAGCAAAGAGGCTCCATCGAGAACTGAGCGGGATTTTCTACAAGATCGACCGCATGAAGGAAGACGGGCATCTCAGCGAGCGAGAGCGGGATGTCATCAATCGAGACCTTGACCGATTAGACCGTGACATTTCCAGGGAAAAGCACGACAGCGAACGCCGCCCTGGTGATAATTATGATCACAGATACAGAGACAGATAGGGATTATATCTCACGCAGGGTATCGAAGGCTGAACTCCTTGGTTCCCATTTTTTCAACCTCTATCACAGTCAAGAAGTTTCATCCCATATCATTTGCAGTTTGAAACTCCCTATAAAGATGTTGCATTTTTCCTTTTTGCGTATAAAATATTTCTTTCTTTCATTTTGACTTTTCTGGTCAAGTCTGGTGGGTAATCTGCCAGGTAAAGGTTTCTTCTGACGGCAGGCAAGCATGTGGTCTGCCGTTTTGTTTTTTTTATTGAGTTGTTTGCGTTCGTTGCGCTGGTTTCATCTATAAGCGGGAGTCGAAAAAAATAATGGCCTTGATTGTGCAGAAATTTGGCGGGACCTCAGTGGGAAGTCCCGAGAAGATAAAAGCAGTGGCGGAAAGGGTGCTCAGATGTAAAAATCAGGGCAATCAGATGGTGGTGGTCTTGTCGGCCATGTCGGGAGAGACTAATCGCCTGATAGCTCTTGCTTCGCAGATGCAGGAGTTTCCTGATACCCGGGAGATGGATATGCTGCTGTCAACCGGCGAGCAGGTGACTATCTCCTTGTTTGCCATGGCTGTGAAAGAGGCCGGTAGCGATGCCGTCTCTTTCCTTGGCGATCAGGTGAAGATCAATACCGATTCCGTGCACACCAAGGCCCGAATCGAGTCCATTGATTCGGAAAAAATCCTGGCCGAGTTGAATCAGGGCAGGGTGGTCACCATTGCCGGTTTCCAGGGGGTCAACGACAAGGGAGACATCACCACCCTGGGCCGCGGTGGATCCGATACCACGGCTGTGGCCCTGGCGGCGGCGCTCAAGGCTGACTCCTGTGAGATCTATACCGATGTTGAGGGTGTTTATACTACCGATCCGAATATCTGTGCCAAGGCCAGAAAGATTGACCGTATCTCCTACGATGAGATGCTGGAGCTTGCCAGTCTGGGGGCCAAGGTGCTTGATATCCGGGCGGTGACTTTTGCCAAACGTTATAAAGTTCCAGTCCATGTTCGTTCCACGTTCACTGAAACGGAAGGAACATGGGTTGTTGAGGAGGATAAACAAATGGAAGGATTGATAGTTTCTGGTGTTACCTACAATAAAAACGAGGCCAGGATCACGGTCTCAGGCGTGCCCAATCAGCCGGGCATTGCAGCCAAGATCTTTACCCCGATCTCTGATGCCGATATTATTGTCGATATGATCATCCAGAATCAGGATGCGGGACGGGGCAAGGCGGATATGACTTTTACGGTGATGCGCTCTGATTATGAACGCACCCTCAAACTGTTGGAAGAGGTTGTGGCCAAAATTGGGGCCGAAAAGGTACAGGGTGATACCAGTATCGTTAAGATCTCCATCGTTGGCGTCGGTATGCGCAATCATTCCGGCATTGCCTCCACCATGTTCAGCGTCCTGGCCAAGGAAGGAATTAATATTTCCATGATCTCAACCTCAGAGATCAAGGTTTCCTGCGTCATTGAAGAGAAGTACACCGAGCTTGCGGTCAGGGCCCTGCATGACGCCTTTGAATTGGACAAGGTCAACCAGCCCAGTGAAGAGAAGTAAGATTTGTCTTTTGCTTGTTTTTAAATAAACTCGTTGTAATAGTATGTTAAGAAGTATCATTGATCCTGAGTATTAACCTCTATCCCGGAGATCATGTTATGTCCAGACAAGTAGAGATCTATGATACCACGCTACGTGATGGGACCCAGGCCGAGAACTTCAACCTGTCGGTCAACGACAAGGTGCGGATCAGCCATCAGCTTGATGAAATGGGTGTTGATTTTATCGAGGGCGGCTGGCCGGGCTCCAATCCGCAGGCGGTTGAATTTTTCCGGACCATGCATGGGCAGACTCTTAAGCATGCCCGCTTGTCGGCATTTGGTTCGACCAGGATGTTTGCCAATCCCGTTGACAAGGACGCCAACCTTCAGGCACTGATTGAGGCCAGGACGCCGGTCATCACCATCTTCGGCAAATCCTGGGATATCCATGTCTTTGACGCCCTGCGGATCAAGCTGGAAGATAACCTGCTGATTATTGAGGAGTCGCTGCGCTATCTGCGGCCCCATGTCGGCAAACTCTTTTATGATGCCGAGCATTTTTTTGATGGGTTCAAGAAAAATTCTGACTATGCCCTGACGACCCTTGGCAAGGCCATTGACGGCGGTGCGGATTGCCTGATCCTCTGTGATACCAACGGCGGCATGCTGCCGCAGGAAGTCCAGCCGATCATCGAACGAGTCCAGCTTTTTGTCCGGGAGCGGGGGGCCAAGGTGGAGCTTGGGATCCATGCCCATAATGATTCGGAAACAGCGGTCGCTAATTCCTTGCTGGCCTTAAGCCTTGGGTTTCGTCAGGTGCAGGGCACCATAAACGGCTATGGCGAACGGTGCGGCAATGCCAACCTGACCTCCATTATCCCCGCCCTGGCCCTGAAGATGGAATTCGACTGCGAGGCCGTGCGCAGGGTTGGCAGGCTTACCGAAACCTCCCGGCTGGTGGACGAGCTGGCCAACCTGCCATCGAATAAATATCAACCCTATGTGGGCCGCTCCGCCTTTGCCCACAAAGGTGGAATCCATGTCTCGGCAGTCAAGCGCAACCCGCTGACCTATGAGCATATCGAGCCGGAAAAAGTGGGCAATATCCGCCGTATCCTGATTTCCGATCAGTCCGGCAAGAGTAATGTCCTGCACAAGGCCAAGAAATTCGGGATTAATCTTGAGGATGACAGCCCGATCGTCGCCGCTATTGTTCGGGAGTTGAAAGAGCTTGAAAATGAGGGCTTTCAGTACGAAGGGGCCGAGGCCTCCTTTGAGCTCCTCATGCGCCGCGCCCTGGGAACCCAGAGAAATTATTTTCAACTGAAAGGCTTCCGGGCCATGAACAGCAAGCGCTCCATGGATCAGCCGCCCGAGACCGAGGCGACCATCCGTCTTGAGGTGGGGGGGGAAGAGGTGCATACCGCCGCCATGGGCAATGGCCCGGTCAATGCCTTGGACAAGGCATTGCGCAAGGCATTGATCCATTTTTATCCCAACCTGCAGGAAGTGGATCTTGTCGATTACAAGGTGCGGGTCCTCTCCGGCGAGCATGGCACCGGGGCTAAGGTGCGCGTTCTCATTGAATCCCGTGATCAGCATGAACAGTGGGGGACGGTGGGGGTTTCCCTGAATATCATCGAGGCCTCCTGGCAGGCGCTGGTTGATTCCATGAATTACAAACTGATGCGCGATGAGCAGAGACAGGCAAAATAGCAGTTCCGACTCACAACCCCCGCCTGTTCAGAACGATGCCCGGGTAGAGATTCTTCTCTTCCTGGGCATCGTCTTTTGGTGCTGGATGCTGGCCTTGTTTTTTCAGGGAAGGTTTGCGAAGAGCCCTGAACATTTTTTAACCTTATACTGGGACGGACAAGCGCTGCAAACAAAGGCTATCCAGGTTGGTGTCGTGGCCAGAGAGCAGAGTGCAATTCCCAAGAGCGCACCGGCTGCGGTGACTCCATTTTTATTTCAACCAATTCCCATTAATTTTGCAGATGCGGAACTCCTGGCAACCATACCGGGGATAGGCCCCGAATTGTCCGCTCAGATCGTCAAGACCCGCGACAACAAAGGTTTTTTTACTCAACCGGAAGACCTGCTTGCCGTTCCTGGCATCGGCCGTTCCCGGATGAACCAGTTTGCTTCCCAATTTTCCTTTGCTGTGAGTCGATGAGCCAGTTACCAACAATAGATGCCCCCGTGTTAGTGCTGGTCGGGCCAACGGCGATCGGCAAGACTGAATTGTCGCTGCAGCTGGCCGAGCAATTTCATTGTGAGATCGTCAGCATTGATTCTATGCAGGTCTATCGATTCATGGATATCGGCACCGCCAAGGTAAGCATTGAAGAACGGGCTCGAATTCCGCATCATCTCATTGATGTGGTCGATCCGGACGAGGAATATGATGCGGCCTGTTTTGTCGGTGACGCCATGCGCGCCATTGAAGATATTCATAGCCGGGGCAGGGTGCCGCTGCTCACCGGTGGAACCGGATTATATTTGCGGGCGCTCATTGATGGACTTTCTGCAGGTATAGGACAGTTTCCCGAGATACGAGAACAACTTCAGCAGCGGTTAACCTCTGTAGGAGCTTATAAATTACATGAAGAATTATGTGGATGTGACCGTATTTCTGCAGAAAGAATTAACGTCAATGATACGCATCGTCTGTTGCGGGCGCTGGAGATCTACCAGGCAACCGGCAGGCCATGGTCTGAACATATTGCCTTGCACCAGCAACAAAAAACATCACGATTTTCCAATATGCTGCAGATTGGCTTGACCTGTGACCGGGAACTTTTGTATCGACGGATCGATGTGCGAACCACCTTGATGCTGGGCAGTGGACTTGAACAAGAGGTGAAAGGGTTGATTGGCAGAGGATACAACCCACAATTAAAATCAATGCAGTCAATCGGCTATCGCCACATGATTAATTACCTCAATAATGTTTGGGATCTGCTTGAAACTGAGCGATTACTTGCCAGAGACACCAGGAGATACGCCAAGCGGCAATACACCTGGTTCGCCGCAAATTCTGCTCTGGAATGGTTTGAGGTGCAGGATCATAAAAAAATCAGAGAAAGGATCGCCGGTTGGATAGGGCGGTCATTGTAAGCAACAAATAGACTTTCACCTCAAAGTGTTAAACAAGATAGTTAATGTTGAATCGAGATAAAAAAACACAGTTAGAATGGCGATTAACAGCAGCAGTTGCTCCCAGTCTGGAATTGCAGCAACTGGCAAAAAAGAGAAATCTTCACCCTGTTATTGTCAAACTTCTTGCGCAAAGAGGCCTGCAGGATCTGGCCAGCATAGAAAATTTCCTGGAACCACGGCTTGCGGACCTTCCTCACCCCCAGGAAATGGGCGGCATGAAAGAGGCGGCAGCCCTTGCCGGACAAGCAGTGATTACAGGTGTGCCCATTGTGATATGGGGTGATTATGACGTCGACGGCACCACCGGCACAGCGCTCCTTGTCTCGTTTTTTCAAGAACTTGGCGTTGAGGTGATATACACAATTCCCAACCGGATAACGCATGGCTATGGTCTGCATGTTGACCTTCTGCACGACTTGGCGCCCAGCAAATCAGAAGAGCAGAAAATGCTGCTGATAACCGTTGACTGTGGCATATCGGCAAACGAGGAAATCGTAGCCGCCCAAAAGATGGGGTTTCAGGTCATTGTGACTGATCATCATGAACCTCCGACTGGGGGTTCATTTGCCGATGCTGTGCTGAACCCGAAACAATCCACCTGCACCTTTCCCACTGAAGAACTTGCGGGCGTTGGCGTGGCTTTTTATCTTGCCTGCGGAATCCGTCAATACCTAAGGAAAGAGGGGTTTTTCAACGAAAAAAATCGCGAGCCGGATGTCCGAAATTTACTGGATCTTGTGGCTCTGGGGACTATCGCTGACATGGTTCCCTTGGGAAAAGTCAACAGGATCCTGGTGAAAGAGGGAATGCGGCGGATTGAACAGCAAAAAAGACCTGGAATCAACGCAATGCTGGCAGTAGGTGGGTTGCTGAACAGCCAGAAAAGCTTGATCAGTGCTCTCAGCTCGGAAGATATCGGCTTTGTGCTTGCGCCAATGATCAATGCAGCCGGAAGGCTGGCGGAGGCGAGGCTGGCGGTCCAATTGCTGCTGAGCAAAAACCAAGAGGAAGCCATGCCGCTTGCCCAGGAGATCCTGTCCTTAAATAACAGCAGAAAAAAGATTGGCCAGGATGTATATGTCCGTGCCGCTGCTTTATGTAAAGAAAAAAATATTAACAGTAACTGCCTGATATTAAATGGCGATTTTCATCATGGAGTCATTGGAATTGTTGCTTCAAGGCTGGTAGAGGCCTTTCATCTTCCAACCATTCTTTTTAGCCATGAGACGGATCCCCAGGGCAGAAAGGTGCTCAAAGGGTCGGGTCGTTCGGTTCCGGGGGTGAATCTTCATGCCGCCCTCGAAGGATGTGCGGAAACGATGATCCGCTATGGCGGCCATGCCATGGCCGCCGGCATGGCTGTTTCTGAAGAGCTCTTCGATCTTTTTTGTACAAGGATCAATGAAGAAATCGGCACACAGGTGCAGGCTGGTCATCCTGCAGCGACGCTGGCCATAGATGTAGAGGCGGAGATTGACGAAATCTTTTCCCATGAAGGCGGAAGGCAATTTGGAAAGCAATTGCAATTACTTGAACCCTTTGGACCGGGAAACAGAAGTCCGGTTTTTTCTGCGAAAAGAGCCCGGTTGATTGAGGTTAAGCCAATTGGTGTCGATCAGACGCATCTAAAGGTTTCGTTTCAATGTAACGGCGCTGTGCAAAGAGGTGTCGGTTTTGGACTTGGCCCATATCTGCCAGCTCTTTATCGAGACAATAAACCAACGATTGCCTACAGTCCCATGGCAAACCGATATCGCGATGTACTGAACTGGGAAGTAAGGGTTATAGGTATTCAATTCCCGCAAGCGACAGAAGGGTAGTAAAAAATAATCTCGAATTAACAATAGCAACTCATGTTAATATTTTAATTTAACGAACTAATATATAATTAAACATAATATACATTATGCGACATTTGTTGATTCCTGTTTTTCCTGCCGATAAGGCGTCCTTTCTTGTAAGGCAGTTAAACATTTTCAAGTAGTTCTTGAACTTTTCATGGACGTCTTCCTTGGTTTTAAGTTTGAACAGGAAGCGAGCGACGCTCTGTAGAAAGTAGTTGTTCTTTCTCTTTTGTTGAATCCGTGGTATCAATAACTGCTTATTTGTCGTATGGCCTTATTCGTTTGTTCTGCTATAAGAATCGCTTACGGGGCCGAAAGCGTTTTCCCGGTAATCGCAATATATGTATCTGTTTATTTAGGAGTATTTCATGAATCGAGATATTTATCAGGAACCTTTGGTGAGCCGCTACACCAGTCGAGATATGCAGGAACTCTTCTCGGAAAAAACCAAATTTACAACCTGGAGAAAATGCTGGGTTGCCTTGGCTGAGGCCCAATATGAATTAGGGCTGACTGATATTGTTAAGCCTGAGATGCTTGACCAGATGCGGGCCAATGTCGAGAATATTGATTATGATCTGGCCGCCGCTAAAGAGAAAGAAATCCGGCACGATGTCATGGCCCATGTCTTTGAATTTGGGACAAAATGTCCACTGGCGGAGGGGATTATTCATCTTGGCGCCACCTCGCAATTTGTGGTCTGCAATACCGATCTGATCCTCCAGAAGAAGGCCTTTGCTCTGATCAGGGCTGCCCTGCTCCAGGTGATCCAGAATCTGGCTGAATTCGCCCTGAAGCACAAGGACCTGCCCACCCTGGGGTTTACTCATTATCAACCCGCTCAGCCCACAACGGTCGGCAAGAGAAATACTCTCTATATTCAGGACTTAGTCATGGATCTTGAGTATATTGATTCATTTCTGGGTCAGGTAAAGGCGCGTGGGGCAAAGGGCACTGTCGGTACCCAGGCTACCTTTGTTGAGCTCTTTAAGGGGGACAATCAAAAGGTCAGGGATCTGGACCTGTTAGTTTCCAGGAAGCTTGGCTTTGATGAGGCTTTTGCGGTGACGGGCCAAACCTATCCGCGCAAGCTCGATATGAAGCTTGCGGAAACGCTTGCTGGAATAGGGAGTTCCGCTCATAAGTTCGCAGTTGACTTGAGGTTGCTTTCTAATCTCAAAGTCCAAGAGGAGCCTTTTGCCAAGAATCAAACAGGCTCGTCGGCAATGGCCTATAAACGCAATCCTATGCGCTCTGAGAGGATGACGGGCCTTGCCCGCAAGCTCATGGGATTACCCGCCGATTTTGCTGCAACCTTTGCCAATCAGTGGTTTGAGCGCACCCTTGATGACTCTGCTATTCGGCGGATGGATATCCCTCAGGCCTTCCTGTTGACTGACGCCATCCTCAAGCTTTACGTTAACATTACATCGCAAATGGTTGTTTTTCCAAAACAGATTGAACGGCACCTGCGGATGGAATTACCGTTCATGTCCACTGAAAAGATCCTGATGGAGGCTGTTGAAAAAGGTAAGAGTCGTCAGGAGATGCATGAGGTAATCAAGGAGCACTCCCTGGCCGCGGGCAAGGTTGTCAAAGAGGAAGGCGGAGACAATGATCTGTTGCAGCGACTGGCTGTCGATCCACGTATTCCCTTTACCTTCGATGATCTTCAAGCCCTGGTTGGCGATTATACCCAGTTCACCGGCCGGGCTTCAGCCCAAACCACTGAATATATGGATGAAGTTGTCGTTCCCCTTCTTGCTGCTCGCAAGGATCAGATGGGGACAATTGACTCCTCGCTTTCAGTGTAAAATGAGCAAGTTATGGATGCACCAAAATTTAGAGAACTCTATTTAGGGATTGCTCCTGGCAGATTTCATTTTCTTAAGTTCATTCTTGAGGGCTATGATGGTCTGGCGATCCTTTCCAGTGTTGATGGAAAAATGGGAACGGTGCGTCTTCGTTATCCGGTCGAATCAGAGCCCCTGCTCTTTGAACTCCTGTCTGCATTAGCCCCTGGGCTCAGTAGATACGCGCAAAAGTTAATGTAAAATATAGCTACCATAACCATCGCATCGTCAAATGAATAAAAATACAATGAAGCAGCTTTCGTTTAATATTAAAACCTTCGGTTGTCAGATGAACGAACGTGATTCTGAGATCATGGCCCAGTTATTGGCCGAGAAAGGTTATGTCGAATCCATAGACATTGAAGATTCCGATGTAGTCATCCTGAACACCTGCTCTATTCGGGCCAAGGCTGAACAAAAGGCCATGAGTCTGCTCGGGGCCTTGCGGAAGGCCAAAAAAAGACGTCCAGGGATGAAAATCTGTGTTGCCGGATGTGTCGCCCAGCAGGAAGGAGAAGAGCTTTGTGAGCGTATGCCTCATGTGGATCTGGTGATCGGCACCCAGAATATATATGAACTGACTGAGCTGCTGGAGGCAACCCGCGGGACAAGCAAGGTGGCAATATCCATGTCGGATGCCTATGAAATCCCTGCCTTTATCCCCGTTCTGCCCAAACTGCTCCAGGGTAAAGAGTTGCCTCCCCCCTTCCCTGCCCGTCCTTTCAGAAAGTTTCTCACCATTATGCAGGGATGTAATAACTATTGCACCTACTGCGTTGTCCCCTACACCAGGGGGCGCGAAATATCGCGGAAAGTCGAAGATATAATAAATGAAGCTCATGTTCTTGTTGATGCTGGAATTCACGAGATAACCCTGCTTGGTCAGAACGTTAATTCTTATGGACGTACCAATCCGGTCACTACGGACGGGAGTGAATACTCTTTTTCGCTGCTTCTGCGTGAGGTTGCAGCCATTCCAGGTTTAAAGCGGTTGCGCTTCACTACCTCTAATCCCAAGGATCTGTCGCCTGAGCTCATGCGCTGTTTTAATGAGATCGAGATTCTCTGTCCCCAGTTTCATCTTCCGGTACAGTCTGGCTCTAATGCCGTGTTAAGTAAAATGAACCGGAAGTACACCCGAGAATTGTATCTGCAAAGGGTGGAGGAACTGCGATCATTTCGTCCTGATATTGCCCTCAGTACTGATGTGATTGTTGGATTTCCTGGGGAGACCGATGCTAACTTTGAGCAGACCATGGAACTTCTGGAGCATGTTCGTTTCCACAGTTCTTTTTCTTTCAAGTATTCAGATCGCCCCGGCACCAGATCCGCTGATTTTGATGACAAAGTAGATGAATTGGTGAAGTCACAACGATTGGCCAGATTCCAAAAGCGACAGGATGAGATTTGTCTGGAACAGAATAGTCTGTATGTGGGTAAAAACCTGCCGGTCATGATTGAAAAAGTCACTGAGGATGGTATGGTGGGCCGTACTGAGACCAATCATATTGTCCATATTGAGGAAAAAATTGAGTGCTTGCCTGGCGATATTGTCCATATTGCCATCAATCACGCGGGCCAGCATTCACTCAATGGCGGGATATCTTCCACTCCTGCCACTTATAATAAATAGATCCAACAACAGGTGTTAGCATCATGATTGATCTCCACACTCATACTTTTTTCAGTGACGGGGCCCTGGTTCCTGCCGAGCATCTGCGGCGGGTTGAAGTCCTTGGTTATAAAGCAGTCGCCATTACCGATCATGCCGACAGTTCCAATATGGATTTCATTATTCCCCGTATGATTCAGGCGGCAAAGGACCTTAATCCCCTTTTTAAGACCAGGCTGCTGCCGGGTATCGAATTGACCCATGTCCCCCCTGCCCTTATCGGCCCGCTGGCCCGCAAGGCGCGTGAGCTGGGAGCGCAGGTGGTGGTGGTGCATGGTGAGACCATTGTAGAACCTGTTGCTCCCGGTACCAACCTGGCGGCCATTGAGGCTGGGGCTGATATCCTGTCACATCCCGGATTTATCAGTGAGGCGGAAGCGCTTTTAGCGGCGCAAAAAGGGGTTTTTCTGGAACTCTCCGGCCGCAAAGGTCATTCGCTGACCAACGGTCATGTCGCAAAAATGGCACGCAAAACAGGGGCCAGGCTCGTGGTCAATGCCGATGCCCATGACCCCGGAGATTTCCTCACCGCTGATATGGCCCGGATGGTAGCTTTTGGTGCCGGACTTAACGGGGAAGAATATCTGCAGATACAGATAAACACGAACGCCTTTGTCGATGGATTGCCGCTTATTAGATAATTCTCAGGTGGTTCAGGTGGTTTTGGGCCTGTCGTTTATGAAAATTTAGACATGAATTGATGCCCCACTTATCGACGAACCTGCAAAAAGGTGGGGCAGAGTCGAGAAGAAAAACGTATACGTTTCCCAATAGTTCTCAAGAAACATGAGAACTATTGGGTAGTTAACAGGCATGAAAGTTTTTGTTTCAAATTTTGATTAAATTGTTCCGCCGTATCTTTCTTTTTCTTATTTGCCCGCCTTCATGGCCCTAATCTCGGCCTTCAAGTCATTGAGCTCCGACCGCATTTCGGTAATAGATTCTTCCTGTTGTTCATTAACTTTCTTTTGTTGTTCAATGATTTCCTGCTGTTCCTGCATGGCCTTGACCATGGGGGCGATAAAATCGGTATAACGCAGGGAAAGGGTACGGTCCGGGTCGCCACCGATTCCGAGGACATTGTAGTCTGTGCCTAGCAAGGTCTCGATATCCTGGGCAAGGAAGCCAAAATCAACACGATCATTGCCATTATTCATCCTGTATTCGACAGGCCGGAGGGCGTTGATAAAATCAAGCCCCCGCGTGATATCTTGGATGTCCCTTTTATTGCGCATGTCGGAAAGATTGGACCATGCTGCATTCCCGCCTATGCTCGTAACAAAACCATTGCCGATCCGCACACTGTTTGAGACAGTCGGGGTGGCATCGATCCCTATGGCGGTGACATTGTTCAGGTTATTTGCCCCTGCATGTGTATTATAACCAACAAAGGTATTATAGGAGCCGGTGGTGTTTGAATACCCTGCATAGCCACCAACGGCAGTGTTTTGCCAGCCGACGGTATTCTGCGCGAGTGCTAGCGAGCCATTGGCGGTGTTGTAGTAGCCGCTGGTATTCTCCTGGAGTGCATCCCCGCCGCTGGCGGTGTTATCATGGCCATTGATATTCTTCTCGAGTGCACGTCGTCCGCTGGCTGCATTCCAAATACCGGTGGTGTTGGACTTGAGTGCCGCACTTCCTATAGCTGTGTTAGCCCCGCCGGTGGTGTTGGCATGAAGCACCCCATACCCAATACCGGTATTATCCGTACCGGTCATGGTGTGATTTCCGGCATCCTTACCAGCGAATAAATTATTCACTCCAAAAGTATAGATTTTGCTTGACGCCATGGGAATTACCACCACCTGGTCTGCGGCCATTACCCAATCGGCACTGAAAGCAGAAAGCAAAGCCAGGCCGAACATTGCTGCCTTTTTTGATAAATGTTTTTTCATCCAAGCTACCTCCCAATAAATTGTGATTTTTTTGTTTGAAATCCGCCGATTCTTAGCAATCAACCTCCTTAATACAAAAATCTTATCAAACAAAAAAAGTAAATGCAAAAAATACGCATTATTGACATGTTGTACCAGAAGGGATCGGACGAGCGTATGCTTCGCTTCTATGGCCAATAATCGCCCCTGCGGGGATTGATCGTGCAAAAGATAAAGGATGAATGGATGATCACCATTCAAGAGAGGAGAGTTTTTTTACTGAGAGACAAAAAAAGACGAAGATTTTTTTGTCCGGCGCAAATGTACCAGATGGGAACCAGATGATTTATCCATTACAGGGCCGGGATTTACTCATTCCCCTCTTCTTCATCTTCTCCCCTGCCTTTCTGGCCGTCATCCTCTTGAGGCGCAGCCACCAGATCAAGCAAGGGCATATTCTGCCTTTGTGGTTTTGGCGCGGCCTTGCCGGTGGAGTCCGCCACCTTTCTTACCACCCGGGCCGCGATCCGTTTTCCTTTGGCGCTGGGATTCTTGAGCAGATATTCATCAAAATAGACCTCCAGCGTATTAGTCTTGGCGCGTGCGGAAGGCGCCAGGCTGACATGGACGCTGGCCCCCTCCCCCATCAAGAGCAGCAGGATCTTTGAACGTTTGTCTTCGGAAAAGAGCCGGTATTCCTTTTCCAGGATAAATTTCGGGGTGGTAAAACGCTTGGCGTAGGTCAGATTTTCCTGACCATCCCGGTATAAAATATTAAAGATCAATCCCTCTTCAACGACCCCGAGCCAGGCCAGTTCATGACCGACAAAGAGCTTGTCGGTCACCGGGATCACCTTGTACATGCCGTCGCTGAAGATCAGCAGGAGCCGGTCATACTCAGAGCAGTTCAGGGTGAAGTCCTGCTTTTCATCCTCGGCCTTGATGTTGTGGCCCAGGAAACCCGAAGTCCGTTGATAGCCGACCACCAGATTGGCCAGGGCCACACTCCTAGCACTGACCTCCTCGAACTCGCAAAGCTCAGTCTGCCGCGGGTACAGGTGGCCATATTTTTTCAGCAGATCGCCCAGAAAGGAGATAGTGTACTTAATCATATCCTTAAGATGATGGGTGATCGTCTTGATCTCGCTGCGGATCTCCTTGATCTCCTTCTGCTGCTTGTTGATATCATAACGGGAGATGCGTTTGATTCTGATCTCCAGCAGCCGTTCGATATCATCATTGGTGACTGACCTGAGAAGCTCGCCGGTAAAGGGCTGTAGGGCAATGTCCACACTTTTGATCACCGCCTTGTAGCTGGTCTCCTCCTCAATATTTTTATAGAGACGCTCCTCGATAAAGATCTGTTCCAGGAGTCGGGCGTGCAGTTTTTCCAGGAGTCTGGCGAGATCAATTTCCAGTTCTTTGGTCAGGTCGTGGACCAGTTTCTGGGTGTTGTGCTCCAAAACCTCTTCGACTGTACAGGTCAGCGGCTGATTGTCTTTGATCAGGGTGAGATTGGGAGTGATGGCAACCTCACAATCGGTGAAGGCATAAAGGGCCTCAATCGTCTCCTTGGCATAGACACCACGGGCCAGGTTGATTTCAATCTCAACTTCCTCTGCCGTATAGTCATTGATCGACAGGATCTTGATCTTCCCGGCCTTGGCCGCTTTCTCAACCGATTCGATCAGGGATTGGGTGGTGGCGCCGTGGGGAATGTCCTTGATCGTAATGGTCTTCTCGTTCAGTTCCTCAATCCGGGCCCGGCAGCGGATCCGGCCATTGCCATGGTCATAATGGGAGACATCCACCAGTCCTTTCTTCTGGAAATCCGGATAAAGGGTAATTTCTTCATTGCGAAGCAGTTTGATCTGGGCATCCAGGAGTTCGCAGAAATTATGGGGCATAATTTTGGTGGCCATACCGACCGCAATGCCATCGGCCCCGAGCAGGAGCAGCAACGGGATCTTGGCCGGCAGGGTTACAGGCTCCAGCATCCGGCTGTCGTAGGATTCAACGTATTCGGTCAGGTCCTTGTTGAACAGGATCTCTTTGGCCAGCGGCGTCAGCCGACACTCGATATAGCGGGCGGCCGAGGCCTGATCGCCGGTATAGATATTGCCGAAGTTCCCCTGTCGCTCAATCAGGTATTCCTTGTTGGCCAGATTGACCAGGGCGGAAAAGATGGAGGCGTCGCCATGGGGATGGAGCTTCATGGTCTCGCCCACTACATTGGCCACCTTGTGGAAACGGCCGTCATCCATATTAAAGAGGGTCTGCAGGATGCGGCGCTGGACCGGCTTCAGACCATCGTGGATGTCGGGAATGGCCCGCTCCCTGATGACGTAGGAGGAGTATTCGAGGAAATTCTGTTCAAAGAGGTGATGCAGTCTGCCGTATTGTGAGTTCATAAATGCGTTCAACGTTGAAAATTGCCAATCCTTAAATCGAGACAGTGGTAACCAGATGCTCCATGATGTACTGCTTGCGTTCCGGCGTGTTTTTACCCATGTAGAAGGAAAGAATCTTGTTTACCTCACTCACCGTTCCCATATTGACCTGTTGCAGGCGGATATCCGTACCGATGAACTGCTTGAATTCCTTGGGGGAGATCTCGCCCAGTCCCTTGAAACGGGTCATCTCCACATTGCCCTGTTTGGCCCCTGTCCCCTGCAGTTTCTTGACGGCAGTTATCTTTTCCTTTTCCGAATAGCAGTAAAAGGTCTCTTGCTTATTGCGGACGCGAAAGAGCGGAGTCTCGAGAATGTAGACAAAGCCGAGCTTGACCAGCGGTTCAAAATAGTGGAGAAAGAAAGTCAGGAGCAGGTTGCGGATATGCAGGCCGTCAACATCGGCATCGGTGGCCAGGATAACCTTGTCGTAGCGCAGATTGGAGATGGACTCCTCGATGTCGAGGGCCCGCATCAGCGAATACATCTCCTCATTCTTGTAGAGCAGCGCCAGCTTTTGTCCCAGGACATTCATGGGCTTGCCCTTGAGCGAAAAGACGGCCTGGGTCATGGGGTCACGGGAAGAGACAATGGAACCGGCCGCCGACTGCCCTTCGGTGATAAATACCATATTGGCATTGCCATCAGGCGATGGTTTCTTGCGCGTCGGATGGTGCTTGCAGTCTTTTAACTGCGGGATCTTAAGGGCCACTTTCTTCGATTTGGCCCTGGCCTCCAGCCGTACACTCTGTAATTCCTTTCTGACCTTTTCGTTGCGCTGGATCTTCTCCAGCAGCCTGTCTGCCGACTCGGTGTTTTTATAGAGGGCGCTTGAGACTGCGTCCTTCACCTTGTTGACGATCCAGGAACGGATGTCGCCATTGCCCAGTTTGTTTTTGGTCTGGGACTCAAAGAGCGGGTCTTTGATCTTGATCGCCATGGTGCCGACAATGCCGTCCCGTACATCCTGGCTGACAAAACTTTTTTTGGAAAACTCATTGACCCCTTTCAGGATTCCCTCACGGAAGGCGGAAAGATGGGTGCCGCCTTCGCTGGTATAGGTGCCGTTGACAAAGGAATAATAGGTGTCGCCGTAGCCGTCGGTATGGGAAAAGGCAAATTCTAATGTGGCGTCACGATAGTAGATGGGATCATAAATATTCTGGTCATCCAGTTCTTTGGCCAGCAGATCAAGCAGGCCGTTGGCGGAATAGTAGCAGGTCTTGTCCAGATAGAGCTTGAGTCCGGCATTGAGATAGGCATACCGCCAGAGACGTTCTTCGATAAAACCACGGTCAAAGGTGTAGTCGGCAAACATCTCCCGGTCCGGGATAAATTCCACCAAAGTGCCATTGGCCTCGCTGCTCTCCCCCTCTTCCTGGCTGAGCAGCTCCCCTTTGGCAAACACGGCGCCGGCGAATTTTCCGTCCCGGAAGGCGGTGACCTTGAAGTGCGATGACATGGCGTTCACCGCCTTGGTACCCACCCCATTCAAGCCCACGGAGAACTGAAAGACTTCGGTGTTGTACTTGGCACCGGTATTGATGGTGGAGACACAATCAACAATCTTGCCCAGAGGAATGCCTCGGCCAAAGTCGCGAACCGTGACCATCCCGTCTTCGCCAATATGGACATTGACCCGCTTGCCCGCTCCCATGATATACTCATCGACGGCATTATCCACCACCTCTTTGAGCAGGATATAGATGCCGTCATCGGGGTGCGTGCCGGTGCCAAGGCGGCCGATATACATCCCCGGTCGTTTGCGAATATGCTCAAGAGAGCTGAGGGTCTTGATCTTGCTTTCGTCGTAATTATGCAAAGATGCGGTCATAGTATGATGTTAAACATAATGTTTGATGAGGTTCTTTTTTGGCTTTCGGATTCAAGCCTTGCAATACTATTGTATTTCACTATATTAATCAACACTGATGGCAGAAAGACTGCTCTTGCGCCAAAGACACAGGGCCGTGAGGAAATTCCTTCCTGGTCAACCATGACTGGCGCATGTAATTCCATTTCTAAATCAAGATGCACACGAGGAGAAAAGCGAGTCGCGACGAGGCAGTACAAGGAGTACGGTGAGGAGCGACGCAGCGCATTCGACGAAGTGAACGCTTGATTTAGAAATGGAATAAAACGATCTATCAGCGTCTCTACGCCTCCCCGTGTTAAGAAACCCTTTTCATTCCGGTATATTCCATGAATCATCCCCTCCCTCAATTGTCGCCAACTGTTTTGACTATTGCCGGCTCAGACCCTTCCGGCGGGGCCGGTATCCAGGCGGATCTCAAGACCATGACCGCCATCGGCGTCTATGGCGCGGCGGCAATTACCTGTATTACCGTCCAGAATTCCAGGGGAGTCACCGAATCTGTTGCTCTTGATGGCGGGCTGGTGGTTCGGCAAGTCCAGGCGGTGCTGAGTGATCATCGGGTGACGCATATCAAGATCGGCATGGTTGGCACCCTTGAAATAGCGAGTGCCTTGGGGAAAATTCTGGCAGGCTATCAAGGCGAGGTGATTTACGACCCAGTCCTCACCTCAACCACCGGCCAATCTCTGCTTTGTTGTTCCAGCCTTGCGGAGCTGAGCGATCATCTTATCAGCAAGGTCACGGTTCTGACCCCTAATTGCCTGGAGCTGGCCCAACTCTGCCAACAGGACATCGCAACACCGGAAGTGGCGCTGGCTTGCGCCAGGATGATCCTGGCCAGACATACACATCTGCGGGCGGTAATCATCAAGGGAGGACACCTGGAACCTGAGAATCCAGATATCCATGATTATCTGGTCATGAAAAATCAGGAAATCAGAACGAGCAAACGAATACGCATCAACAGCGCCAATCTGCACGGAACCGGCTGCACCTATGCCTCCGCCTTTGCCGCCTTTCATTGCCGGGAAAACGATTACGACAAGGCCTTTTTCCTGACCTCGGCTTATATGGACAGACTTATCAATGCCGGTAGCTCGATTTCCCTGGTAAAAAGCGGCATCAACGGGCCTCTGGTGCATGCCTACTCAATCAGACCTGAGATTGACGGAAGATAAAATAACAAACTCGATGACGTTATTACCGGTCGTCATTCCGGCATGTTTTTAGTACCTTACAGGATATTTTCTTGTTTTTTTGTAAGAAAATATCCTGTAAGGTATTTATCCCGGCTGTCTTCCTGTTTACCGGGGTTAGCCGGAATCCAGCATTTGTGATATTTGCGAGTGCTCTGGATGCTGGATCAAGTCCGGCATGACGAACAGCTGCCTGCACTCCCTGCCTGGCATAAGGTGACTTATGTTAAGTGGATGTTGTTCCTGCTGGTGTGCGGGTGTTGGGGAGTATAGTGGTTGTTGCCGGTGTGGTTGCTTTGATGGGGGGCACTGCAATATAAGTGGGTCTTATGCGACATTGTACCTTTGCTCCGCTCGGAGGGTGGTGGTTTTGGTTGGCCCGTAGTTTGTCGCTGCGCGATTAAAGAAAAAATGCACCCCCTTTTCTTTATCAACTTATCATCTTGGAAGCCTGGCACCATTCTTTCTAAAGGCGTCCGTCCCTTCCCGGTCGGTAATCCGGCTGAGGTGGCCGACGGCATGGGCCCCCTGGTCGTAGGCAAAGAGGACATCGCCCCCGGTGCCGCTATAGCTCTGGCTTACAGGCAGACAAGGCATCGCAGAAAATTGCAGAAGAGCCAGTTGCAGAACTCTGATAATACCCTTCAACAAGCTCAGGGTGAATTTGCCGTGCAAGAAAGAAACATCTTTATCCGAATGCAATTTTTCAAACTGGACAATGTTGCTGATTTCCTTGTCCTGCCCATTTATCTGTTGTCGTGAAGTTGACACCTGAAGAAAAATCGACATATACTTTTAACCTGAGTTCCCGAACAAGTGTAACGAGGAACCGACTTAACCTGTTAAAAATATTAAAATAGCACGTGATTCTTCTTGCATTTTCCTCGTTACAACATGTATATTGTAACGAGGAAAGGGAGGATTACCGTGGCAGCTATCGTGTACCAAACCAACAAAAAAACTGGGATAGTCTACGCATACGAGTCGAAATCGTATTGGGATAAGGACAAACAACAGTCCCGAGCAAAGCGTATTTGCATAGGACGTCTGGATCCTGAGACAAAGGAGATCGTTCCAACCCAAAAAAAGGCATCTCTGTCGTTAATGAAAGAGAGGGGCAAGCCTGGGCCAGCGCCGGTAACGGTTGCCACCAGAAATTTTTACGGAGCGACCAATCTCTTCGACCAAATTGGTGAAGTTACAGGTGTTGCCAAGGATTTGCAGGTTTGCTTC
>JAUSAB010000080.1 GCA_030653035.1 Desulfocapsaceae bacterium | reverse complement strand
GAGGACGGCCACTGGCTGCCTTTGGTCCATATTGTGATCGGGAATTTGAAGACCTTCATTAACGGTACATTTCATGGCGTGTCTCACAAATATTCACATGAATATATTAGTGAATTTTGTTACCGGTTCAATCGTCGTCTTGGGGAACATGAATTGCCGATGCGTTTACTGAATGCCTGTTTGGCTCATGTTCCGGTTTAACTGAAAATAAGGCAGAGCCATATAAAAAAATGCCCATAAAAAAATCTCCAAGGGACTAATAATGGTAGCGTGCCTGGAGAAAATCAATCCGGTCATCGGTAACCAGATAGACAACTCTGTGTTCCTGGGTCAAGCGCCGTGACCAGGTGCCGGGCACCAAATATTTCAGGGGCTCAGGTTTGCCGATCCCCTGAAATGGGTCGCGCAGAATAGCCTCGATAAGAGCCAGGGCACGTAGCGCAATCTTTCGGTCTGTATCTACCCAGTGACGAAGATCATCCCTGAACTCAGGGTGGAATACCGCATCTCTGAAGTTTCTTGCCGGCGCAGGAGCATTTTTTTTCACACAAGCCCCATTTCATCCTGAAGGTTCTTCAAGGATTCGGGTTTTTCTGACCGTTGTAATGCCCGTTCAAGGGCTGCAAAAAGCCGTCTGGCATTTTTGGGAGAACGCAGAAGATGGGCAGTTTCCTGAAGGCTTGCAAGTTCATCAGCAGCGATAAGCGCGACATCTTCGGCGCCACGCCGATGAATAATAACGACCTCCCTGTCTGTGGTTGCAGCATCGCAAAGGCCGGCAAATCGTGCGCGGGCATCGGTATAAGTAGTTTGAATTGACATGGGCTTCCTCCTTTGAAAAGTAATGTACAGAAATACTGTACATTCACAGACAAGGGAAGTCAAGCGATCAGGATGCAAGCAATAAGCAAACAAAGAGGGAAACCAGCAACCGAAAAGATGTTTTTAAGTTTCAAGTTTCAAGTTTTACGTGTTAAGATAACAGGAATATTCTCCATAGAGAAGGTTAACAATCTGTATCAACTTGAACTTTATAATAATCAGACCTTATTTCTCAAGCAATGAATCGTTTTGCCCATTTCCCTCCTTTGCCGCTGCTGCTTTACAGCTACCTGGCCACCGAGATCCTTGCCCCGTTTTTTGCAAGTTTTCTCATCCTGAACTCAGTCTTCTTTCTGGTCAAGCTGATCCCTTTTTTGAATGTCGTCCTTGAACTGAATATTGGATTTGGCGATTTTGTCCGTCTTTTTTCTTACCTCTTCCCCAACATGTTTCTCTACTCCATGCCCATGGCCGCCATGATGGCTGTGATCATCGCCTTCAGCAGGCTCTCCAGCGACACCGAGATCCTGGCCTTCAAGGCCAACGGCATTAGCATCTATGCCATTCTGCCCCCTGTTATTCTGGTCTCTCTTGCTATTGCGCTTATCACCGGCTATTTCTCAGTAAAGCTCATCCCTACCGGCGAGATCGCCATGAATCAGCTCATGTTCCAGCTGGCCAAAGAAAAGATAGACAAGGGGATCAAGGAAAACGCCTTTACTGAGGCCTTGGGCGATGTGGTCGTCTATGTCGAGTCTATTGATCCGGAGACTGGACAATGGCTGAACGTCTGGGTTTCCGACATGCGTGATCAGAAAATCCCGTCCATCACCATGGCCAAATCAGGATCCATGGTTGGCGACACCAAAAAAATGCAGGTGACGATCATCCTGGAAAACGGCAGTCTCAACCGTCCTGACGGCACCTATGCCCAGACGGTCACCTTCGACCGGTACCAGATCAATATCCCCCTGCATATCCCCAGCGTCATTGACGGCACGGATGTCACCCGGCTCTCCATCAGCGCCATGCCCATGAAACAGTTGCAACAGACAGCCACCAAGGTCGGCAGGAAGACCAAAGAGGGCCGGGAGGCGCTGATCCACTATCACAAACGGCTGGTCCTGCCCATGGGCTGTTTTATTCTGAGCCTGCTCGGCCTCCCCCTTGGGCTTCAGGCCCGAGCGGGCAAAAGCGCAATCGGCATCCCCCTGGGTCTGGCGGGCTTTATTCTTTATTATGTGCTGTTCACGGTAGGGAAAAATCTCGCTGAGACTTCTTTACTCCCTGTTTGGGTTTCCATGTGGTTTCCCAATCTGATCTTCCTCGTTTTTGTTTTGTTCCTGTTACGCCAGACCGCCAATGAACAGCCTTTGATACCGAGCACAATCTGCAACCCCTGTATCGCCCTGCTTGCCAGACTGCTTCCCCCGATCAAGGAAAAATTACGGCTATGGATTCATCTGCCGGTTAAAAAAATAATTGCCGGCCCCGCACTCAATATGCGGCGATATAACCAAACACGAGAGGAGCTCCTTGGCCCTGGCCACCTGACCGTCGGAACAGTCCATGGAAATGCAAAAGACATGTCCTGCCACCTCCCGGGATGTGAGTCCTATTCATGCCGCCACTGCACCATTGAATTCAAGAATATGCAGATAGCCATGCAGGCCGGTTTTACCCCCTGCAATGCCTGCAAGGCCATTCTTGAGAAAGAGGGCGGCAACGGAGACGTTCTCAATAAATAACGCGTCCATCCGGATGACCAAAACGGCAGCAGGAGCCGCCGGTGAATCGCCTGCTGTTTATCGCCGCTCGCCTACATATCCGGTTCATGCTTGACACTGGGTGTCAGGCCATATACTCTGATAAAGAAAGTAAGCTGATCGCTGACAATGAACCACGAAAGGGTTCAACACCCGCAAAGGCAATCCTATCATGAATTATAAAATATTTCTCTCAGACCTCTGCTCCAGCCTGCCCGAGGTCAATGGCGCTTTTCTTTTTACCCCTCAGTCTGGAATTGTCGCCAAACAGCTTGATAATTTAACCAGCAACTTCAACCCGTTGGCGATTGGGAAAAAAATTACGGACATTGCGGCGATAGCCACTGAACAATTGGATGATATCACCCAGATCGAGGTGAACTTTGACGCCATGATCCTTGCCGGCCGTCTGCTCCCCAATCAAAACTGGCTTTTTCTCCTGCATAATCCGGAACTCTCCAGCGGCATGATTCGGATGGCCCTGCAGATGGCCTTGAATAACAGCAGCCATGAGGATGACGACTCCCAGACCAATCAACCTGAAGCGCCTATTGAGGACATGGTTGAGGAGGTGAACGAAGACGAGCAGCCGACGACTCAAGAAGAGGAAATACAGTTTAACACGGAAGCGCTGATGGCTCCTGACGCGCCCCTGGCCAAGCAGTTACAGATTCTACAGGATGAGCTCGCCAATTTTATCGGCCCGGTGGCAGTCCCTGTCTTTCACGAGATTCTGAATACATGGTGTCAAGGACATACCCCGGCACTGGATACCATGAAACATCTGATTCCACTGATGGACAAAGAGATCGATGACACTGAGGACATCAACACCTTCCATACCAATATAAAAGACCTCATTCCCCAGGAGTAGCATTATGGCCTCTGCCAAAGACTTTAACAGATTAGCCCAGATCAATGGAGTTGCCCATTACATCCTGGTGCGAGGTGATGGCCAGATTATCAGCCAGAACATGGAAGATGCGGCCAGTCTAGGTCCGATCATCGCCGCCGGCGGAACTAAATGTGACGCCCTTACCGCTGACATGGGCGGTAATCGCTACATTCATCTCTGCATTGAACGGGAATCCGGCAACGATCTCCTGGTGTTCTCTCTGGGCCGCTACTACCTGGGCATCCTGAAACACGCGGAAAGCCCGCGTCAGGAAATCATTGACAATGTAATCTATTTTCTCAAGAATCTCTCCTGATGAGCCTGTTGCGAAACTCCGATAATACCCTTCGACAGGCTCTGGATGAACGATATCTTATTTGAATTTATTAGCCTTTTCCCGTTCATGGTGAGCTTGTCGAACCACTAATTATACTTTTGCAACAGGCTCTGATGCCCCCTGTAAAAATTTCAGGGCCTTGGTAAAATCACAGACACTGTATTGATGAAACTTCCCTCCGCCAGTGAAATGCGGGAACTTGACCGGTCTGCCATTGAAGAATACGGCATCCTGGGCATGGTTCTCATGGAAAATGCCGGTTCAAGCACCGTTTTGATGATGGAGAAGGTGCTGGGACAGGCTTCAAACAGCTTTGCCCTTATCCTCATTGGTCCCGGTAATAATGGCGGGGATGGTCTGGTCATTGGACGCCATCTGCATCAACGCGGCTGCGAGCCGGTCTTTCTCTTTCTGGTGGCCCCGGAGAAACTGCAAGGGGATGCGGCCAGTAATCTGCACATTGTTAAAAAGCTGGCGCTTCCTCTGCATGTGCTGGACACAGCGGCCCGCGTCCAGACCCTTCCCGCTCTCTACCAGCAGCTGACTGCGACAGGTAAACCCTGCTACGCCATCATCGATGCCCTGTTCGGCACCGGACTGACCAGAGCAATCGATGGCCACGTAGTAGAACTGATCCGACTCATCAATACTGAAGCATGGAGTGCCGGTATTCCCAAAATTGCGATTGATATCCCCTCCGGCCTGCACGCAGATACCGGCATGATTCAGGGCGCCTGCATCCCTGCCGACCATACCGCCACCTATGGCTGCGCCAAACCGGGGCAACTGCTCGAGTACGGCCTTGAGGTCTGCGGCAGGCTGCATGTTCTTGATATCGGCATCCCCCCCGCAGCCCTGGCCGCCATTGCCATTCAGCAGGAGGCGTTTACAAATCAGGAAGCGACACGCGCGCTTGCCAAAATTAAACGATCAACCACGTCCCACAAAGGAAGCAACGGCCATCTTCTGGTCCTGGCCGGATCCATCGGCAAGACCGGGGCGGCTATCCTCAGTGTTACAGGAGCCCTGCGCAGTGGCTGCGGACTGGTCAGCCTCTGCTGTCCTCAGGATCTCAATGTTATTTTTGAAACCCGGCTGGTTGAGGCCATGACCATTCCGCTCCCCGCCTCGAATGCAGCAATCGGCATCGATGATCTCACCACCATCGAACAGCACCTGCACGGGAAGAAGGCACTGGTCATAGGCCCCGGGCTGGGTATGGCGGAACAGACGGCCCAACTGGTCCTGCATCTCTATCATACGGTAGAAGCGCCCATGGTGATAGATGCCGACGCCCTCAATATCCTGGCGCAATATAAAAATCAGCTCCAGCCCCCGCCTGGCCCCCGGATATTCACCCCCCATCCCGGTGAGATGGCCAGAATACTGGGGATCTCCGTTGCCAAGGTCCAGGAAGACAGGATTCTGGCAGCACGAACGGCTTGTCAGCTCTTGGATCAGACGGCAGGGCTTTGCACCGTCATCCTCAAGGGTGCGGGAACTGTTAT
Organism: Desulfocapsaceae bacterium; assembly: GCA_030653035.1. GTDB lineage: Bacteria > Desulfobacterota > Desulfobulbia > Desulfobulbales > Desulfocapsaceae > UBA2270. The sequence continues at coordinate 22,700 of JAUSAB010000080.1, read as the reverse complement.
CGTCTCAGAGGGAGGGAAGACCTGGATCAATACCAGCGGCAATCCCGGAATGGCAACAGGCGGAATGGGAGATGTGCTCAGCGGGATCATCGGGGCGCTCATCTGTCAGGGGCTCTGCCCGCAAGAGGCAGCCTGTACCGCTGTTTATCTCCATGGAATGGCTGGAGATGAATTATACGACATCATGGGCGCAGGGTATAGTGCGACAGAACTTGCCGACACCTTGCCCCGGAGTATTAAACAATTAAACAAACAAGGAGATCTTTCATGCTAACTGCCCGCGATATCATGAACAGTGAAGTCATTACCATTACAGATGAATCAACCATTAAAGAACTGGCCAGAATTTTGACTATCCACCAGATAAGCGGCGTACCGGTCATTAATGACCAGGGGAAACTCGTGGGCGTGGTTACCGAAAGCGATTTGATTTACCAAACCAAAAAAGTCCACATCCCTACCGTGATCACCATCCTTGACTCGGTCTTTTATCTTGAAAATCCAGATAGAATAGGCGATGAGATGAAAAAAATGGCCGGCACAAAGGTAAAAGACATCTTGACCAGCAAGCCTGTCACCGTGACCGAGAACACCCCATTGGACGAGATCGCCACCATCATGGCAGAAAAGAATATGCACACCCTGCCGGTTGTAAACAAGGATGGCTTAGTGGGAGTCATCGGCAAAAAAGATATCATCAGGACCCTGATTGATTAGGTGCCGTTAGGGAAAGAGCAAAGCCTTTCTTGTTCTTTCCATTTACGGCACCTTATGCCGCTTCAAAGAAAAAGCCAATCTTTTCCAGCTGTTTCTTTGAGTGGCGTCTTGCAGATGACCTACAAGGCAACTTCCATCATGCCAGCCGTAGCAAGGCATTGACAATAGCTACGGCAACCGGGCTTCCGCCCTTGCGGCCAAGGGTGGTTATAAAGGGATACTCTTTCTGTGCCAGCAGCTCTTTTGATTCGGCAGCATTGACAAAGCCCACCGGCACTCCCACCACTAGATCGGGCCTGATCTTGCCGACCGCAATCAGCTCCATCACCGCCAACAGGGCGGTAGGGGCATTGCCGATGGCCACAATCCCGACATTGTCACTTCCGGCCAGGGCCAAGGCCGTCTCTGAACGGGTCAATCCCAGGAGACTGGCCCGGGCGGCAACCTCCGCCTCTCCCACCCGGCAGATAACCTGGCCGCCAAACTTCTCCAGAAAAGAGCGACTGATACCGGCGGCAGCCATGTTCACATCAGTCAGCACGTTTTTCCCGGCCCGAATTGCGGCCAGCCCGGCGGCAATGGCCTGACTGTGAAAACGCAGATTGGCGGCAAAGCCAAAGTCCCCGGTGGCATGGATCACCCGGCGCACGATGGCAAACTCTTCCATGGAATAATCTGTCATTAAACAGCCAGTCTGACCGGCAAACTCTCGCTCAATGATCCGAAAGCTTTCCGCCTCGATCTCCAGGGGTTTTATTTGCTGCAATGTGACCATTTATATTCCTTCACGGCTTGAGTCGCAAGCCATCATTTACAAAGAAGAACTACTCGGGCATTAAATCCCTCTACCTGAACAGTTACTTAACTAATCGTTAAACAACCAAATATCATAACCGGTAACAGGGTCAATCACCTTCAACCATCATTTCCCGGCAACCTGGGTATCTCCACCGTAGAGACAAACCTGATTCCGGCCATGTTCCTTGGCCTGATAAAGGGCATTATCCGCCATGCCGACCAGCCTGTCACCTGTGTCCGGGGTGTGGGCCTTAAAAGAGGCGACCCCGATGCTGCATGACACCTGACAACTGTACTGGTCATCCGTGTATAGATGGAACTCCGCCAACGCGCGGATCTTTTCGGCGCGGTTCGCCGCAGACTCCAGATTGGTATGGGGAAGAAGGATAACAAACTCCTCACCTCCGTATCGCGCACAGATATCCGTTTTTCTCGATTGAATGCGCAGAAGAACAGCAAATTCCTCCAAGACCAGATCGCCGAACGCGTGTCCGTAACTGTCATTGATCTTTTTAAAATAATCAAGATCGAGGATAAGACAGGAAAATTCGTTTCGATGCCGAACCGCCAAGGCAAACTCCCGGTCAAGCGTTTCTTGAAAATATCGCCGATTGTAAAGACCGGTAAGCCCGTCCCGACTGGCCTGATATTCAAGCCTTTTATTCAAATCCTCTACCTGTTTGACGTATTGTCTGGCCCGCAGGTGGACCTCCACTCTCGCTATCAGCTCTTCTTCAATAAAGGGTTTGCACATATAATCAGTGGCCCCTGACTTGAAGAAAGAAAGGACAAGTTCCTTCTCGTTGAAGGCGCTAAACACGAGAATTGGCACTTGATCCATTTTGTGTTTCTGACGAATGAGCTTGCAAACCTCATCTCCACGAATCTCGGGCATCATATAATCGGTGAGAATCAAATCCAGGGTACCTGCAAAATTCTCGATAATCTGCATAGCCTCCAGGCCGTTGGATGCGCTGAGAACGTTGACGCCGATGCGCATCAGAATCATCTGGATAATCCGTCTGACTGAGGAGGAATCGTCAATAACGAGGGCGGTCATCCCGGCAAACAGTTCGGGAGGAAAAAGAATATTATTGACTATCTTGACAAGATCGTGCGGCTGAAACGGTTTGGAGACAAAGACGGTTACCCCGAGCTGAAAGCCATGCCGGCGGTTCTCCAGGGTATCATTAGCGGAAACAAAGACGATCGGGATTCCAATATGCTGATTTTCACCCGTTTTTTTGGCTTTTTCCAGAAGGCGTTCACAGACCTCAAATCCATTCATCACCGGCATATCAATATCAAGGGTGATCAGATCGGGCTTATCGTCCAGCCATTCAATCATGACCAGGGCCTCCATGCCATTTTCCGCTGTCAGAACTGTATAACCATCCTCTTCCAGTGCCTTGGCGATTATCGTCCGCATGGTAGAACTGTCATCAACAATCAAGACTGTTTTACCTTTCATTGTACTGACCTCCCTACTTGATCTTCACCATGTCTCCATAAAGTTCATTGACACCGAACAACACTTTTTTAACGGGAAACAGGTTTCCGTGCACGCTAAGCCGCTGTGAATAAATAACATGACCACCAGAATAGCCAGACGGCATAAGGAGCCGTAACAAAATAGTTATAAAGAGACAAGTTATTTTGTAACGGCTCCTAATTTTGTATTTGCCAAATATAATTATAAAAAGTATCGACGTTTCTTTCTGTCTGGCCAAAATGAAGATGCAGATACCCGCCTACCGCATTACCAACCTTGAATCCTTCCGTTCGTCCATCCTCCAGCTGGTAGATGGTCTCAACATCCGGATCCATCCTGTCAATCACCGAATAATGAAACTCGTGCCCGTGCAGTACCTCACCTTTTGTCCCCCACAGACAGTCCATTTTCAAAAGTGGCTGACGATAGCCAAGGCGGGACAGGCGACTTTGCATCCGCACTGTTGCCGGAAAGACCCCGGCCATTGCGTGCGCCTTTCCATCCAGATCAATCAACTCCTCACACAGGTACATAAATCCTCCACACTCCGCATGGATCACACCGCCACCACGCGCCCAATCAGCAATGGCAGAGCGCATCGCAACATTCCGGCTCAGGTCCTCGGCATGAAGCTCGGGATAGCCGCCACCAAGATAGAGAGCATCCATACCCTCGGGAAGTTTCTGATCTTTCAAGGGACTGAACAGGAGCAGCTCAAAGCCGGCTTTTTCAAAGATGGCCAGATTGTCTTCATAATAAAAACAGAACGGCAGATCACGGGCCACAGCCAGTTTGAGCGATGACGGCCAGGGATGGCCTGATGCCGCGGGAGCCATGGATGGTGGGAGTGGAGAGCGGACAGAACGGCCTGGGGACGTAGGAGTCAAGGATGGATGCAGTAAGGGAGAGGCAAGCTGTCGGCCGGCGCCAAGGGACAACAAAGCATCCAAGTCAATGTGCTGTTCAACAGCGGCAATCAGCCCGGCAAGCTGGTTTTTATTCAACGGCGCCTCATCTCCCATATGCAGGCCGAGATGACGATCAGGGATCTCAAAACGGATGTCACGCGGGAAAAAACCCAGGATCCTGGCCTGACAGGACAGTTCCACCGCCCCACGAATCAGCTCGACATGACGGACGGAACCGACCCGGTTAAAGATCACCCCTTTGATCTGCACGTCGGGATTGAACACCTCAAAGCCCTTGAGCACCGCAGCCACACTCTCGGCCGCTGAACGGGCGTCGATGACCAGGATAACGGGCAGGGCCAGGGCCAGGGCCAGGGCCGCCGAACTGGAGGTACCGCCGTCAAAAAGCCCCATCACCCCTTCCACCACCCCTATATCATGACCCAAGAGCCGCTGACTAAAGGTTTTTCGGCAAAATTCCCGACCACACATCAGCAGATCAAGATTGGATGAGATTCGGCCCGTCACCATTTTATGCAGGCTGGGGTCAATAAAATCAGGCCCACACTTAAAGGGCTGCACACTCAGTCCTCGAGCCTTTAAGGCCGCCAGAATCCCCAGGGTAAGAGTGGTTTTGCCGGAACCGCTTGAGGTGCCGCCAATCAGAAAGGCCGGTATCCGGGTATCAGAGGGGAAAGCATTATAGTTTTGTGGCATCATCTATCACAGCACTAATCGTCTCAATAAAAGCAGGAACATCAACACCAGAGCAGAACCCGCCAGCATCAATCGGTTGGTGATCAGGATATCGGAATCCGCAAGCTCTCGTGTCCGCTCTCCCATGGTTGGCTTGACCACAGCCTGACCGAAATAGATGGAGGTCCCGCCCAGTTGCACCCCGAGAGCCCCGGCTACCGCCGCCTCCGAATGACCGGAATTAGGGCTGGCATGATGCAAACGGTCCCGGAGAAAAATCCACAGGGATCTCTTCCCATCCAGTCCAAGAAGAAAAGAGGCCGCCACCAGCAACAGGCCGCTCAGCCGGGCCGGGATAAAATTAACCGTATCGTCCAATCTGGCAGCAGCCCAGCCAAAGGCCAGGTAGCGCTCATTTTTATAACCAAACATGGAATCCATGGTATTCACCGCCTTATACCCCATGGCGCAGAAGGCCGCCAGTACGACCGGGTTCATCGTCAGAAATGGGGCGCAGATCGCCCCCAGCACTCCGTAAAAAAGAGGGGCTGCCACCCCATCGACCATATTCTCGGCCACCGTCTCCACACAGGCCCGAATCACCCCGGCCCGATCAAGGGCAGCCGTATCCCGGCCTACAATCATCCCCACAGCCTGACGGCCCGCCTGAAGACCGGTATCCCCTTCCTGTTGCAAGGCCGCAAAGACCTCACGGCTATGACGGATCAGATCCTGAGCGGCAACCGAGGTATAGAGCAGAAAGACCGCCAGACCGACAACCAGCAAGGGGGAAATAAGCGCTGCTATCTGAAATAGGACGGCAACCAGGGTAAGGGTCACGACCAGGATCGCAATAACCGTCACTGCTCCCGCCAACCGCTTGTTTGCAAAAACTCTGCAAGAAAGCGCCTCAAATCTGACACAGAACCAGCCGATAATCCGCACGGGATGGGGAAACCAGTGGGGATCGCCCAGAAGAAGATCAAGGACCAAAGTGCAAAGAATCTGCAACTCGAAAACATATAAAAACATCATAAGCGCTCAGGTTGTTGAAACAGATAGTTATAGACTATGAACTCACCAAATTAAATATCTACAGAAGGAGTTTCTTTGACTTTTGCAAGATCCGCAGAGGATTACAATTATGTGTCACCGTTGAAATCCTTTTCGAAGGTGATCTCGATCTCGTCTCCTTCTTCATCGAGTAGATTGAATTCATCCAGCTGGTTAAGGAAATCAGTGGTTTTCTGGTATTCAAAAACCAGATTTTTGATGACTTTCAGATTCTTCTGATCTATCTGCAGAGTCTGAAAACCAGCTATGGACTCATCGACTCGAACAAGCTGGGCAAAAATTTCAATTCTCTGTCTCGCTTCAGTGAGAATCTCGATCTGGTATTCAGTGCTAAAAAACTCCTCAGAGAAGGTAACAAGGGCTACCCCTCCTTGGCTGATATTGATTGTACGGGCCTTTATCGTCGGATTGCAACTGTTTGACAAAATCGCCTCCCCACTCAAAGGGACACGAACATATATTCTTTTAAGCTCCATATCGATACCCGCTTCTAATTTATGCGATTAAAATTGATGGTCTCACAAAAAGTCTCAAATCGTGAAAATCCGTTATTGCAAAACAAGCTGTAACCAAACACTTTCAGACAGTTACAGGAACGCTGGAAACCTACTTTTTCTGGTGCAACTCTTTCTTATAAGACCAGCAGAATAAGACTTTTACAAAATACCACATTATGTTCGCACAAGCATATCACGAGTTTTCGAATTTGGTATTTTCAAGATATATCCTATCCCATTAGATCTCTCAAGTAGCACTGAGTAGCACTTTTGAAAAGGGCTCAAAGGATATCGAGTTCTTTACTGGTTAAGAATTTCCGCAAGAAGTGCACTCTGTTAACAGAATTTCCCCCGAACCCTGTCAACAATCGCCTTCAATTCCGGCAAATTAAGCCAGTGCAGGACCACGGCATAGAGACATCCCGCCAGACCAATCAGCAGCAAGACGGCCAGGAGCTGCTGGGCCAGACTGCCGATCAGGAAACCTGCCAGAAATATCCTGGCCCAAAAAAGGAGAAGGCTCATACAGAGGGTGGCGGCAAGGATTTTGGCCAGTCCTCTAAAAAGAGTGGCCAGCGAATAACCATCCATCTTTCGATAGAGCACTGCGCTTAAAAAAAGAAAGTTCAGGAACATGGTACAGGAGGTGGAAAGGGCAATGGCCTTATGCTGAAAGATACCAATGGTCAGATTGATGATCAGGATATTGGCAATAACAGCCAGAAAACTGGCGATTACGGGATAACGGGTATTATCAAGGGCATAGAAGACCGGCACCAGAATCTTGTTGGCCGAATAGGCAAAGAGTCCGACCGCATACAGGGTCAGGGTCTGGGCGGTAGCCACCGTATCGAGTGCGGTAAAGGCCCCTCGTTCAAAGATCAGGCGGATAATCGGCTCAGCAAGAAAGATAAGCCCGGCGGTTGCTGGGATAGTCAGACAAAACACCATGGTGAGCGAGGAGACCAGGGTATCCCGCATGGCGGAGACATCTTTGATGGCGGCATGCCTGGCCATAACCGGCATAATGGCAATGGAAAAGGCGACGCCAAAGATACCAATGGGCAGTTGTACCAAGCGGAAGGCATAATTCAGCCAGGAGACCGAACCTTCCGCGCAGGACGCGGCAAAGCCGGTATTGACAAAGATATTGATCTGGGTGGCTGAAAGACCGATAGTGGCCGGGATCATCAGCCGGAGGATGCTGTGCAGACCAGGATCGCGCAGGTCCAAATGGGGGAAAAACCGGAATCCGGTCCGGAAAAGCGCCGGCAACTGGACAGTCAGCTGCAGTATTCCGCCGGTCAAAGTGCCTAATGCCATGCCGATAATAGCCGGATAGCCAAAACGGGGCAGTATCCAGGCCAGGGTCACGCCGCCGACAATGGAGCCAAGATTGAAAAAAGAAGAGGCCATGGCCGGAACAAAAAATCGCCCCTTGGTATTCAGCATCCCCATCACCACGGCGGCCAGCGAAATGAAGACCAGAAAGGGCAGCATGATCATGGTGAGTGTGGCAGTAAGTTCCGTCTTGCCGGCAATCTTTGAAAAATCAGGGGCCAGGAGCGAAACCAGAGGGCCGGCCATAAAGATACCCAGCAGGGTAAGAAGTGAGAGCAGGATGGTAAAAAAAACCAGGACATTAGAGGCCAGACGCCAGGTCTCTTCCTGGGTCCTACCCATATCATAACGGGAAAAAATGGTCACAAAGGCCGCTGACAGCGCCCCTTCCCCGAAGAGATCCCGAAGCAGATTGGGGATGCGAAAGGCAACCACAAAGGCGTCATAGGCAAAGCCCGCACCAAACATGGCCGCAAAGATCTGCTCCCGCACCAGCCCCAGCACCCGGCTGCACATCACCGCTATCCCCACGGTCCCGGCCGATTTTGCTATTGCCGTATGCTGTCGTGCTTTTTCCGTCACCTTGTTTTCCTTTTGTTCTTTTTCCCACGCTGCCCATCACACTGACTCACCTCCTCTTCCGCCGTTATACATACCTTTTTCGTCTTGTTTTTACCAGAAAATCATGCTGCCTTGCTGATAGCAAGGCAGCGCTGTTACCAACGAGAGAACTAAGCCGCTATAAATAAAATGGCCACCTTAATGGCCAGAGCGGCATAAGGAGCCGTAACGAAATAGTTATAAAGAGAAAAGTTATTTCGTAACGCCCCCTAAACATCCTTTCCCCTTCAATCATCCTTGACTTTACAACAACATATTGAATATATAATTAATAGTTTCTTCATAATTTATTGATCCATTAAAATCTATCAGCAGAAAACTTTGTGGAAATGATCCAGACTATTTCCACGAGCCTTCACACAGGGAGACATGCATGCAAGATATTAATATGATCCGAAATATTGTCATCGTTGGACACGGACATTGTGGGAAAAGTTCCTTGGTTGAGGCCATGCTCTATACCGCCGGCAAGATCAAGAGACAGGGCAAGGTAGATGAAGGCACCTCCGTCATGGATTTTGACGAGGAAGAAATCCGACGCAATCTCTCCATCAACTCCTCTTTTCATAATTATACCTGGAAACGGCATGAGACCTTTCTCATCGACACCCCGGGAGATGATAATTTTCTCAACGAGACCTATCAGGCGGTTCAGATTGCCGACAGCGCTGTTTTTATTGTTGGCGCAGTCCTTGGAGTCAAAGGTCAGACCATAAAATTTGCCAATTTCGTTGCCGAAAACAAACTTCCCTGTCTGCTTTTTATCAATAAAATGGACAGAGAGCGTGCTAGTTTCCAGAAGACTCTCGATGAAATAAAGACCCTGCTCCCCATTAACCCGGTTGTTCTCCAGATACCCATCGGCGAGGAAGAGGGATTCAAGGGACTGATTGATATCGCCTCGCAAACGGCATGGCTCTTTGACAGCGTGACCGGTACAAAAAAAATAGACATCCCCGAAGATCTTGTTGATCAGGTTGCCGAATACCATGAAAAGCTGATGGAAACTGTGGCAGAGACCGACGATGATCTCATTGAACGGTTTCTCGAAAATGGCGAATTAACCGAGGATGAAATCAGATTTGGCCTCAGAAAAGGAGTGGAAAATGGGAGTATCGCCCCTGTCTGTCTGGGTTCCGCCCTTTTTAATAAGGGGGTTGCCTCACTGCTCGATACGATCAATGACATCCTGCCCTCCCCGGCTGAACGTCCGCTGCTGGTTGGTACTCATCCGGTGACAGGTGAGATAGAAGAACGAAAGCCCTTTGCCAATGAACATTTCTCAGCCATGGTCTTCAAGACTATGGCTGACCCTTACGCCGGCCGACTCACCATCTTCCGTGTTTACTCCGGCACCCTTTCCGGCGATTCATTTTACAACGCCAGCAAAAAAGTGAATGAACGTTTTGGTCAGCTTTATTTCCTCGAAGGCAAGGAACAACGGGCTGTTGATATGGTTGGCCCGGGAATGATTGTGGCAGTTGCCAAACTTAAAGAGACCATCACCGGCGACACCCTGTGTGATGCCAACCATCCCATTGTTTATCCCTCTCCACAATCATTTTCCCCTGTTATTTCCTATGCTGTGCACGCAAGACTTGGCGAAGAAGAAAAACTCTTCTCCGCTATTACCAGAATTCTCGATGAAGACCTCACCCTGCGCCTGATCCGTGACCAGCAAACCGGAGAGGTCCTTCTGTCCGGTATGGGTCAGGTGCATCTGGAGGTGGTCGGGGCCAGGATAAAAAGAAAATTTGGCGTGGATCTGGAACTGGCCCTGCCAAAAATCGCCTATAAAGAGACCATCAAAGGCAAGGCAAGGGTCCAGGGCAAGCATAAGAAACAGAGTGGTGGCCGTGGTCAGTTTGGTGACTGCACCATTGAGATTATGCCTCTCGCCCATGGTGAAGGATTTCTTTTTGAAGATAAGATTGTGGGCGGGGTTATACCGCAACAGTATCGGCCGGCTGTCGAAAAAGGCATTATCGAGGCCATGGAAAAAGGCGTTCTCGCCGGGTATCCGGTGGTTGACCTTAAGGTTGCCCTGGTTGACGGTTCCTATCACACCGTGGATTCCTCCGAAATGGCCTTCAAGGTAGCCGGCTCACTGGCCTTTAAAAAAGGCGCCCAAGAGGCTGGCCTGGTGCTGCTTGAGCCCTACACGAAAATGACAATCCGGGTTGACAAGGAGCACGTGGGCGATGTCATGGGAGATCTTAACTCCCGACGAGGTAAAGTGATGGGTATGGATACCGATGCCAAGCATGAAATCATTATTGCCCAGGTCCCCCTGGCGGAAGTACAACGTTACGCCACCGACCTGACTGCCATGACAGGCGGCCTGGGCTCTTTTACTGTGACCTTTTCCCACTATGAAGAGATGCCGGCCCATATTGCCCAGAAAATTATTACTGCAAACGCTTTAGAGCATAAGTAGATAGGCATAGACTGAAGGCTGAAGACCGAAGGTTTTACTTCAGCCTTCAGTCTAAAACACGTATGCCAGAATGGCCAAAGAAACCGTTATTCGAAACAGAGATGAGACACAAGGCAAACAGGTTCAGTTGTGCGGTGCTCACCATGAGTGACAAAGGATCACGAGGTGAGCGGGTGGATGAAAGCGGGGCCATGCTCCAGGAGATGCTGCAGAAAGAGGGGTATCAACTGCGTGCCTATGCTCTGGTTCCCGACCAGATCGAAGCCATCGCCGAAATCCTGGTGCAGTGGGTGGATCAGGATAAGATCGACCTGATCCTAACCACCGGAGGAACCGGAGTCTCCCCCACTGACGTGACTCCGGAGGCCATGCGAGGTGTCATCGAAAAAGAAATCCCCGGGATGGCAGAGGCCATGCGCGCGGCCAGTCTGCTCTTAACACCCCATGCTGTTCTATCGCGGGCCATAGCCGGAATCCGGGGAAGAAGCCTGATTATTAATCTGCCCGGCAGCCAGAAAGCAGCCAGGGAGAATATCGAAGTCCTCCTCCCCACCCTCCCCCACGCCCTTGACAAGATTCAGGGCGGAACCAGTGATTGTGCTGCACTCCGAAACAGCACCGAGGCGCAAATATAAAAAAATGGGGGGGGGATTATTGGCAACAATACCCCCCATTTTCAAAAATAAAAACCGTATGTTATCTTATTTTCGTGGCTGCCGGCAGAAACATGGGCCAAGGAAATGGTTGCGAATCAATACACAGGTCATCCACCCAAAAACTAGTGCTTCCCGTGCCTGCTGTTGTTAAGCTTTCCAACCGCAAGACATGGTCTTTTCCATCAGAAAAGGCGGGAATATCCACCTTAACCTGTTTATAACCAGAACTATAGGCAGCAGCTTCAGCATCGGTGATTTTATATAAGACGTGGTTATCAATCACGACTTGCAAATACCCACTTGTCCCACTTGCCGGGATTGCCAGATAAAAGGTCAACTTTTTTGCCTGGTGAGGTATCTGAATTGTCTGTTCAAGCGTTCCAGCCTCATCCACCCCGTTTATCCCGCCAAACCATGCCCACCACCCACCGCTATGCGTTTGATATGTCTGCCCTCCCGTGCCACAGGAGGGTGAGTCACATAATGGTGTTCCAAAATTTGTAGATGTCTCTGCCCAATATGGATTTGGGGTTCCGGATTCAAAGCCGGGATCAGAAATCATACATTCATTCATGGGGGCATCACCCCATGAAATATTCAGAGTCTGCCAATAAAGGTTCCGCTCACTATTGCTAGCCGCATTATCATAATTCATATGCATTTTAACACGAAAAAGTCCGGTTGACCGCTTCGCTGGCGCCCCCCAACTATTTAGAATAATCCAATAATGATTATTGGGATCTGGATCATCGTCATTATATCCAACGCAAAGAACAGCATGACCGCCACCAGATGTAGAATTATATTCTATGCCGTTATATGGATCAAAATCCCACAAAACACTTTCAGCATCATTGTTCCAAAAAGAAGAAAAAGCATTCCAGGCAGTATCATTTGGCATAAAAAAACCAAGCCAAACGGCTTTGTTTTGATGTAATACATTCTTTATATTTGCAATTGCGTTTGCCTCTCCAGTATTGGTTGGTATAGATGTTGTTTCAATACTTGACAGAGGATAACCGGGAGAATCCCCAATTGTTGAGCATAACTGGGGAGAGGCTGTCCCGCAGCCTATGGGACCATCACTCCATAACGCATTGGTGTTTGCCCACGGTATTGCCTGTTTTTTTAAAGTATAAAAATCACTCAAATCAGCTAGCCATCCACCACAACATGGATGGCTAGCGCTTGTACACGAATCAAGATATTGTGTTGACAAGCGTGAATGAACAGATTCATTCACATCCAAATCAATGCCCATTACTCCCGTCCCTGCCCATACCCAACAATTTCCACAGGAACCTTGATCTCTTTCCACTGGTGTATATTGCAAGTGACTCAAAAGCGACATAGCTCCCTGGGGAGCTACAGTGTCCATTAATTGACGATCTAATTTTGCTGAAGGCGCATCTTTTGATGCCTGAATCCATCTTTTCCGGGTTTCAGGTGTCGGACGCATAACGGGATATTGTTCTTTACGAGGTGTAACCTGGAAAACTTTTTGGGGCTTTGTTCTTTCATGGAAGTCAGCTGCATTTACAATAGACCCAAAACAACTCAGAGCAATAAATAAGACAAAGGACAAACACAGGAACATACGTTGCTTCACGGCTCAATTCTCCTGTCATACGAATATAATTTAAATATATTCAAGCTATGTTGTTAATGAAACTCCTTTTGCCTTAAAAAGGACAACGAGAGGAATGAGCTGAAATTCACTGTATTAAACAATCTTCTTTCACATGATGCAAACCTGGCAATCAAACGATGATTCACTTATTCTGTCAATATATCGTGTAAAATTAAATCGTTATTTTTTTACTCTTTAGTTTTATCGTAGCAATCAATTAATCAGGTCGACCTGTTCCTCTGCGTCATTCACGGTGGCCACAATCTCACCAATGACACACGCCTTCTCACCCAGCGCTCCGAAATGATGAACAACGTCATCAGCAACATCATCTTCAACAATGGCCATCAGGCCAATGCCCATATTAAAGGTACGGTACATCTCTTCCATGGGAATATTGCCCTTCTCGCTCAAAAAGGTAAACACTGGCGGTACTTTCCAAGAAGAACGATCAATAATCGCCTTACAGCTTCGCGGCAATATCCGAGGGACATTATCAATAAAACCACCACCGGTATTGTGAACCATGCCGTGGATCTTATAATGTTTTAATACCCCCAGGACCGACTGGACATAAATACGGGTAGGCCGAATCAGCTCTTCACCAAGGGTGCAACCAAACTCCGGCATCTGCTGATCCACCGACAATCCAAGATCCTTGAAGCAGACCTTTCTGACCAGCGAGTACCCATTGGAATGGAGACCGCTGGAGGCCACGCCGACAATCTTGTTGCCAACCTTGATCTCGGAGCCATCAATGATCGCGTCGCGATTGACAATTCCGACCACAAAACCGGCAAGGTCATAATCGTCACCGCTATACAAACCCGGCATTTCCGCAGTCTCCCCGCCGACCAGAGAACATTTGGCCTGCCGGCACCCTTCGGCAATACCCCTGACCACCTCGGTGGCTATATGCAGATCCAACTTGCCGATGGAAAAATAATCAAGGAAACACAGAGGTTTGGCCCCACCGACAATGATATCGTTGACACACATAGCCACAAGATCGATACCAATTGTATCATGCTTGTTACAGAGTTGGGCCACGGCAAGCTTGGTACCGACCCCATCGGTTGACGAAACGATAACAGGTTGTTTATAGGTGTTGGTGTCGATGGCAAAAAGGCTGGAGAATCCGCCGATATCGTTGAGCACCCCACGTTGATGCGTCGAGGCGACAATATCTTTAATTCCTTTCACAAAGGCATTGCCTTTATCAATATCAACGCCTGCCTCACTGTATTTTGATTGCTGCAAATCGGTCATGTCAGAGAACCCTTACGTCAGGGGAATTAAAGTTATACTTTGATTGCAAAAAAGACTCTTTTCACAATGCGTCGAGACTTCACAAATGAGCATCTTATAAGGTGTTCTGAAAAAATGCAATATTAAAGCAGGACGTAAACAATGTGAAAAAGCTATCATTTCTGACAGCATGCCACCTTTCTTTTTACGTTTCTTTCAGGAAAAAAGAGATTGACGCGCCAAGTAACCATAGCTATATTCCCATACAACTATATGGTCACAATTAGAGAGGAAGTAAATATGAAAAACTTTATCAAGGTAATGAAGGCCCTTTCCGACCCGAATCGGGTCAAGATCATTAAGATGCTCCAGCAGAGAGAAAATATGTGCGTCTGCGAGATGCGGGCAATACTGAATCTGGCCCAGCCCACCGTCTCTAACCATCTGAAAATACTTGAAGGAGCAGGGTTGATTGTTTTTGAAAAAGAAAAACTTTGGGTCAACTATCGGCTCCACCCGGCCGGGGAGTCCCTCTACAGCGCCGCCATGCTCGCGCAGCTCGAAAACTGGCTGAACGAGACGCCGGAGATCACAGAGATCCACCGGCTCCTGCCCACAATCAACCGCAATGACATCTGCAAACTCTGAGGCAACATGCCATGCAACCCATCACATCGTTAAAACAACACACTCCAGCTACTCCCCAGTCCACCCCGCCGCTTACATCCGCCGCCAAAATTAAATATCTCCTGACCGGCCTTGCCGGGATTGGTCTCTGGTTTGCCCTGTACTTGCAGTTGCACCGCCTGGCAGAACTCATTGCCTTTTCCCTGCTCGGCATGACACCCGGCACCCATCTGGGCGAGGCCATGCTCTTCTTTTTCTACGACACCCCTAAGGTACTGATGTTGCTCACCTTGATCGTATTTGGAGTGGGCATCCTGCGTTCCTTTTTCACTCCCGAACGGACCCGGAAAATCCTGGCCGGCAAACGCGAATCTGTGGGCAATGTCCTTGCCGCTCTGCTGGGCATCGTCACCCCTTTCTGCTCCTGCTCAGCGGTGCCGCTCTTTATCGGCTTTGTAACCGCCGGTGTACCGTTGGGCGTCACCTTCTCCTTTTTGATCTCAGCCCCAATGGTCAATGAAATTGCCCTGGTGCTTCTTTACGGCCTTCTGGGCTGGAAGGTGGCGGCACTCTACATGGGAACCGGCCTGCTGATCGCCATCGTCGCCGGCTGGATCATCGGTCGCCTGCAAATGGAGCACTATATCGAAGACTGGGTACGAGAGTTGCACATCAATGGTGTTGATATCCCCGATGAGCAGCTATCCTGGACCGATCGGTTCAATCACGGCAAGACGGCAGTGCGGGACATCGTCGGCAGGGTCTGGGTCTATGTGGTCGCCGGGATTGCGGTGGGCGCCGGCATCCACGGCTTCGTGCCCGAGGGCTTCATGGCCCAGATCATGGGCAAGGGTGCCTGGTGGTCAGTGCCGGCAGCGGTGGTGATCGGCATCCCTATGTACTCCAACGCCGCCGGCATCGTACCGGTGGTCCAGGCCCTGTTGGAAAAAGGCGCAGCGCTGGGCACGGTGCTCGCCTTTATGATGAGCGTCATCGCCCTCTCATTACCGGAGATGGTTATTCTTCGGAAAGTTCTCAAGCCGCAACTCATCGCGGTTTTTATCGGAGTGGTAGGCACCGGCATCATGCTGGTCGGCTATCTCTTCAACATCATCATCTGATACAGAGGTCAATCATGGAAATCAAGGTACTGGGACCGGGATGCGCGAAATGCTCAGAGGCCGAAAAAATAATGCAGGCTGCTGTCGAAGAGGCAGGAGTTACTGCCACCATCGAGAAGGTCAGCGATTTTCAGCAGATCGCCAAGCACGGCGTCTTTTCCACCCCGGCGGTGGTGATTGACGGCCAGATCAAATGTGTCGGCAAGGTACCAACCAAGCCCGAGGCACTTGGCTGGATTAAAGGAATATAACAACAAGACAAAATACACCTGATGTCGCCAGCGGCGGTGGTGATTGACTGCATCATCCTGACTTTGATCTACATCTCGATGTTCGTCTATTCCGTAAAGGGGAAAAATGACATTTGATCACAACCACCATCACGACCATCATGGCCACGATCACCCCCCTCCCGATTTCAGCCGGGCCTTTGCCATCGGCACGGCGCTGAACCTTGCCTTTGTCCTAGTTGAAGGGGGTTACGGCTTCATGGCCAACTCCCTGGCGCTCCTTGCCGACGCCGGCCATAACTTGAGCGACGTCACGGCCCTGCTCCTCGCCTGGGGCTCCATGATCATGGCCAGACGCGGGGCCACTGCCCGGCACACCTATGGTTTCAAAAAGGGCACCATCCTGGTCTCTTTTGGCAGCGCCCTGTTTCTCTACGCCGCCATCGGGGTCATCCTCTGGGAGGCAGTGGGCCGCCTGCGCGCCCCGGCGGAAGTGAACGGCATGGCCATCACCGTGGTCGCCGCCATCGGCGTGGTGATCAACACCGCCACAGCCTTCCTCTTCATGGCGGGTCGGAAGGACGATCTCAACATTAAAGGCGCCTTTCTGCACATGACAGCCGACGCCGCAGTCTCGGCCGGGGTGGTGGTCGCCGGACTCATTATTGCTGCCACCGGCTGGAACTGGCTCGATCCAGTGATCTCGATTGCCATCGCCCTCGTAGTGCTCATTGCTGGCTGGGGCCTGTTGAAGGACTCGCTCCACCTCACCATGGCTGGGGTCCCGGCCCATATCGAGGCCGAAGTGGTACTCGACTATCTCACCGGGTTGCCGGGGGTGCAGTGCGTCCACGATCTTCATATCTGGGCAGCCAGCACCACGGAAAATGTCCTCACCGCTCACCTGGTCATGCCTGACGGCGGGAGTGATGATTTTCTGCATGAAACCGCCGAACATCTGTGCCACGATTTTGCGATCCACCACACCACCCTGCAAATAGAAGTAGAGGATACGGACGGCAGCTGCCATATCAACAATAAAAACCAGGGATGCTGCTGGCCGGGACGATCCGCCAGACAGCCGGGTTCCCAAATCTCAACACCCCTAACCCATACAGGAGAAATCCCATGAAAAACCTCTCTCTGCTGGCAGCGTTTCTGGGCCTGAGCTTCATGCTGCCTACGCACGGACGCGCTGAAAAACTGGACGACTACCTTACCAGTTTCACCTATCAGGAACGCAAGGATATGAAGATCGACAGCGTAGAATTGGTGGAGCTGCTCAAAGAAGGCAAGGCCCAGCTCATCGACATCCGCTTCCCCGAGGAATTCGCGGCCTGGCACATGGGATTTGCCAAGAATATCCCGCTCAACGAGCTGCCCTCCCGGCTAAGCGAGTTGGACAAGAACAAACTCATCGTCACTGCCTGCCCCCACTATGACCGCTCCAGCATGGCCCGGCTCTATCTCATCACCAAGGGATACAAGGCCAGATACCTCAATGACGGCCTGCTGGGCCTGGCGGAGCTACTCAGGGGTGACACAGCCCGGGAATTTATCGCTACACCGGTAAAATAACAGGCTTCATATCAGCTCCCCCTCACCCCATCCACATCCCCAGGGGAAAGAGAGCAACCACATGGAACATAAAACAATAACCGGACATTACTAATCCAAAGGAAATTCATGAAAACACTTATCCGATTCACTTTGTTGCTAGCCGTCATGCTGATCTTGCATGCCTCTGAAGTCCGGTCGGCTATTACTGCGCCGCTTCCCGGCATGGTAACCATGGTGGATCTGGGAGCTCACTCCTGTATCCCCTGCAAGATGATGGCCCCGATCCTTGAAGAGCTGGAACAGCAATACAAAGGAAAGGCCGCTATTATCTTTATTGATGTCTGGCAAAATGAGAATGAAGGGAAACGGTTTGCGGTGCGCATGATCCCGACCCAGATCTTTTTTGACCGGAACGGCAAAGAAGTGTACCGTCATACCGGTTTCCTGGAAAAACAGGCCATCATAGACCGTCTCGAAGGGATGTTGGAGAAGAAATAACATGCTTGATCAACTCTTTCTCACGGTCAACAGCTGGATGACAGGCACCATCGGCCTGGCGCTTGTTGGCAGCTTTCTCTGGGGGATGGTGAGCGTCCTCTTCAGTCCCTGTCATTTGGCCTCCATCCCCCTCATTATCGCCTATGTGGGCGGCCAGAACAAGATAGTTGAAGGCAGGAGGGCGGCCATTTTCGCCATCCTCTTCAGCCTGGGGCTCTTCCTGACCATCGCCATGATCGGGTTGCTCTGCGCCCTGCTCGGCCGGATGCTGGGAGATGTAGGGCCATACTGGACGGTTCCCGTGGGCCTGCTGCTCATCTGGATTGCCTTTGATATGCTGGGGGCGACGAATAAATGCACCCTGCCCGGCGGCGGACTTCTGGCCAAGCTGCGGATTAAAGGGATGCGCGGCGCCTTTATCCTCGGGCTGGCCTACGGCGTTCTGTCCGGCTCCTGCACCTTCGGCTTCATCGCGCCGCTGCTCGCCATCATCACTGTCCAGGAAAAAATCGTCACAGGTCTGCTGCTGATCACCCTGTTTGCCGCTGGTCATTGCCTGCCCATTGCCGTGGCCGGCAGCTCAACCGCCCTGATCAGGAAGTTGCTTGAAAACAGCGCCATGCAACGGGCCGGGGGCTGGTTCAGACAGGGAGCCGGGGTGTTGATCGGCGGGCTGGGTCTTTATTTTATCACCCGACCTTTTATTTGAAAGCAAGACAAAACAAGGAGCTTCGACCATGCCGGCTACCGGAAAGAAATTAAGTTTTCTCGACCGCTTTCTCACCCTATGGATCTTCCTGGCCATGTTTGTCGGCGTGGCCGGAGGGTATTTTTACCCCTCCATCCGCGATATCATCAACTCCTTCCAGGTGGGTACCACCAATATCCCCATCGCCATCGGCCTGATCCTCATGATGTATCCGCCGCTGGCCAAGGTACGCTATGAAAAGCTGCACGAGGTGTTCCGCAACCCCAAGGTACTGGTACTCTCACTCGTCCAGAACTGGATCATCGGCCCCCTCCTCATGTTCGGCCTGGCGGTGGCCTTTCTCTCCGGCCACCACGAATACATGGTGGGGTTGATCCTCATCGGCCTGGCCCGCTGCATCGCCATGGTCATTGTCTGGAACGACCTGGCCGACGGAGACCGCGAATACTGCGCAGGTCTTGTCGCCTTCAACTCCATCTTTCAGGTTCTCTTCTTCTCTTTTTATGCCTGGCTCTTCATCACCATCGTTCCCGGCTGGCTGCATATTGAAGGCGCGGTGGTTGACATTTCCATGGGCCAGATCGCCGAGTCGGTCTTCATCTATCTCGGCATCCCCTTCATCGCCGGGATGTTGACCCGGCTGATTGGGGTGAAGCTCAAAGGCGAGACATGGTATCAGGAAAAACTGATCCCCCGAATCAGCCCCTTCACCCTGATCTTTCTGCTCTTCACCATCATAGTCATGTTCTCACTCAAGGGCGAATACATCGTCCAACTGCCGCTGGACGTGGTGTGCATCGCCATCCCGCTCACCATCTACTTCCTGATCATGTTTTTGGTCTCCTTCTTTCTGTCCATGAAAGCCGGGGCTACCTATGAACAGTCTGCCACACTCTCCTTTACCGCCGCCTCCAATAACTTTGAGCTGGCCATTGCCGTGGCCATTGCCGTCTTCGGCATCGATTCCGGCCAGGCCTTCGCCGCCGTGATCGGACCGTTGGTCGAGGTGCCGGTGCTCCTGGCCCTGGTGCATGTGGCCCTCTATTTCAAGAAAAAATATTTCCCCTTTGTCAAGGAAATCCCAACCGGGGTCTGCCATGTTTCCTGTGAGCCATGAGCCATGACAACCCCGTGGACACGAAACCAAGACCAAATCAATACCGAGGATAAATGAATGTAAACAGTGACAGTGGAATGGCGGCATCTGGATAAAGACGGGAAAACATGCGACCGATAAGCGTTGAGCTTCCTCATTTGCTTCATTGCCCCTGCTAATAACAAGCGCCTTTTTTGCAAGGACAAAAAAAGGGCTGCCGAATAATCAGCAGCCCTTTTTTACACTTATACCATGGCTATGCAATCAAACCCAGGACTTACTAATAACAACCAATCCCCGAATCACATTTCCTTGTTCCAGAGCGCCCGCTCGAATTCGAACAAGACTTCAAGCAGGAAGTCAAATTGCTGACAATGGCCTTTACCACACACATCAGCAAAGAAGAAACAAGAAAACAAGCACATAGAAGTATTTTATTGCAACAACACTACTATCTGCGTGGAGCATAATCAATAGAGCCACCAAGCATTTCAATTCCTCCCTCAACCTTTTCTGCAGTTTTCATATCTACAATTTTCATGTCAGCAGTGGGAGTGGTTTGCAAAACGGCAAAATTAACTAAGAGTGACGCTACAGTGGCATCTCGGTAAAAGCCCAATCCTACTTGCCCCGTTCTCAGAGTAGGGTCCGAACCGGACCAAACCAGTACATTATTAATATAATATTTTAATGATGTACCAACAGCCACCACTTTCAAGGTATTCCATCCATTTTTCACGATAGCCGCACTGGTGGTCCAACTTTTCAAAGCCACACTTGTACTTGCACTCGTGTATTCCCATACACTAAACTGGCCATCATTCGAATATTGGAAGTAATAAGAAGGCGACCACCACCCAGTAGTACTGAGACTAAATGGATTTCCACGGATGATAAGACGGTTAGCCGCATAGAGGTATGTGCCAGAACGTTTCATTTGCACTGTATACGTAAGATCGCCATAAATACCATTATATCTGGCCGAAGCACCATTATTAGCCACACCCGGACTATAATAATATGCACTTGAAACACTACTCCACGCCCCTCTTACAGGTAACCAACCAAGGGTGCTTCCGTTGAAACTTGAAGAAAAATCATTTCCTATTCTTTGCGTGCGAAAATTGGCAACCGTATAGGCAGTTTGATTGAGAACACGATAATTCTCAGAAAGACCGACAACCCCCATTGGATCACTATTCCAAAATTTTGTCGGATTAGAAAAGCGATTCAAACGGGTACAGCTATATCCAAACGATTCAGAGCATTGATTGTTATAGGCCATCACCGTACGCCAACGGTCACCGGTATCTGTTGAATAAGGATGAATATATCCATGTCCATAGGCATATGGAGTTGTGGTGGGATCAACATAGCGGTCATGTCGCAACCCCTGCAAGTGTCCAAATTCGTGTTGAAGTGAGTAATTTCCTGTTATACAGTCACGGGCAGTCACCTGGAAAGCAGTGCTTTGATTTGCCATGATAGCTGCCGCCATCCCGCAGTAACCACCACCGTTATTCACAAGCAAGCTTACCATATCAGCGCCATACATATTACGAAGAGTATGGACGATATCCATATAGCCATCAGTTTGAAGTCTTAACCGGGTAACATCTGTAGATATATTCCCGGATTCAGTATAGGCAACCTCTTCAACATGGACAAGACGCAAACGAGGGTAAACAGAACTGTAGGCGTAAGCTAGATTAGACAGATCGATACCCGACTTAATACGTGCTTTCATTGCAGTGACACCACCTTCTGCAACTCTGGCAGCAGTCGTATACACCACCATAACGTCAATTCTAGCGGCAGAATCAGCTAAAATCCCCAAATCCCCCGCTGGTAAGATCTTACCAGGAGGGTCGTACTTTGCACCTTCCGGACAATCTTTAAATTTGCTTTGATCAATTTCAATAACTTTATACAACCCATTTCCAGCCGTTGACACTTCAAACACCCCGGTCGGTGAAGCCACATGGGTCACCATAACACCTTCCACGACAGTCACAGTGAAATATCCGCCCTGATAGCCGTCAAGCTGACCAGCCCAGGTTGTACCAAACTGATCTTGCACAACATTTTTTACAACACCGGTAAAAACAGCATCTGAAAAAAGATTAAGTGTTACAGTTGGAAGCTGTTTAGCATCTAATGCCTTTCCATTAGCGTCAAATAACATGGAGAAATTAACATTTACCAAACTGGTACGCTTTTCAGTAGGTTTAACATCAAGGTAGTCCAATCCTCTGGGGTTCGAAAATAACTCCTGTGAACCATCTGACCCAGCGATTGATGTACCTTTGCACAAAAAAACCATGGTGACTAAAGCCACCAGACAAAACAGGGGTCTACGTATGGTCGTCCACAACATAGCATCCTCCTTACATAATTAAATTTTTCAACATCAATTAATCACATAAAAAATCATATACTAAAAAAGCGCATCCCTCTCTTTAATCATATTTATCAAGTTTCATTTCCCCCTCCTCTCTCAAGAAAGTTTTATTCCTTGCAGTCATTTTCGCCCCCCGGAAAAACGCTATAAGGGAAGCTTGATAACCCCCCCCTTCCAAAAACCATCGAATTTCAATCTACACATCACTGCTGTCTCATAAATGATCAATAACAAATGGCCCGGAGAGCCTCTTGTGGTATAATGAATTTGGCGAAAACATTAACCATAACAAGAGGATCCGAGCCATGGCCTATTATAACACAATCCTTAATCAGATTACTGC
>JAUSAB010000001.1 GCA_030653035.1 Desulfocapsaceae bacterium | reverse complement strand
GATTCTTGGAGAGTTTCTGGCTATTGCTGCCATCGTCATGTGTCTGCTCTTTATCATGGCCGATCTTGGTCAGCCAACCAGGGCCTTGAATGTGGTGTTCCATCCAACACCCAGTTCCATGCTCTTTTATGACATGATTGTCTTGAATGGCTATCTCTTCCTCAATATCCTCTGTGGCTGGGTGATCCTGACCGCTGAGAGAAAGCAGGTACATCCACCCAAATGGATATATTTCTTTGTTTATCTGTCCATTCCCTTTGCTGTTTCAATCCACACCGTGACCGCCATGCTTTACTGCGGTCTGCCCGGGCGTCACTTTTGGCTGTCAGCCATTATTGCCCCACGCTTTCTGGCTTCAGCCTTTGCCGCCGGTCCTGCGCTCATCATCATTGCCTGTCTGATCCTGAAGCGCGTTGCCAATTTTGATGCCGGCAAGGCAGCGATGAACAAGCTGGTGACGATCATCATGTACGCCGCCATACTGAATACCTTTTTTGTGCTCCTTGAGGTTTTTGTGGGCTATTATTCCAATATGCCTGGTCATAAGCACAGCATTGAATATCTCTTCTTCGGACTTGAGCACCATGGACATATGTATAATAATCTGGTGCCGTTCATGTGGACTTCAGTGGTGTTGAACTTTGGTGCCCTGGGGCTTTTTGCCTGGCCTTATGCCCGGAAAAAGAACGAATTTCTGCTTGGCCTTTCCTGTGTAATGATCTTTCTGGCGTTGTGGATTGATAAGGGGCTCGGCTTTGTTTTTGCCGGATTTGTTCCCAATCCGCTTGATGAGATCACTGAGTATATTCCTACTGCCAATGAACTGGGTATCACTCTTGGTATCTGGGCAACGGGATTTTTGGTAGTGACCCTGCTATACAAGATTGCAGTTGGTGTTGAACATGAAATAGAGTAAACAGGTTGATATAAAAGTTTTTTTGTGAAAAGCCCCCGAGTGATCGGGGGCTTTTTTTTTATGTCTATCTGCGGTATAGTCTCTGGGAGGTTTTCCTAAGGTATTTCATCGAAGTCAGATACATCAGAGCGTATATTAGCGGTTAATAATCTTGAGTAAAAAAAGAATTCTCATAATTTCCTATTCGTTCAGCAGTCAGACAAGAAATCTTCTGAATGGTTTGATTGATGGACTTGAAAGGAGTGGTGTAGAGGTTTTTTGGGAACAATTGAATCCGGTCACTGATTTAAGATTCCCTATTGGAACGATCAGCGCAACAATGATAATGATGCTGCAGACTTTTCTTAGGAAGCGATACCCGATCCATCCAGTCAACCAGAGGTGTTTTGGCCAGTGGGATCTTATTATCCTTGCCGGGCCAACCTGGTCATATAATCCAAGCGGTCCCGTGCTTTCTCTTCTTGATCGTGACGGGAATGGATTATTTGCGGGTAAAACCGTCCTTCCTTTTATTTCTTGTCGTGGCTATTGGCGGGTTCATTATTATGGGCTTAAGGGGTTGCTCAGACGCTGTGGGGCTATAGTGGCCGCTCCTATTGTCTTTTCTCATCCCACACCTGAGCCGTGGCGGACTATTGGTGTTTTTTTGAAACTGGCAGGAAAGGTCCCGGAGGCTGGAAGTTCGTGGTTTCGCCGCTTTTATCCCAAGTATGGGCATAGCAGGCTACAGGTTGAAGATTGCCGAAAGATCGGCTTTGAATTGGGGAAAAATATTGTGGATGGAAATCCCCTTGATCGCCCTCTTTTTCCTGTTCCTGTCAGGAGTGAAGGGGTAGATGAGGCGTGAGTGTGCCCCATGCATGTGAGAAACACCAGATCTTTTCAAGGTTCTTTGTTTTCAGAAACGACCATGCAGGTAAAACTGGTAAAGTAAATTGACCTGCTCTGGAAAAAAGAGATAGATTAAGGCGGCAAGAGAGAGAAAAGGACCAAAAGGGATACGGGCTTTTCCGCCTTTTCGTTGTTTGATCATGGCCAGGATACCCACGCAGGAACCGGAAAGGGAGCTTGCGAAGATGACAAAGGGCAGGGCTTGCCAACCCAGGAATGCCCCGATCATGGCCAGCAGTTTGATATCGCCTCCCCCCATACCTTCTTGTTTCCGCCACAGGTAATAAAACAGGGCTATAGCGTAGAGAACTCCACCACCCAGAAGTATGCCGATGAGAGAGTCCTTCCAGTTCAGCGCCGGGGTCACAAACGAAAAAATGAGACCCATGAGAATCCCAGGCAGACTGATTACATCGGGAATGATTTGGTGCTGAATATCGATCCAGATGATGACCAGCAATGCGGCGCAGAAGAGAAAATAGCCGCCTGCTGTTATACTGAGACCAAAACGCTGGACTATGGCTGCTGATAGCAGGGCCATGCAGAGTTCGACCACTGGATATTGCAGTGATATCTTTTGGTGACAGTGGCGGCATCTGCCACGCAGGATGAGAAAGCTGACGACTGGAATGTTTTCATACCAGGAAAGAGGGGTCAGGCATCGTGGGCAGTGTGAGGCGGGAAAGACGATGGAGCCATTTTCTGTGGGTAATCGGAGGATGACGACATTGAGAAAACTGCCGATCATTGCCCCAAAGAGCAGGGCAAACAAGAGTATGAGAGTCAAGGGTTCCATTGTGTATGAGGGGAAACTGTTTAGAGGATCTGGGCGATTGGTGGAGGAGGATGGTGCAGGGTATCCTCTTGTTGTTGTCTGCTGGTCAAATGTTGAAATTTTTTATTAATTTTCCTTAGTTATTCACCCCTATCATAACTTTTATTATGTCTCAATTCCAGAAAAAAGTCGAGCTTGTTCGCTCTGAGGTCATTGCCAGGGATGTCGTTAGGCTCACTTTTAATGCCCCGGAAATTGCAACGGTGGCTCTACCCGGTCAATTTGTGATGATTCAAATTGGCTCTGGCCAGGACCCATTGCTCAGGCGTCCGTTCTCTATCCATCAAACAGCCAGCAGTGAAGGTACCCTGCAGATTCTTTTTAAGGTGGTGGGCCGGGGGACGGAACTGCTCGCCCACGCCAAGGTGGGTGAGCAGTTGTCACTCCTTGGCCCTCTAGGGAAAGGTTTTGTCCTTGGTGAGCCGGGAAAAGCCTGCCTGGTGGGTGGTGGCATGGGGATAGCCCCTATGCTCTTTCTGGCCAGTCGTTTTCAGCAACAGAGCAAGAAGGGAGTGGTGCCAAAGGTGATACTTGGTGCCCGGAATAGTGAGGAGCTCCTGCCGCTTATTGGTGATTTTGAGGCGTTGGGCTTAGAGGTGCTGGCGGCCACGGATGATGGCTCGCTTGGTCATCATGGTCTGGTTACCGATGTCCTGAAAAGCATAAACCTTGGTCCGGATTTTACTGTCTATAGTTGTGGCCCCAGGCCGATGCTGGCGGCGATTCATCATTTATGCTTGAAAGAGAACATTCGTTGTCAGGTTTCGGTGGAATCGCTAATGGCCTGCGGTATGGGGGCCTGTCTGGGCTGTGCCGTCCCCCTGAAGGCTGGGGGGTATGCTCATGCCTGTTCGGATGGCCCGGTTTTTGAGGCAGGGGAGTTGTTATGGAGCCTGTAAAAATGAAGAAAGATGAGGTTGATCTGCGGGTTACCATTGGCAGCCTTGAACTGCAGAATCCGGTGATGACCGCATCCGGGACCTTTGGGTATGCCCGTGAATTTGAAGATTTTGTTGATTTGCGGCGTCTCGGGGCGGTGGTAGTCAAGGGAATATCCCTTGCGCCCCGTGCCGGCAATCCACCGCCGCGGATTGTTGAGACCGCTTGCGGCATGCTTAATGCCATCGGTCTGGAAAATGTGGGGGTGGATCGTTTTATCAGCGACAAGATGCCCTATCTGTCAGCCCTTGGAGTTCCGGTTATTGTCAATATCCTTGGTGATTCGGTTGACGAGTACCAGCAAATTGCAGAACGGTTAGCAGGGGTTCAGGGCGTAGCTGCCATTGAAGTGAACATCTCCTGTCCCAATGTTAAGATGGGCGGCGTGGCATTCGGCACAGATCCAAAAATGGCCGCCGCCGTTACGACGGCGGTGAAACAGAATTGCCAGGTGCCGGTTATTGTCAAACTTTCCCCCAATGTCACCGATGTGACCGTGGTGGCCAAGGCTGTGCAGGAGGCCGGAGCTGACGCCGTTTCATTGATCAATACCCTGATCGGCATGGCTATTAATCTTGGTTCCCGGCGTCCCCGGCTTGCCAATATCATTGGCGGTCTGTCCGGGCCTGCCATCAAGCCGGTGGCCCTGCGTATGGTTTATCAGGTTGCCCAGGTGGTAACCATTCCGATCGTCGGGATTGGTGGAATTACAACCGCCGAGGATGCCATGGAGTTCATGCTGGCAGGGGCCAGCGCTGTGCAGGTGGGAACCGCAAACTTTGTAAACCCCAAGGCCAGTGAGGATGTGGTCGATGGCATTGCCGCCTATGTCCGGGAACAGCAACTGGATTCGGTGCGCGACTTGATTGGCGCCCTGCGGGTTGGATAGGAGGGACAGGGGTATGACAGATTCCTTCTCCAGCAATAAAAAGCCTGGATCTCCTTGGGCAACGGTTACCTCTTATGCCCGTCTTCTTTTTCGTCCGGATACTCCCTGGACTGTGAAGGGGATTCTGGTCGTGGCTATTTTATATCTTCTCTCCCCCTTTGATCTGGTGCCGGATTGGATTATTGGTCTTGGCCTGCTTGATGATCTTGCCATTGTGTCTTTACTGGTGGGGCTGGCGATTCGACTTGTCAGTCAGCCGCCCCATGTATCTTCTGAGAATAATAAATGAATAGAACAGACAACATGCACCGCATCTGTGTCTCCATTGCCAGGGCAACTGTTGAGGAGGGTTTGGCTGTGGCCGAGGGTATCAGCTCTTTGGCCGATGTGATTGAGATCCGGCTTGACCATCTGCAGGAAATTTCCGTTTTACCTTTTATGAGTCATCTGACCAAACCCCTGCTTTTTACCAACCGCCCGATCTGGGAGGGTGGGGGTTTTTCCGGAGATGAAGAGATAAGAATCGCCCCGCTTATCGAGGCAGCAGAACAAGGGGCCCATTATGTCGACCTGGAACTCAAGGCCCCCACGTCTTCGCAAAAGGCATTGCTGGAGGCGGTGGAAAACTCTGCCAGTCGTTTGATCCTCTCCTGGCATAATTTTCAGGAAACTCCCACGAGGGAGGAACTGGTAGGCCGTCTGGCGATGATCCAGGATAAAGGGGCGCATATTGCCAAGATTGTGACCATGGCCCATGATTATCATGATGTCCTGCGGGTGCTTCATCTCCAGGAAGAGGCCGCCAGGATGGAGATTCCGCTTATTGCCTTTTGTATGGGCAGCCCCGGGGTTGTCAGCCGGGTGGCAACGGTTGAGCTTGGCGGCTACATGACCTATTGTGCCGTAAGTGAAGATGAGGCCACTGCCCCTGGTCAGCTCTCGGTTGCCGTCTTGCGGCAGATAGAGACCTTGATGCAGAAGAAGGGGTCACAATAAATGACGATGATAATCGATGGACGGACTGCGCTCTATGGGATTATAGGCAATCCGGTGCGCCATTCCCTCAGTCCGGCCATGCATAATGCAGCGTTTGCTGCCCTCGGAGAAAACAGGGTATATCTGCCGTTTCCGGTTCTGGATCTGGAGGCCGGATTGCAGGGTTTAAAGGTGCTGGGCGTGCAGGGGGTGAGTGTGACTATCCCGTACAAAGAGGCGGTCATTCCCCTGCTTGATGAGATTGATAGTGTGGCCAGACAGATTGGGGCGGTGAATACCATTGAGATAAGGGATGTCTGCGGCAAAAAGCATCTTTGTGGCAGCAATACCGATTGGGTGGGTGCTAATCGTGCTCTGGCCGAAAAGGTCTCTTTGCGGGGAGCGTCGGTTGTTCTCCTTGGCGCCGGTGGTTCGGCTCGGGCCATTGGTTTTGGCCTGCAGCAACAGGGGGCGCAGGTTGTCCTGTGCAGCAGGACCGAGTCACGCGGCCGGGCTCTGGCTGCGGATCTGGGCTGTCTCTGGTGCCCTTTGGCTGATGTCGATACCTTGCAGGGAGATGTCCTGATCAATGCCACCTCAGTGGGGATGCAGCCGGAGAGTGAGGTCAGCCCTGTTCCTTCAACCATCCTTTCCCGCTTTCAGGTGGTGATGGATATCGTCTATGCCCCGCTTGCAACCAGGCTGCTTATGGAGGCAAAGGCGGCTGGCTGTCAGATAATTAATGGATTGGAGATGCTGCTCTATCAGGGAGTCGCGCAGTTTGAACTGTGGACGGGGAAAACTGCCCCCGTGGAGCTGATGCGTGAAAAATTGTATCTGGCGACTGGCAATGTGTTGTTATTGAGAAGTGAAGAAGTTTACTCAGAAGTGTTAACAGTGGGGCAGATGCATGAGAAGTTGTCTCAGGAGTCTGTCAATGTGTTGGGACTTAAAAGTGGAACAGGAAAAAGGTAAGAGATAAAAGATGAAAGAGATATCCCCCGTAACAAGTGTTGATGCCACCATTGCGGTGCCCGGTTCCAAGAGTTTGACCCAGAGGGCCCTTATTGCCGCAGCCCTGGCTGATGGCAGGAGCCGTCTGCTCGGCCCCTTGACCAGTGAAGACACCGACTATACCTCGAAGGCCCTGGGGCAGATGGGGATTTCTGTTCATAAAGAAAAAGATCTATGGCAAGTGGAAGGCAATGGCGGCCGGATTGCCACTCCGACCGGCGAAATTTATCTGGGCAATAATGGCACCGCCACCCGGTTTTTGACCTCGGTTGCGGCCTTGGGCCATGGTCTTTTTACCATTGATGGTGAAGAGCGGATGCGCGAGCGACCCATCGGCCCGCTGATGGAGGCGCTCAAGGGCTGGGGCGTCGATATCAGTTCGGTTGCGGGTACCGGTTGTCCGCCCTTGCGGATCAACAGCCATGGTCTGCAGGGCGGAGAGACTGTCCTGCCGGAAGGGAAGAGCAGTCAGTATCTTTCATCCCTCTTGCTGGTCGCGCCCTATGCCGCACGTCCGGCGATCCTTCAGGTCAGAGGTGAAGTTTTGTCAAAACCCTATGTGGCCATGACCCTTTCCGTTATGGCCGATTTTGGCATTGAGGTCGATTGTAATCAGGAACTAACCCGCTTTGTGATTCCTCAGGGTTGCTACCGGGCCATGGAGTATCAGATTGAAGGGGATGCCTCCAATGCCTCCTATTTCTGGGCTGCGGCCGCAATTACCGCAGGCCGGGTTACGGTGAGCAATGTGCCGGTGCCGTCGCTGCAGGGGGATACCGGGCTTGTGCCTTTGCTGGCCCGTATGGGGTGCGAGATCAGCCGGGAAGGTGGCGGGATCATGGTTCAGGGCCGGGAACGTCTTGAGGGGATCACTGTTGACATGGGAGATATGCCGGATGTCGTACCCACCTTGGCGGTGGTGGCTGCCTTTGCCCATGGGAAAACGGTTATCAGGAATATTGCCCATCTGCGGATCAAGGAGTGCGATCGGTTGAGTGCAGTGGTCACGGAGCTGACCAGAATGGGAGCACAGGTAGAAGAGCAGCAAGACAGCATGATTATTCATGGAGATGGCGGGGTGAACCTGCATGGCGCGGTCATTGATACCTACAAGGATCATCGGATGGCCATGAGTTTTGCGGTGGCAGGTCTTAAGGTGGCCGGAGTGCAGATTCAGGATGAGGGGTGTGTCGCTAAATCTTTCCCTGATTTCTGGGAGCGTTTCAGCTGGCTGGCTTGATTTGTGGCTATTCAGGCCTGAGTGCCGGGTGGTGAAGGGTGGGTGGGAGAAAATCCGCCATTACCACCTTGCGACCAATGGATTATTTGTTCACCACGAGGCTGCCGGCCATGATGTCGTGCAGCCCTTGCTTTTTCTGTATGAACGCCACCATGATGAATCCAATCCCGAGGATAATGCCCGATAAAATCTTGCCGAAATGACGGCCGGTCGCTTTGCCAAACCCGATTTTGTTCCCACCTAAGTCCTTGACTTTTATCCATAATGCCATTTCCCCAAGGGTTCCTTGTGAAGGCGCACTTTCCATCGCCGCAAAGTAAATCCAGCAAAGAATGATCCCTAAAATATTGAGTGATGCACCATTTGGTCTGTTTAAAGAACGGCGGGTTTTGATCCAAACGCCATCTTCTGTGATGGCGAACAGCCTGATACTGCAAATAGATGTCTGGTCACAAGCCACTTGTTGACACCCAAGGACAGAATAAAAAAAACAAAGCGGCATTCGTCAGGGAAAAATATTGCTTGAATTGTAACCCGTCCGGTCTGACTGTGGCCCAACGGCTACGAATATTTGCGGGTTCTCCGCCCCTGGGCCACAGTCAGACCGAACTCCGTGCAAATAAGTTAGTTCAGCGGTGTGGGCACATAGGAAATCTCCGTTTTCCTCTTGACTTTACTTATCATAGATGACCCCGATTGATTTTGTCTTGATTTATTTAGCTTCCTGTGGCATCGTGTAATTACAGTAATCACAATAATGCCGCTCATATTCAAACGCAGGTGTCGCCATGGATAAAACGTTACGCTCTCGGGATATTAAGATAGTGCATATAGGCAACTCACTGGGGGTTCGCTTGCCCAAAGTCCTCTTGCAAAAATACGGTTTCACTCATTCACTGGTTCTGGAAGAAACCACTCAGGGGCTTCTCCTCCGGAAGAAACAAGACGACAAGCTCTCCTGGGCTGACACCTATAAAGCCATGGCCAAAGAGGGGGAAGACTGGAGCGAGTATGACCAAACGCTGCTTGACGGATTGGAGGATGACGACTTTGACGCCTAAACGGTACGAAATCTATTTTGCAGATTTGAATCCAACCATCGGCAGCGAAATCAGCAAAATCCGTCCTGTTGTTATCATTAGCGATGATGCCATGAACAAACATTTGGAAACGGTTGTCGTTTGCCCAATAACTTCGAAAATCCACCCAACATGGAGAACACGCTTTCAGATTACGTGTGTCGACAAGCAGGCTGAAGTTGCTGTTGATCAGATACGAACAATTAGCAAAACACGACTCAAGAAGAAAATTGATCAGTTGCCTGATGATGATGCTTCCCAGTTACGGAGAATCATTACAGAAATGTATGGTGAATAGCTCCCTTCCCGATCTTTGTGAATTGAGGCATGTCAGCCGAGCACAAATTGAAGCCAGCCTTCCAAGAGGTGATGTCCGGGGGATGGTCAATCCCTAATTCTGTTTTTTATTTGGGTCAACTTGCTAACTTGGAAGCCTGACACCGTTTCTGCCGTTTTGATTTCTGGGAGCGTTTCAGCTGGCTGGCTTGATTTGTGGCTATTCAGGCCTGAGTGCCGGGTGGTGTGGTAAGTAAGGGTGGGAGAAAATCTTACCACCAATGGATTATTTGTTCACCACGAGGCAGCCGGCCATGATGTCGTGTAGCCCTTGCTTTTTCTGCGTGAACGCCACCATGATGAATCCAATCCCGAGGATAATGCCCGATAAAATCTTGCCGAAATGACGGCCGGTCGCTTTGCCAAACCCGATTTTATTCCCATCTAAGTCAGTGACTTTTATCCCTAACGCCATTTTCCCAAGGGTTCCTTGTGAAGGCGCACTTTCCATCGCCGCAAAGTAAATCCAGCAAAGAATGATCCCTAAGATGTTGCCCAATCCATTCAGGATGGCGGGATCGCTTGCTCCTCCTGCGACCATGACCATACCGAATACAAATCCGATGATAAGACCGCCGATGGTAGTGACAATTGCATCAATGACTGCGGCTGCGAACCTTTTCCAAAATCCTGCGTAGCTCATTGGCTTCTCCTTTGTTTGTGCCTTATCTGCTATGGAATAAGCCGCTCCTATACTGCCAGCCTCAAGATCTCGGCAATGATTTCCCTCGGGTAGAGTCCACCAATTCCCCATTGCCGGGCCAGGCCTTCGGCATTTTCAGCGATTGCCTCGATGTCGGTGGCGGGAATTCCCACATCGCTAAGGCGCACCGGAGACTTGATCGTTACAAACCACCGCTCCAGTGCCTCAATTCCAGCTGTCCCCGAATCCAGTCCGAAAATCTCCTTGGCAAATCGCTCGAACTGGCCGGGGTTTTTGGCCAGATACCATTTCATCCAGGCGGGCATGACAATGGAGAGCCCGGCCCCGTGCGGGATGTTGTAGATGGCGCTCATGGCATGCTCGATCATGTGGTTGGGAAAGCTGTAATTACCGATTCCTGCCGGGGTCAGGCCGTTGAGGGCCAGGGTGGCGGTCCACATGAAGGAGGCGCGGGCCTGGGCGTGACTGGGATCGGCCATGATCAGATCTGTGGTCTCGATCACCGTTTTGATGATCCCTTCCACCAGCCGATCCTGGAGATGGGTGCCTGGCTCTTTTGTGAAATAGCCCTCGCAGACATGGCAGATCGCATCCACCGCGCTGTAGGCCGTGTAGTTCAGGGGCACGGAATGGGTCAGTTCCGGGTTGAGGATGGAGACCTTGGGGTAGGTGTGGGGCGAGGCGATGTTGTATTTCTGTTTTGTCTCGGCATTGGTGACAACCGAGTTGCCGTTCATCTCGCTGCCGGTGGCGGCCAGGGTCAGGATGGTAAAGATGGGCAGGGCCCGCGTCACCTCCTTACCGACAAAGAAGTCCCAGACATCGCAGTCGGCCAGGGTGCCCACGGCGATGGCCTTGGACTCGTCCAGCACCGAGCCGCCGCCCACCGCCAAGATCGCCTCGACCTTGTCCCGCCTGGCCAGGGCCACGCCTTCCCTGGTATGGGAAAGAAGCGGATTGGAGTCCACCCCGCCATACTGACTGCAACTGATATTGCCACCCTTGAGGCTGGCCAGGACCCGCTCCAGTAGGCCGCTTTTGACCACCGAGTTGCGGCCGTAAACCAGCAGGACTTTCTTGATTCCGGCAGCGTTGAGCTCAGCGCCGATCAGGGCCTCCTTGCCGGCGCCGAAGATGATTTTGGTCGGGTTGTGAAAGGTGAAATCAAACATGAGTCTCTCCTTGTGGTGGATGGTCTGGTTTTTTGTGATGGCGTTGAGGATAGAGAAAGTGAAACTCAGTTGCCGCAGCTTTTTACGGTTAACTGAAGTGGCTAGTTATATATTTTTATACTTTCTTTGATCGAGCCACTCAATTAATTCAGTCTCTTCGTTATAATGTATAAAAATATCCCTGGATGCTAGCTTTACTGTTTTATCAAATCCTATATCGCTAAGATCCTTACGATTTGCATAGTAATCTTCCAAATATTGCAAAAATTCTTTAACTATTGAATCATAGTTTGAGTTGACAGAATACTTGGGAATTAAGAGTTTAAATTTACGTCCATCATTCGTATCTGCATAAAATGAAAATGCTTGTGAAAATGGGTTGTTTTTGCTTAGTTTTTTCTCGCTAGACACCAAGAGGATAGGCTCATTTTCCTGTTTCTTAGCTATGCTATTGACTAAGGTGGTTAACTTTTCCTTTAAAAGTTTATAATGGTCTTTTCCCATTTCCGAAAGAAAGCCTTCAAAATATGGCTTACTGATATATGCCATTACGGCAGCTGGCAGAAACCACTCAGCACAGGCAAACATTCCCTCATCTGGTCGTGATTCAACAATTACAGTACAACTTTCATTTGATAATATTTTTTTAATATCATCAAACATTTCAGATGGTAGCTTCTCATTATAGGAAATTAGCAGGTCTGGTGATTTCATTTTTTTCAGATGACATTAAGATATAGAGGTCGCTAAGGCGATCCTCTTAAATGATTGGTGATAGGTTTCCAGTGTAAAAGCTATGGGCCGGATTCAGAAACTCGCTCAGTGTTGCTTTCTGCCTCTAATTCTTGAACTAAAGGAATAAAGGGAAATCGGGTCAGACCCCGATTTCCCCTACCCCAGCAAGTTATACCAACATCTCTGTGAGTCAATTGTCCTGATATTATCTCTTTTTTTCATTTCGATGCACTCTGTTGTAGTGTCAATTTTTGCACCGCATTCACAAAACATGTATTTGTTATTTTTTATCCAGTTAATTTTTTTTGAATACTTTTTTCCACAATCGCAGTTAATTTCTATATTGTTGTCGTCGTATATTTTTATTCTGCATTTAGAGCAAAGGTTGGATTCTATTTTATTAATTATATCCTCATTCCCAACATCCCGTTGCCTTTTTATTTTATATGGAACTATTAATATAATATGGATACCACACTCATAACAATTTGTTTCTATTTTAGATTCAGAATTTGGTGTTGGCTCAGCAGTTCGATTTTCACCTGCAGAAAACCTGTAATCGGCAAAATTGACACCATTGTAATATTGATTATTCCTGTAATATTCAGTCACTTTGGCACCTATAAGAAACTAAAGAAGAAGTGTCATTTTTCTTTCGGCTCACATACCAGCATAATTAGACCTGTCTTTGTATTGCAAGACGCGCCTGTTAGAAAATCATAAAATTTATTCATCATAGGCAGGGACAGGGGGAAATGTCAAACGATAATAAGTTACGTATTTTAAGTGATCTCCGTAAACCATTTGATGGTAACCCTCGTTTGGTGCTCTGGGTGTTACGAATCAATATGGGGAAACTGGTGAGTTGATTTGACAATTTTACGAAAAATGTGATTTCATTGTATGGTGTGATTTGTAGCTTTAAAAGCATGTGTTGGGCCGTCATTGTCTTCGGTCCAGGAGGCATGAAACATTTCTGGTTCAGGAGGGTGTATGAAAAAAAATATTGCCGGTATCTGTCTGACCTTTTTGATTTTGACTTTTGGAATGCCTGTTTTGCCGGTGAGTGGCGGGCAGGAAGCGAGTGTTGTTCTGCAGCAGACTGGTTTAAGTGTGACCGGAGGGCTGGGTG
>JAUSAB010000078.1 GCA_030653035.1 Desulfocapsaceae bacterium | reverse complement strand
GAAGAGATACTGCCGCGCATAACAGGCAACCCCTACAGCAATGAACATTCCTAAAAATGCAAGCCAGATCCAATAGGCCGGCTTGCCTTTGAGTGTTTTTTCAATCATGACTCCCTCACACTATGTAGAAGACTGAAGGTTTAGTACCCAGTGCAGCATTCCGCTGGATAGTAAACTCTTTATCAAGAACCTGTCTGATCTCTGACTTCGCATCATTCAGATCACCAAAAACTATGGCTCCCGTTCCTTTGCAGGCCTCTACACAGGCAGGTTCCTGCCCAAGGGCCAGGCGCTCGCCGCAGAAGTTGCATTTCTCAACAACTCCCCGCATACGACTTGCAAAATCCTTATTATATTTTTTAATATAAGGCCGAGGATCTTCCCAATTGAAACTTCTCGCCCCGTACGGACAGGCAGCCATACAAAAACGACAGCCAATACAACGATGGAAGTCCATGGCCACAATACCATTTCCCTTCACTTTGAAGGTGGCCTGGGTTGGACAGGCACGCACGCATGGCGGATTGTCACAATGATTACAGAGAACGGCAAAATCAGTCTTTTCAACACTTTTTGCTAAATGGTAGGAAGACTCTACAGGAAAGACATTGGCAAAAGGAGCCTTCCATATCCATTTTATCTCACTCTTCCGATTGTCAAACTGAGGGATATTATGGGCGTAGTTACAGGCAGCAATGGCGTTATCAAGAAGTTCCGGCTGTTCCGTAATCTTGCGCATATCAATGACCATCCCCAGACGTACTCCTAGCGGGGCAGCAGGGGCAGGAACTCCATGCGCAGCTTCTGCGGCATGACCAACAGCGGCACCATGCTCAGCGGCAAGGGCAGTTGAAGAGGTCAGCCTGATAAGAGCCGGGGCCCCGATCCCTGCAAGCGCTGTTGCGCCAGCAATCTTGAGGAATTTTCTTCTTTGCTTATCCATTAGTGGGTCACCTCCTTCGATGCTGCTTCCTTGGGAGTCAGATGACAATCCCAACAATATGGTTTTACAGCGGTATAGGCATGGCAGTTATCACAGAATTTTTCTTTATTGCTATGACAGTTCATACACGCCATCTGCAGACCCTTGCGATACGGCTTTCCTTCAACCGTAACAACGGTCCGGTTATCGTCACGCAGGACATTATCCCGCCACTCGTTCAAAAGCTGCATATGATTGGCCCGCATATACTCAACAGGCATGACACATTTTTTTTCTCCACCCGGTGGTAACTCAGGTTTTGGCAGGGTACCTGCCTTCAAACCATTAAACCAGATGGGGAAGGTCACAAAGAGGACAAAAATAATCAGTCCTGGTATGATTGTTCCTTTATTGTACATTATAAAATTTCCTCCGTTCTGGTCCGGTTTAGACTAAGGTCCTGAGACCCTCGTCAAGTTCTTGTCGATTTTCACCATCCATTACCAGGGCATTCCCAACAAGCTCAGAGACCCCGCACACTTTGCATCCTGGATTCCAGTAATTCATGAGTGAGGTCAATGTGGCACGGTCAATGGCACACACACAGGATAAGGTGTTGACATCATGCTTGTCGATCACATGTTTCACGGCATTGGCCCGAGGCAACCCGGAACGCATCCTGAGCTCCATGATCTCATCAGTATTCAAACCGGTACCGGATCCACAACAGAAGGTCTGCTCGCGAATAGTATTTTCAGGCATTTCTACCCAGTTATCAACGACATGATCCAAGATATAGCGAGGCTCATCCATAAGGCCCATGGCCCGGGCCGGGTTACAGGAATCATGGAAGGTAGCCTTGACATGGGCGTTCCGGCTCTTGTCAAGCTTCAACTTGCCATTCTTGATCAGGTCGGCAGTAAACTCACTGATATGAACCATCTTGGTTGAAGCAGCGTTGTGGAAAGTAGTCCCGGTAATAGAGGATTTCGGCACCTCCAGAAAATCAGCAGGACCATTCATGGTATCCATATACTGATGAATAACGCGCCACATATGACCGCATTCGCCACCGATGATATATTTTACTCCCAGCCGTTTTGCCTCGGCGTACATCTTGCCATTGAGCTTCTTCATCAACTCATTGTTGGTGAAAAGGCCAAAGTTTCCACCCTCAGAGGCATAGGTGGAGAAGGTATAGTCCAACCCAATATGCTCAAAGAGAAGCAGATAGCCCATGGCCGTATAGAGACCCGGTTCGGCAAAGACATCCGCAGAAGGGGTAATAAACAGAACCTCTGCTCCCTTGCGGTTAAAGGAATGATTGATCTTTATGCCCGTAAGGTTCTCGACATCATCTGCCAGGAAATCAACATTGTCCTTGAAGGTATGAGGCTGCAACCCCATATGGTTACCGGTACGATTGGAGTTTGAGGCAGGCTCCAGGATCCAGTTTATACCCACTCCCACCAGATGCAGCAGCTCGCGCAGCATCATGGTAACCTCGGCAGTATCAATACCGTAAGGACAGAAAACAGAACACCGTCGACACTCAGTACACTGGTAAGAGTACATGAACCACTCTTTGAGCACACCAACGGTCATTTCCCGAGCACCGGCCATTTTACCCAACAACTTGCCGCCGAGGGTAAAATCATTGCGGTAAATCGACCTGAGCAGCTCAGCTCGCAAGACCGGCATGTTCTTGGGATCTCCGGTTCCGAGAAAAAAGTGACACTTGTCAGCGCATGCCCCGCAACGGACACAGCAATCCATAAAGATCTTCAGGGAGCGGAATTTATCCAGACGCTCTTTCAAGCCTTTGAGGATAATATCCTTCCAATCTTCGGGAAGCTTCCAGTCATCATCCTCTGGGGACCACTCACGGGCATTAGGAAATTGCAGATCCTTCTGACTGTTCAGGTATTCTACCTTTTCCTTTTTAGCCTGATAGGCATAATTACCCGGTTTAAAGATCGCAGGGATATCCATCCAGTCCTTGGTAGGTATCGCTCCTGTTGCCAGGGACGGCCCCTGCACTACGCTTTTCGATAATTGTTCTAATTTTGGAACGGCCATCGTCATGTATCCTTATAAGCTATTTTTGGGTGGAGGCAAGCTCACGCTTCATCTTGGACGGCAGACAACTCTTTTTCAACCGGGATACCCGCATCCACCATAAACTCTCTGAACTCATCCTCATATCCGGCATAGGAATGGGGTTTAATCTCCGGATCATTCCAAGGATTAATATGTCGTTTTGCCCGACTGTCATTGGCCATATTCCTGGTAGGACTCATGAACACCCCCCCCATATGCATCAACTTGCTGAAAGGAAAATAGGCAAGCAGGATGGAAACCAGAAAGAGATGAATATAAAAGATAGCCCCAATCTTGGCACTGATCACCGGAGAAAAAGTCACCAGTCCCATTGCCAGAGTCTTTATAGTAATGATGTCAATATTGTTGCGCAGGAAATAACGCATCAAAATGCCGGTCAGAGCGATCGCAAAGATCAAGACCAGAGGGAAATAATCGTTATTCAATGAGATATAACGGACATGACGGTTGACAAGACGACGTCCGAAGAGAAGAGCAATCCCGCCCAGAAGAGTCACACTCGAGAGATAGAGGGTCGGTGCGCCGATCTGCAGCATGGAATCAACACTTTCAATGGCAGACAGCCAGAAAGGAATGGGATCGATGAAGAGACGCATATGCCTGATCACGATCAGCAGAAACGAATAATGAAAAAGCAGGCCAAAAAGCCACAACCACTTCGATGATTCATAGGTAACTTTTGGCCCGTTATGAATCTCAGACTTGGTATTCCGAAACAACGACCTGAAGAGAAAAATCTCCAGAAACATTCTGGCCACAACCTCTGAGGTCTTAGT
Organism: Desulfocapsaceae bacterium; assembly: GCA_030653035.1. Lineage (GTDB taxonomy): Bacteria > Desulfobacterota > Desulfobulbia > Desulfobulbales > Desulfocapsaceae > UBA2270. Next base: position 3,781 of record JAUSAB010000078.1, on the reverse strand, counting down.
GGGACAATCAAGCTTGTCCTGCTTGATGAAGTCCAGCGAAGCACCTTGACCACAGGTGGTGGGAATAGAAAAAGGAACAGGTGATTTGGCCCACTGCATGACTCGGTAAACAAAACCACCCACAAAGAGCATAATGGCCAGATACGGTATGGCAACACCAAAAAAGTATTGCATGCCCGGTATCTGGGATCCTAGCCCTGCAATCAAAATCAGAGCAATGACTGCCAGGAATGAGAAGGCGTACTTCATTTCTTACCTCGCTTCAAATTTAACAGTGTTGGAAACCGCCACGAAAGAGCCCCCCCCTTCCGGCCAGCCCCAGTTAATGGTTCTCAACAGTCTTTAGAGACTCCTGAATATTGGTTTTCAGCAAATTCGTTGGACATTTGCTGTCAGTAAGAATAAAATTGCCGGTCTTTATTTCCTGAATCCGAACCTGATACAACCGCTCCCGGCATTGCATGTACAGGTCAAAGGCGGCAAGTACGGCAAGGTCAACCGCAAACTCAAAATCATACAGATCCTGAACAAGATGACATCGTTCCTTGTCTTTGCTCAAAATCTCGCGAGTAATATGCTTGACCGCATGAATCGGTCCAACTGCCACAGAAGCCGCAAACTCCTGTATGGCGCGAATACGCATAATCTGCTCCAGGGGAGCGACAAACTCTTGGGGATCAGCATTCCTGGCAAGCAGGCCAAACAAGGCATCCAGGGCCTCTCGGGTATTACCGCCCACGGGATTAGCGAATTTATCCTTTTCTTTTATAAAAAAGGCTGAGGACTTATAGGTGGACAAGGTGTATTCAACCCACCTGTCAACAATCTTTTCCCTATAATTTCTAAACGCCTCATCAAGTTTCATGCATCACCAGTCCTCTGCCATTCGCTGTCCCTAAGCCATCCATTAAATGAATACTCATTCATAAGCTCGAGCTTTATCATTTTTTTTTCTGATAATCAACATTTTTTTACAAGAGTTCTACTTATCTTAATTGTCCCGGACAACGCTTATAGATGGGCCATATCGACCAGCACCCGCGTGGCCTCACCAATATAGGGATCATCCTTCACTTCCTCCAGCCATTTCAGCCGTTCATCTCCCTTCTTGGCATTTTTTTCCGCCTCTTCCCCCATCTCTCCATCCTGCTCCACCCGATATTTTCGATAATGAGAACCTATTTTCTTTCTGGCCAGATCCGCCTCTTCACGCTTCTTCTTCATATCACTTAACTGCAGCGACACCACCGTGTCCTTGCTTCGGTCTTCCGCCTTTTTTGCCTCATCGGCAATGGCCTGCAGCCCTGAATCGGACTCAACCCGCAGTTTACTGGTCGCAATCAGCCGATCCAGATCAATCTTTTTGCCACTGTATCTGACAAAGGGCGTGGACGCCACCTGATCCCAAGGCAGAGAGTAATCAATATACTGCTCGCCTGATTTCAGATATTGAAACAGGCTCGGCAGCACAATATCTGACTCTACACCCTTGTATTGAGTCGAGCCGCCATTCACCCGGTAAAACTTCTGGATAGTTACCTTCAACGCCCCTAAATCATCATAGGTGCGCAGATGCAAGGAGGGAATATTTTCATTCATATCCACCAGGGTTTGCACCGTTCCCTTGCCATGGGTGTGCTTGCCGCCGATAATCACCGCCCGCCCATAGTCCTGCAGGGCCGCCGCCACAATCTCCGAGGCTGAGGCCGAAAACTGATTCACCAGAACCACCAAAGGGCCATCATAAACAATCGCCGGATCTTCATCGCTGAGAATCCGCTGCGCACCAGAACTGTTTTTCACCTGCACAACCGGCCCGGTCTTAATAAAAAGACCAGTAGTATCAACCGCATCCACCAAAGAGCCGCCGCCATTATTGCGCAGATCGAGAATCAGGCCATTAATTCCCGTCTTCTTTAGGTCTTCGATAGCCTTCCGGGTATCATCCGTACAATTTCTGGCCTCTTTCCCGTTCTTAGACCCTTCAAAATCACGATAGAAACTGGGGATCATGATATACCCTATCTTCCCTCCAGCAGGGATATCAAGCGACGTCGATTTCACAAAAGTCTCTTCAATCTGAACCACTTCTCTGACCAGAGGAATCAGCACCTTCACCCCATCCGGCTTTTTCACGGTCAAACGAACTTCACTCCCCTTGGGGCCTCGGATCAAGCGAACGGCATCCCGTAGACGCATATCGGTAATTTCTACCGGATCCCCATTCTTCTGGGCCACCTCAAGGATAATGTCCTCGGCCTCAAGCTGTCCCTGTCTGGCCGAAGCACTGCCGGGAATAATGGACACGACCTTGATATACCCGTCCTCCTCGCGCAGTACCGCGCCAATCCCTTCCAGACTGCCGCGCATGTGGATATCAAAATCTTCCTTATTATCAGGGGGCATATAGTTGGTATGCGGATCAAAGGCCCTTGCCACTGCGTCAAAATAACGATCCAGATGATCCTGTACCGTCTCCTGATGCAGGCGATGAAAGAACTCTTTATTCTGCTTAACCACCCTTTCTTTCGCCTCCTTCCACAGGAGAGTATCGCTTTTCTTTTCTTTTGCCGTCTGCTGATCAGCCAGCGCATCCAGATACCTGCTAACGATCTGCGCCTTGATCATCTTGCGCCAATATTCCCGTAATCCCTGCAGATCGGTGGCATACGTTGATTTTTCCGGATCCATCTCATAGGAATCCTTCTGATTGACATCAATCTCGGCGGCCAGGATCTCGGTCACCATCTTTTCAACCTGTTGAATACGAACATTCAGAAGCTCAAAACCTTTTTGCGGCAAGGCCTCACTGCCATGCAGCAATTCATCATCAATCGATTGAGAATAGGTGGTTAGGGCATCAACATCCTGCCGCAGCAGAAAACGCTTCTGAAAATCAAGCTGCTTCAGATACAGAGTAAAGGCGGCGCGACTCAAAGAGTCATCCATCTTCTTGTCGCTGAAATGCATACCCGGCAACTGCTTGCTGATCATATAGCCGATCATCTTGTTTCGGCCCATGTCCACTGGGGCCTGCCCATTGGCCAACCCTGTATCCAGGGAAGAAAAAAGCAGAAAGGTACAAAAAAAGAAGGAGGGAAAAACAGATGAACGATTTTTCATGAAATTATATCCGCTAAAAGAAAAAATGGGTTACTCTTCCCAGAATCAATGTTCCTGAACTGGCAGGTGAAAATGAAAAAAATCTACCAGAATCCACCAACAAATACCACGACAAAGACAGCTATCATGAAAAAATTGCAGACGAAGCTCACACAATTCGTCAAGGAACGGAATTGGGAGCAATTTCACTCCCCCAAGAATCTGGTTATGGCCCTCAGCGTTGAGGCTGCGGAACTGGTGGAGATCTTTCAATGGATGGAAGGCCCGGAGAGCAGAACGGTGGATGCGGCCACCCGGGAACATATTGAAGAAGAGATTGGCGATGTGATGATCTACCTCACCATGCTGGCCAGTAAATTTGACATTGATCCGGTTGAGGCGGCCCATAAGAAGATGGTGGGGAATGCGAAGAAATATCCGGTAACTCTATAAAATACTGAGTGTCTTAGCTACCCCGTCATTCCGGCCTGCGCCGGAATGACGGTCATTTACCCTATCTGTTATTTTTTCAATGAAACACAAGCGCGTCGCGCAGCACGGCTTCGAGCAGGCGGCGGCTGTCGGTTTGGCTGGTGGCAAGCTGGGCTTCCAGTTGGTCGCACAGGGCCATCAGCTCATCAACCTTGGCGACGATGCGGTGTTGTTCGGCGAGGGGCGG